>NZ_LMOM01000032.1:0-300000 GCF_001424185.1 Deinococcus sp. Leaf326 | reverse complement strand
CCGTGCCCTTCGTGGCGCTCGTCAAGGCCCTGATAGAGGCGTACTACTACCCCAGCGCCAGCTACCGCGCAGGGGTCAGGGCCACTGACCTAGGGACGCCCGGCGGGAACCGGGAAGTCATCGTTGCGATGGCCGCGCCCGCCCCCCAACCCGCCGTCGAGCGGGAGGCGCCGCGCGCCTGAGCCGCTCCTAGCGTGCCGCGCGCAGATCGGTCACGCGGCGCAGCTTGCCGCCCTCGCTGCGGGCCAGGGTGCCGGGGGGGCACAGTTCGCAGCGCACCGTCACGCCGACCTGCGCCTTGATGAGCCGCTCGATCTCGGCGCGCAGCGGGGCGCCTTCCTCGGGACTCTCGACCTGCAGGGTCAGCTCGTCGAGAACGCCGGTGCGCGTCAGGATGACGTGGTAGTGCGGGCTGACCTGCCCCAGCCCCAGCAGCACGGCCTCGAGCTGGGTGGGATACACGTTGACGCCGCGCAGGATGATGAGGTCGTCGCTGCGGCCCCGGATCTGGTCCATGCGGCGCAGGGTGCGGCCGGTGACGTTCTCGCCGGGCAGCAGACGGGTGATGTCGCCAGTCCAGTAGCGCAGCACCGGCATCGCCGTGCGCGTCATGCTGCTCAGGACGAGCACGCCCCATTCGCCGTCGGGCTGCACCTCGCCGGTCTCAGGGTCGAGGATCTCGGGGTAGAAGTGGTCCTCCCACAGGTAGCTGCCGCGCTGCTCGGCGGCGTCCTCACCGCTCACGCCGGGGCCGATGATCTCCGAGAGGCCGTAGATGTTGCTTGCCCGCACACCCAGCCGCGCCTCGACCTCGGCGCGGGTCTTTTCGGACCAGGGTTCGGCGCCCAGCACGGCGTACTTCAGGGGAATGTCCCCCGGGCGGTGGCCGCGCGCCGCAAGGGCGTCGGCGAGCACGAGCGCGTAGCTGGGTGTGCAGGCGATCACCTCTGGGCCAAGGTCCTCGATGAGCGTGACCTGCCGCTCGGTGCCGCCGCCTGACACCGGCACGGTCGCCAGCCCCAGGCGCGCGGCGCCCGCGTGGGTGCCCAGCCCGCCCGTGAACAGGCCGTAGCCATAGGCGTTGTGAAAGACCATGCCGGGCCGCGCGCCGGCCGCGTACAGGCTGCGCGCCACCACCTCCGCGAAGATATCGAGGTCGTTGTCGTCGTAGGCCACCACCGTCGGCTTGCCGGTCGTGCCGCTGCTGGCGTGCATCCGGCGCAGGTCCGACCTGGGCACGGCGCACAGCCCCAGTGGGTAGTGGTCGCGCAGATCGCTCTTGCGCGTCAGGGGAAAGCGGGCGAGGTCGTCCAGGCTGCGCAGGTCACCGGGGGTGACGCCCGCCGCCGCGAACTTGGCGCGGTAGGCCGGCACATGGGCCGCCTGCCGGGCGACCATCTCCTGTAGGCGCGACAGTTGCCACGCTCGCAGGTCGGGCAGGGGCATGGCTTCACGGTCGGGTTGAAACATGGGATCTCCAGGGCAGGCAACTACGCGCCGCGTACCGGGCGCGGCGAAAAGGGGAATCTTCCCGGCGACGCCGGGAGTCCAGAACAAGCAGCACGACAGTCTGTGACCGTCAGTCTAGGGAGCTCGGGCCGAACATTCCAGAGCAGAGGCTGGACAGCGTCCCCGCGCCCCGCCCCCACCACTTTCCGGCGGACCGGCGCCAGAAGCGGAACCGGCCGCTATGCTGGCGCGTATGTCCGATCCGGCCGGTCCGTCCTCCGCCTCCTGCCCCCCCCCGAGCGGGTCTCCGGCCACGCCCTCTCCGGACCTCACGGGTGCGCTGGCCACAGCACAGACGGAGCCTGAGATCGCCGTGGCGCTGACCCTGGCCGCCTCCGGATTGAACCTGCGGCGCCTTACGGCATTGCGGGCAGACAGTGACGGCCTGTGCCCCCTGGCCGGCCAGGACCTGCCGGCAGCGCCGGCCCTCGCGCTGGCCCACGCCGCGCTGATCCACCAGGAGGCGCAGGCGGCGCCGGGTCTCGCCGCGTGGCCCCTGACTCTAAACAGTCAGAGCCTGGGAACTCTGCTGGCCGAGGGGCTGACCGGAAATCTGGCGGACGGTGAGGAAACGCATGGGCCGGCGCTGGAGCTCTTGGCCCCCCACTGCGCCGCCGCGCTGGACCGCGCGCAGACCCTGGACGAGCTGCGGCGGCGCGGCGAGCTGTTCCGGCAACTCGCCGAACACAGCCCGCATGGCCTGATTGTCGGGTGGCCCGACGGCCGGATCGAGGAGGTCAATCCTGCCTACCTCGCGCTGCTGGGCTACACCCACGAGCAGTTCCTGGCCGGTGAGGTGGGCTGGCCGGGCCTGCACCCCGCCGAGGCCCAGGAACATGCCGCGAGCGCGCCAGTGGCCGAGGCGCTGCGCACCGGCGAGTCCGGCCCGCACCTCACCTCGGCCCTGACCCGGGACGGCCAGCCCCTGCCGCTGAGCGTGACGCTGCGGCGCCTGGGCAGCGCCGAGCGGCCGCAGCTCGCAGCCTATGTGCGCGACCTGCGCGCGCAGACCGCCGCCGAGGAGCGTCTCCAGGAGCCCGGGGCTTCCCCGGAGACGCTCCTGCGGGACAACCAGCACGAGCTGGGAGTCCGCGCCGAGGTCCTGCTGAGCCAGCACGCCGAACTGGCGGTCCGCACCCGGGCGCTCGACGCCTTCGCCCTGCTCTCGCGCGACCTCGTGCTCGAGACCGACCGCGCGGCCCTCGTGCGCCGCGCCCAGGAAATCACGCTGGACCTGCTGCCCCCCGGCTACGCGGTGTACTACGAACCCGAGGGCCCGGTGTGGCGCCTCAAGTCGCAGGTGGGCGAGCTGGGCCACCCGGCCCTTCAGACCGTGGTGGACGCCGGCCTGCCGCTGGACAGCGCCCAGAACCTGAACCTGCC
The DNA here is from genome assembly GCF_001424185.1 of Deinococcus sp. Leaf326. Classification (NCBI taxonomy): domain Bacteria; kingdom Thermotogati; phylum Deinococcota; class Deinococci; order Deinococcales; family Deinococcaceae; genus Deinococcus; species Deinococcus sp. Leaf326. Next base: position 297,108 of record NZ_LMOM01000032.1, on the reverse strand, counting down.
GTGGCGTACCGGCGAGCCGCTGTACCAGGACACCTACGACCTGAACACCGATCAGCTCGGCGAACTCGTGCGGCACATCGGCGCGACGGCCAGTCTGCCGGTCATGCTGGACGGCCGGCCGGTCGGCGTGTTCGCCGTGGCGCTGTTCGGGCGGCGGCGCTGGTCGGTCACTGACCGCACGGTGATGGAGACCGCGACCTTCAACCTGGGGCTGGCCCTCGACCGCGCGCGGGCTCTGGCGGAGGTCGCCACCCGCACGACCGAGCTTGAGCGCAGCAACGCCGAGCTCGAACGCTTCGCCTACGTCGCCTCGCACGACCTTCAGGCGCCGCTACGGGCCATGACGAGTTTTTCGGACCTCCTCACGCACCGCTACGGCCAGACCCTCGACGAGCGTGGACGGCTGTACCTGCAGCAGATCTCCGAAAACGGCGTCCACATGAAACGACTCGTGGACGATCTGCTGGGCTTCTCGCGCCTGCACACCGGCCACCTGGCGACCGAGGCCTGCGACTTCGGGGGGCTCTTCGACCAGTTGCGCCTGCGCCTGCACGACGAGATCGTCACGCTGGGCGCCCGGGTGACGCGCGGCCCCCTGCCGGTGGTGCCGGGCCACAAGGCGCAGCTCGACCAGCTCTTGCAAAACCTCGTGCAGAACGGCCTGAAATACCACCGCGAGGGTGTAGCCCCCGCCGTGGAGGTCACGGCGCGGCGCGGCGACCACGAATGGATCTTCGCGGTCAAGGATAACGGCATCGGCATCGAGCCGCAGCATTTCGAGCGCATCTTCGTAATCTTCCAGCGCCTGCACGGCCGCGAGCAGTACGAGGGCACCGGCATCGGTCTGGCGATCTGCCAGAAGATCGTGGAGCGTCACGGCGGGCGCCTCTGGGTCGAGAGCACGCCCGGTGAGGGGTCGACCTTCCAGTTCACACTGCCCGCACAGGACTGACCCGGGATGCCGGGTCTGTGGCCGGCCTTCATGGACGGGCGGCCAGGGGCTGTACGCCGCCCTCTGAATCGTTCTAGACTCGGCAGCGCATCACGATTCCGCCTCTTTCGTCTCCCTGCCCCCGCGCAAAGGATGGTCCTGTCATGACCCACTCTGTTTCCTCACCCCGCGTTACCGTCTGGAACGAGTTTCGCCACGAACACGAGAACCCCCAGGTCCGCGCCATCTACCCCGACGGCATCCACACGGCGATTGCCGACGGCCTGCGCGCCCAGGGCGTTCAGGAGGTGTGCACCGCCACCCTCGATGAACCCGAACACGGCCTGACCGACGAGGTGCTGGCCCAGACCGACGTGCTCGTGTGGTGGGGTCACAAGGCGCACGGCGACGTGTCGGACGAGGTCGTGGAGAAGGTCGTGCAGCGTGTGTGGGACGGCATGGGCCTCGTAGTGCTGCACTCGGGGCACTTCAGCAAGGTCTTCAAGCGCCTGATGGGCACCTCCTGCGACCTGAAGTGGCGTGAGGCCAACGACAAGGAGCGGCTGTGGGTCGTGAATCCAGCCCACCCCATCGCGCAGGGCGTGGGCGAGTACATCGAGCTGGAAGCCGAGGAGATGTATGGCGAGCACTTCGACATCCCCACCCCCGACGAACTCATCTTCGTCAGCTGGTTCTCGGGCGGCGAGGTGTTCCGCTCGGGCTGCACCTTCACGCGCGGCAGCGGCAAGATCTTCTACTTCCGCCCCGGACACGAGACCTACCCCACCTACTTCCATGACGGCGTGCGGCAGGTCATCGCCAACGGCGCGCGCTGGGCCGCCCCGACCGCCAGTGCCCCGCGCGCCTTCGGCAACCGCCAGCCGCTCGAGGTACTGCCCAAAGACCAGCAGGCCGCCGAGCGGTCGCAGGAAGGGTTCCGTTGAGCCTGCCGGGTGCGGGCCTGAACGTGGCGATTGTCGGCGCTGGGGGCATCTCGCAGCGCCACTTCGAGGGCTACGGCCTGGCCGGGGCCAAGGTGGTGGCCTTCGCCGACCCCAGCGCGACCATCCGCGAGCTGCGCGAGACCGAGTGGCAGGCGCGCGGGTACGCCAGTTTCGAGGAACTTCTGGAACGTGAGGACGTGCAGGCCATCAGCATCTGCACGCCCAACGCCTACCACGCCCCCGCCGCGCTCGCGGCCATCGCGCGCGGCGTTCACGTGCTGTGCGAAAAACCGCTGTCGCTGGACCTCGCCGCCTGCGACGCCATGATCGACGCGGCGGAGAGGGCCGGCGTGATTCTCCAGACCGGCCACCACCTGCGTTCGAGCCCCCTGGTCGCCACCGCCAAGCGGCTGATCACCGACGGACGTATCGGGCGCATCACGTACATGCGGCTGCGTCAGGCCCACGACTGGGGCGGCGCCGAGCAGGTCCGCGGCGCCTTCGGGAGCCTCGCGGCGTCGGGCGGCGGCACGCTGCTGGACAACGGCTGTCACATGATGGACCTCGCACGCAACTTCGGCGGCGACGTGCAGACCGTCTTCGGGCTGATGGACACCCTGAAATACGACATCGAGGTCGAGGACACGAGCGTCGTGACCCTGCGTTTCGAGAGCGGCGCGCTGGGCAGCGTGGAAAACGCCTGGACTGCCACCGGCTGGGAGGAGAGCTTCGCGGTGTACGGCACCCTGGGCGCGCTGGAGTGCAGCAACCGCCTGGGCAAGGCCAAGCTGCGCTTCGCCAACCGCGAGGGCGGCGACACGGGCTGGGCCGATCTTGACGAGTCCTGGTACGAATTCAACGGCAACGACAGCGGCCACCGCCGGGGCGTGGTGGCGTTCATGCGCTCCATCGCCGAAGGCACGCCGGTCGTGTGTAGCGGCGAGGACGGCCGCGAGAGCGTGCGGCTGGTCCTGGCCGCCTACGAGAGCGCGCGCAGCGGCCAGACGGTACGCCTGAGTCTGGACTGAGCAACCCGGAGTTGAAGGACGGAGTGGGACAATGGGGTATGGCCCTGTCCCCCCGCCCTTCCCCCACCCCGCTGTCCCTGGCCGACCTCAATGCCCTGAGCGAAGACGCCTTCGCGGCGCACTTCGCCGGAGTGTTGGAACACTCGCCGCACTACGCGCGTGTGGCGGCTGGCCAGCGGCCTTTTGCCGACGCCGAGGCCGCCGCGCGCGCCTTCATGGAGGCCGCCCGCTCGGGAACCCCCGATGAGCAGGTCGCCCTGATCCGCGCGCACCCGGACCTCGCGGGCAAGGCGGCGCTGGCGGGCGAACTGACGGACGAAAGCGCGGGGGAGCAGGCCTCGGCGGGGCTCGACCGCCTGAACGCCGACGAATACGCCGAGTTCGGGCGCCTGAACGCGGCCTATCACGAGAAGTTCGGGCTGCCCTACGTGGTGTGCGTGCGCGAGAACGACAAGGCCGGCATCTTCGCGGGCGCGCGCCGCCGCCTGGACCACACGCCGGAGCAGGAGCGCGAGGCCGCCCTGCACGAGATTGGGCGCATTGCGCGGCTGCGGGTGCTCGACCTCATCCGGCGGTAGCTTCACCAGGCCAGCTTCTCCCGCGCCCGGAGCGCTGCCGCCGGGGTTCGGCCGGAAGCCGCGTGATAACATCCCGCGACATGAGCGAAGCCCCCCGCGTGAAGGTCCGGCTCGGCGAGAACAACTACGGCAAGGCCGACGTGCAGCTCTTCAAAGTGTTCCGGGACACCCCACGCCACGAGGTCCGCGACGTGCGGGTACGGGTCGCCATGACGGGCGACTTCGCCGCCGCACACGTAGACGGCGACAACACGGACCTGCTCGCCACCGACACGGTGCGCAACACTGTCTACGCCCTGGCCAAGACCGGCTTCACGGGCAGCGTCGAAGAGTTCGGCAAGGAACTCGTACGGCATTTCGTGGCGGCCGGGCCACGTGTGCAGGGAGCTTTCGCCGAGTTCACCGAGCACCTCTGGGCCCGCATCGAGGTCGGCGGGCAGGGTCACGACCACTCCTTCGTGCGCCAGATGCCCAAGCACACCGCGCGGGTCGAGGGCGACGGCCAGACCTTCAAGGTCACGTCGGGGATCGAGGAACTGTATGTCCTCAAAACCACTCAGAGCGGCTGGGCCGGGTACCTGCTCGACGAACCGTATACCACCCTGCCCGAGACGACCGACCGCGTCATGGCGACCGTCGTGACGGCGCACTGGGAATATGCCGCACAGGACTGCGACTACGACGACGTCTGGAACCGGGCCTACCGGCAGATTCAGGAGACGTTCACCGACCACTACTCGCCCAGTCTCCAGAACACCCTGTACCTGCTCGGCGAGGCCGTGCTGGACCGCTGCCCCGAGATCTCCCGCGTGTGGTTCGGGCTGCCCAACAAACACCACCTCCGGTACAACCTGGAGCGGTTCGCGCTGGAGAACAACGGCGAGATCTTCCACGTGGACCCCGAGCCCTACGGCCTGATGGAAGGCTGGGTCGAGCGCGCGTGAACGGCGCGGGAGTAGAGAGGGTGGGCGGCGGACTGAGCACCCACGTGCTCGACACCGCGCTGGGTCGACCGGCCCGGGGCGTACGCGTCGAGCTGTTCGGGATCTGGGGGCAGGAGCGCCGGGCACTGGCCGAGGCCGTCACGAACGCCGACGGCCGTACCGACATCCCCCTGGTGGCGCGCGGTGAGCTCCAGGCGGGCACCTACGAGTTGAGCTTTCATGTCGCGCCGTACTTCGCTGCCCAGCCTGCCAGCCAGGGCGACGCACCGGCGGCCGACCCGCCTTTTCTGGACGTGGTAACCCTGCGGTTCACGGTGGCGGACCCGGCGCAGCACTACCACGTGCCGCTGCTCGTCACGCCCTGGTCCTACAGCACCTACCGGGGCAGCTGAGGAACAGCCCGGCAGACCGCAGCCGCGCCCACAGCCCCCGCCCCGGACCTGCCCTACAGTGCCCCCTGTGCCGACCCTCACCGACTTGGCCGCCTGGCTCGGGCGGCGACTGCAAGAACGCGAATCCGTCTGGCGCCCGGCGCCGAGCCAGGACGCCCCCCAGGTGCGGCGGCTCGTCCTGGCGCTGGAGCCGGGCGACCTCCCCCCCACACCTCCCCCCGGCGAGGGGGGCGCGCTCTTCGTCCACCGGGCCTTCCGGCTGGGAAAGCGCTGGCCCGCGTGGCCGGTGTTGACCTCGCACGACGGGTTCGACCGCGCCCTGACGACCGGCGAGAATCCGGCGCTGGCCGCGCGGCTGGGCTGGGCTGCGCCCCGCACCCTCCACTGGAAGGGCGCGGTGACCGGCATGGTGGCCGACCCCGGTCTATCCTGGCCCGACCTGATCAAGCGGCTGGACAGCGAGTTCGGCGGCCATGAGGCCCTGATCGCCCCGGCGGACCCCGGCGCAGCGGCCCGCGTGGCCGTCATGAACGCCATGCGGCCCGAACTGCTGCGGGAAGTCCACGCCCAGGGGATCGGCGTCTACGTGACCGGGCAACTACGCCCCGGTGCGGTGGACACGGCGCGTGACCTGGGCCTCGGTGTAGTGGCGCTGGGCCACCGCCGCAGCGAGGTGTGGGGCCTGCACCAGCTCGCGCGGGAGCTGCGCGCCGACTTTCCGGAACTGGAGACGACCGTCGCGGCGACCAGCGACCCGAGCTGACCCGGCAGAGACGCCGCCTGCTTCTGCCTCTGGCTGGCCAAAGCCCCCCAAACGCCGTGCTCTCCTGGTAACCGAGCAGTCACACCTCTTTACGCCCGGACCAGACGTTTCCGGGCGTACATGGCCTGGTCGGCGCGGGACAGCCAGACGCCCGGCGACTCGCCGCCCAGCCGCCGCGCCACGCCCATGCTGGCCGCCGCCGGGGGAAAGTCAGCTCGGACGCCGGCCAGCACGGAGGCGAGCAGCGCGGTCACCCGCTCTTCGTCGGCGCCCGGCATCAGGAGGGCGAATTCGTCGCCGCTGATGCGGTAGGCCTGGGCACCACTTGCGCCTACCAGCCGCCCGAACCCCTCGCCGAAGAGCGTGAGGAGCCGGTCGCCCGCCGCGTGGCCCTGGGTATCGTTGATCTTGCTTGAGGCCGTCGATGTCGATGACCGCCAGCAGGCAGCCGGCCGCCGCGCCGAGCAGATCGTCCTCGAGGGCGCGGCGGTTGCGCAGCCCGGTCAGGGGGTCCCGGTGCGCCAGCTCGTGCATCTGCCGCGTCCGTTCCTGCTCCTGGGCCAGCTGATCGCGCACCTGACTGAACGAATGCAGGACCGCCAGCAGGGTGCCGTGAGCGAATAGCAAGGTCAGCGGCAGGCCCGGCCCCTCGTACGGCCCGAATTCCGCGCGCGTGATCCAGGTATGGGGCAGCGTGATGCCCAGAAACACGGCCAGGGTCAGCGAGGAGAGCCGCACCGCCAGGGCAGGGGGCCACTGGAGAAACAAGAACACGTAGATGGTCGGGAGATGCAAGCTGGCCGCCAGCAGCGCCATGCCCGACGCCGGATGGCCAGGCAGCACGTACAGCGCCACCCCCCAGGCCAGCAATAGCAGCAGGCTGTAGACCTGGGGTGCCGCCACCAGGAGCGGTCCCTGCAGGCGCGCGGGTCCGAACAGCGCGCAGCCGCCGAAGCCCACCAACAGCAGCAGGACAGCCATATACACCGGGACGGTCAGCCCGAAATTCCAGAGCAACAGCAGGCCCACCAGCGACGAGACCAGCGGCATCCACAGCAGGAGCCGGCGTGGGTCGGTCGCCTGTAGGCGGGCCGCCGACAGACGGATCACGCCGGCTCCTCCCTCTGCCGGAACGGACCCCCGGAATCCTCAGGCATACGTCTGGTCATTCGTCTGGCTCCGATCCTGAAATCCGGGCCATCTCAGGTCTCTGACAAGCGCTACGTGACGGAAAAATGGAGTTCGGCAGTGATCCTTCTAGCAAGGCGCCACATGAAGACCACGTCAGGAAGGGACACGTAAAATCTCCGGCGCGGTGTGGGAGAGATGTGATAGGCATTAGTCACTGGCCGTCACCGGCTCTTCCGCCTCCCTCTCTGCTTTCCCTGAATGAGGCTTCCAGCGATGCGCTCACCCGACCCCGAAGACAGGCCAAACGCTCGCCTCCTGACCCTGGAGGAGATCGAGACGCTCCTGACGCGCTATCCGGTGCTGCTCTGGGATCTCGGATCACGCAGCCGGATCATGAACCTGCACGACGGCAATGACCTGGGCGGAATCAGTACCACCGACCTGCTCGCTTGCCTCCCCCCGGAACACTGCGCGACCGCCGTGCGGGCCATGATCCGGGTGTTTCTGCGGGGGGGCTTCCTGGACTTCGAGGCTCCCATGACACTGCCGTCGGGGGCGGTCCTGTGGCTTCAGTTCACCGCCTACCGCACGCTCAAGGACGGCCCACCTCCGCGGTTGCAGGGCCTGCTGCGCAACGTGACACAGCGCCACGACGAGCGCGCCCAGCTCATCGAGCAGCAGGGGCTACTACGCGCGCTGATGGAGCAGACCCTGATCGGCATCTCGATCAAGGACCGGGAGGGCCGGTTCATTCTCTCCAACTCGGCGGTGCGCGATTTTGCCGCGCCGACCGACGGCACGCTGCTGGGCAAGACGAACACGGACCTGTTCCGCCCGGATCTCGCGCAGTTCGCCGCGCAGCTCGACCACGCGGCGCTCGCGACCGGCGAGGCGGCCATCGACGAGATTGACCTGGGCCTGGGCCAGGAGGGCGAGCCACGCAGCCTGATGATCAGCAAGCTGCCCTACTGGCGGGGCGAGCAGCTCAGCGGCACCGTGACCTTCACCATGGACGTGACGGCGCGGCGGCAGCTCGAACGCCAGCTCACGCGGCACACGGCCGAGCTCGAGGTCCGGGTGCGCGAACGCACGGCCGAGCTGCAGGCCATCAACGACCGCCTCCACCACGCCGCCATGCACGACGTGCTCACCGGCCTGCCCAACCGCACCCAGCTCGCCGAGTGGAGCCTGGAACTGCTGGGCCGCCCGGCGCGCCCGGATCACCAGCCCCTGTTCGGGCTGCTGCTCATCGACCTCGACCATTTCAAGCGGATCAACGACCGCTTCGGGCACCTGGGCGGCGACTCGCTGCTGCACGCGCTGGCGCAGCGCCTCGTCCAGACCCTGCCGGCGGCGAGAGTCTGCCGGCTGGGGGGCGACGAGTTCGTGGTACTGCTCGACACCCTGGCCGACCCGGAAGAGGCGGTCCTGATCGCCGAACACCTGATGACCGAGCTACACCGCCCGTTTACGCTCGACGGCCGGGAGGTGCAGGTCAGCATGAGCATCGGTGTCACCTTCGCCTGGACCCGCCACGCCCGGCTCCAGGACCTGCTCGACGAGGCCGACATGGCGATGTACACCGAGAAGCGGTCGAGCCGCCACGTCCGGGTCTTCGAGCCGTGGATGCGTGAGCGTCACCGGCTGCTCCAGGACATCCACGACGACCTGCCGGGCGCGGCCGAGCGCGGCGAGCTGTCGGTGGTCTTTCAGCCGGTCGTGGACCTGCGCCGCCGGAAGGTGCAGGGCGCCGAGGCGCTCGTGCGCTGGCGGCACCCCCGGCACGGGTTGATTGGACCGGGCGAGTTCATCCCCGTGGCCGAGGCGCAGGGCTACGTCACGGCCATTGACCTGTGGGTGCTGCGCGAGGCGGCGCGCCAGCTCCTGCCCCTGATCCGCACCGGGCGCATCCATCAGCTCGCGGTGAACTTCTCGGCGCAGCACTTTTCGACTCCCGACTTCGTCGGGCGGGTGCAGGCCGTGCTGCGCGCCACGGGCCTGCCCCTGAACGCGCTCGTCGTCGAGATCACCGAGAGCATGTTCATGGAAAACCACCAGAGCGCCAACCTCGCCCTCCGGGAGCTCATCCGCCTGGGGGCCTCGGTGGCCGCCGACGACTTCGGCACCGGGTACTCCTCGCTGTCCTACCTGCAGCGCCTGCCCCTGCGGACCATCAAGATCGACCGGTCCTTCGTGGCGACCTCCGCGCAGCACACCGGCATCATCCGGTCCATCGTCGAGATCGCGCACGCGCTCGACCTGCGGGTGGTGGCCGAGGGCATCGAGACCGATGCCCAGCTCGGGGTCCTACGCGACCTGGGCTGCGACTACGGTCAGGGCTACCTGCTCGCGCGGCCCATGCCCATCGGCGACCTCGGTCTCTGGCTCCGCGACTGGGACGAGGCCCAGGCCACCTGAGCAGCCGGCAGGCGGCCTCAGGGCGTACAGCAGACCGGGACGGCCCACAGAGATCTGTCAGGACCGGGAAGGTAGGGTAGGGCATGTCAGATTCGCCCCGCGCCGCGCCCTCGGAAGCCCGGCGCAGGCAGTACCTGCTGCTGTCGCTGGGCGCGGCGGTCGTCCAGGCCCTGATTCTGATCCTGTCCCTGCCAGACCCGAAGATCATGGCCCTGCTTCCAGCGCTGGGCCTGGGCATCACCCTGGTGCTGTCGGGACTGATCTGGCGACCCGCCACCACGCAGACGCTGTTTTCCCACGTGGTCCTGGCACTGGGCAACCTCTGGGTGCTGACCGGACTGGCCCTGCACCTGGGGATTGACCAGGCGCCCCTGAGCACCCAGATGATCGCCAGTCTGGGCCTGGGGGTGCTGGCCTACGCCTGGTTCCCCTTTCCGGTGGCGACCGCCTGGACCCTGGTGGGGGCGCTGCCGGTGCTCGTCGCGGGACTCATGCGCCCGGCCGAGGTGACCTCCATGCTGCAGGGGGCGCTCGTCCTGCTGATCGTCGCGGTCATGAGCCGCTCGGGCCGGCAGCTGCTGCGCGAGCGCGAGCGCGTGGCCTGGTTGCAGGACCTCGCCTACCGCGACCCCCTGACCGGCCTGCACAACCGCCGCGCGCCGCTGGAAGAACTCGAACGCCTGCTGGCCCTGCAACCGGTGCCGGCGGACGTGTCGGTGGTCATCTTCGACCTCGACCACTTCAAGCGCATCAACGACAACTTCGGCCACCTGCGCGGCGACGACGTGCTCACCTACGTTGCCGCGCTCCTCACCCGCCAGCTGCCCGAGGGAACGCTGCTGTGCCGCTGGGGCGGCGAGGAGTTCCTGGCACTCATCTACGGCCAGACCCGCGCGGAGGCCCAGCTTCAGGTGGCCGGCGTCCTCGGCGGCATCCGGCGGATCCAGATCAAGGGTCTCGACGGCCTGAGCTGCAGCGCGGGGGGCGCGATGCTCACCGAGGCGCCGGGCGTGCGCGAGGCGCTGCTCCTCGCCGACCACCGGCTGTACGCGGCCAAGGCGGCCGGCCGCGACCGCGCGGACTGGGACACGCCGGCCAGCGAGTCGGTCGCGCGTTGAGACCTGCACGGTCCGCTGGCGTGCCTCATGGCAACGTGCGCCGGTAAATGGCCGTGAAGACGCACGCGGAGACGGTCCAGGCGCCGGACCTTCCCTGACGCCCGCAATCGCCGCACGAGGCGCTACACTCGGGCCACTCAAGTTTCGATTCCGGAGCCGGGCGCCCCTGTGCCCGCCGCGCCCGCTTCCGGCGACCCTGGCCCCCTGTGGGTGCGGCGGCCCCTGCGTGGTCCCCGCCTGTACCCCGCGTGTTTTTCCGAGGTAGACGCATGACCCAGGACCCTGCACCCACCGCCGGCCAGCCGGCCGCCCAAACCCCAATCCAGACCCCCGCTGCCCAGCCCGGCCGCTACTGGCCCCCCCACAAGCCGCGCAGCCTGACGCTGCCGCGCACGGGGATGATGCACAGCCTGCGCGTGACCGCCGAGCGCTACCCCGACAAGACGGCCCTGTGGTTCTACGGCCGCGAGCTGAGCTACGGCGAACTGCACGCCCAGGCCACCCGGCTCGCCGGCCACCTCGCCGCGCAGGGCGTGGGTCAGGGCGACCGCGTGGCCCTGTGGCTCCAGAACAGCCCCGCCTGGGTGATCGGGGCCTACGCCGCGTGGCAGCTCGGAGCGGTGGTGGTGCCGCTGGCGCCCATGCTCCAGCCGCGCGAGTTCGCCTTCTTCCTTCAGGACGCGGGCATCCGGGCCGGGATCGTGGGCGGCGAACTCTACGAGAAGGCCAAGGCGGCGGGGCTGGCACACGCCGTCGTGGCGAACATCATGCTCGGCACCGACGAAGGCCGGGCCGGGGTGCCGCTACCCAGCGGTCTGGACGTATCGCCCGAGGTGCAGCCCGGCGACGTGACCCTCGAAGACGCCCTGAAGGCCGAGCCCGCCCCCGAGGCGCCCGTCACCTCGGACGACCTGTGCGTCATGCCCTACACGAGCGGCACGACCGGGCTGCCCAAGGGCTGCATGCACACGCACGGCAGCGTGCAGGCCAACGTGTTCGGCGCGGGCGTGTGGGTCGAAGGGACGGTCGAGGACACCTCGCTCGCCGCGCTGCCCCTGTTCCACGTGACCGGGTTCATCAACGGCCTGCTGACCATGCTGACCTCGGGCGGGCGCGTGGTCCTGATGGCGCGCTGGGACCGCGACGCAGCGCGTACCCTGATCCGCGAACAGGGCATCACGCTGTGGACGAACACCCCCACGATGGTCATCGACCTGATGGCCTCGCCGACCTTCAACCCGGCCGACCTGAAGTCGCTGCGCAACGTGACGGGCGGCGGAGCCAGCCTGCCGGCGGCAGTGGGCCAGAAACTCTACGACCAGACGGGCGTCCTGTTTCTGGAGGGCTACGGCCTCTCGGAGACGATGGCGCAGTCGCACAGCAACCCCCGGGGCCGCCAGAAGTTGCAGTGCCTGGGCATTCCGCTGTTCAACGTGGACTCGCGCATCGTGGACCTCGACACGGGCGAGGAACTGCCGACCGGCGAGGTGGGCGAGATCGTCATCCACGGGCCCCAGGTCATGCAGGGCTACTGGAACCGCCCCGAGGCGACCGCCGAGGCCTTCACCGAGATTGACGGCAAGCGGTTCCTGCGCAGCGGCGACCTGGGCTACGTGGACGAGGAGGGCTATTTCTTCTTCGCCGACCGCCTCAAGCGCATGGTGAACGTCTCGGGGATGAAGGTCTGGCCCGCCGAGGTCGAAAACAAGCTGCACGCCCACCCCGCCGTGCAGGAGGCGTGCGTGATCAGCGTGCCCGACGACCGCAGCGGCGAACATGCCCGGGCGCTGATCGTGCTGCGGCCCGGCCAGCAGGCGACCGGCGAAGACATCGAACGCTGGGCCCGCGAGCAGATGGCGACCTACAAGGTGCCGCGCGACTACGTGTTCGTGGAGAGCCTGCCGCGGGGCCCCACCGGCAAGGTGGCGTGGCGCCACCTTCAAGAGGCCGCGCGCGCCGAGTTGAAAGCGGCGCAGGGCTGAGGCCCGGCCCCGGCCAAACGCCCCGCCAGGAGCAGTCGGCGGGGCGCTTTTTTACCTTCTATTTTTCATCAGGTGAAATTGAACTCCAAAAGATGAAATGGGGTTGCTACAGTGATCCATGACCCATCCTGCCCTGCCCGCCGGACTGCAGATCACCGCGCCCGTGAGCGCCGCCCAGGCCGAGATCCTGACGCCCGAGGCCCTGGCCTTCGTGGCCGAGCTGCACCGCCGTTTCGAGCCGCGCCGCCGTGAACTGCTCGCCGCGCGCGGGGCGCGGCAGGCCCGGCTGGATGCGGGCGAGCTGCCCGACTTTCTGCCGGAGACGCGTGAAGTGCGGGAGGGTGACTGGGCCATCAGCCCGCTGCCGCAGGACCTGCGCGACCGCCGGGTCGAGATCACCGGGCCGGTGGACCGCAAGATGATCATCAACGCGCTGAACAGCGGCGCCCGGATGTTCATGGCCGACTTCGAAGACGCGAGCAGCCCCACCTGGGAGAACGTGGTGGACGGCCAGATCAACCTGCGCGACGCCGTGCGCCGCACGATCACGCTGGAGCAGGGCGGCAAGAGTTACCGCCTGAATGAGCAGACGGCGACCCTGCTCGTGCGCCCGCGCGGCTGGCACCTGCCCGAAAAGCACGTCACGGTGGACGGCGAGGAGATCGCCGGAGCTTTCTTCGACTTCGGGCTGTACTTTTTTCACAACGCGCACGAACTGCTGTCGCGCGGCTCGGGGCCGTACTTCTACCTGCCCAAGATGGAGTCGCACCTTGAGGCGCGGCTGTGGAACAACGTGTTTACCTTTGCCGAGGAGGCGCGCGGCGTGGCGCACGGCAGCGTCAAGGGCACGGTCCTGATCGAGACGATCCTGGCCGCCTTCGAGATGGACGAAATCCTGTACGAACTGCGCGAGCACTCGGCAGGGCTGAACTGCGGGCGCTGGGACTACATCTTCTCGTACATCAAGAAACTGCGTAACGATTCCGGGCGCCTTCTGCCTGACCGCGCCAAGGTCACCATGAGCACGCCGATGATGACCGCTTACTCCAAGCTGGCGATCCGCACCTGCCACCGCCGGGGGGCGCCGGCCATCGGGGGCATGAGCGCCTTTATTCCGGTGAAGAACGACGAGACCGCCAACGAACGCGCCTTCGCGCAGGTGCGGGCCGACAAGGAACGCGAGGCCGAGAACGGGCACGACGGCACCTGGGTCGCGCACCCCGGCATGGTGGCGCTGGCGACCGAGGTCTTTGACCGCCTGATGCCGGACGCCAACCAGATCGGCTCGGAGAAGCAGCGCGACTTCACAGTGACGGCGGCCGACCTGCTGACCCCGCCGGAGGGGGGCGTGACCGAGGCGGGCGTGCGCACGAACATCAACGTGGGCATCCAGTACCTCGCGGCGTGGCTGCGCGGCAGCGGCGCGGTGCCCATCCACAACCTGATGGAGGACGCCGCCACTGCCGAGATCAGCCGCGCGCAGCTGTGGCAGTGGCTGCACCACGGCGCCGCGCTGGAGGACGGCCGCACGCTGACGCCCGAGCTGTTCGGCAAGCTGTACGCCGACGAGGTGGCGAAGCTGGGCGAGCAGTTTACCGACGCCGCCACCCTGTTCCGTGACGTGGCGACCCGCACGCCGCTGGCCGACTTCCTGACCCTGCCCGGCTACGCGCGCCTTGCCTGAGCGCCCCGAATCCGGAGAGGCCCGGGGCCACGCCCGCGCGGGCCGCGCCCGCAGTACCACAGCAGGCAGCGTGCGCACGCTGGAACGCGGGCTGGGGGTCCTCACCGCCCTGGCCGACCTGCGCGAGGCGACCCTGGGTGAGGTGGCCCGGCAGGTGGGCCTGCCCGCCAGCACCACCTCGCGCCTCCTGGACACACTGCGGCAGGGCGGCTTCGCCGAGTGGGACGAACGCCAGGGACTGTATACCGTGGGCCTGCGGGCGTACCAGGTCGGGGCAGCCTTTGCGGCGCGCAACACCCTCATCGGCGCGGCGCAGACCGAGATGGACGCCTTGGTGGCCGCTCTGGGCGAGACCGTGAATCTGGCGGCCCTGCGCGGCCCGGCGGGACAGGAAGAGGCCGTCTATATCCACCAGGCCGAGGGCCGGGGGCTGGTGCGCCTGTTCGCGCAGCTCGGGGCCGCCGCGCCGCTGCACTGCTCGGGGGTGGGCAAGGTGCTGCTCGCTTCCCTGCCCCCGCAGGAAGCCCGCGCCCGCATAGCCCTCGCCGAGCTGAAGGCCTACACGCCGCATACCCTGACCACCGCCGAGGCCCTGGGGACCGAACTGGCCCGCGTCGCCGCGCACGGGTATGCCCTGGACGACGAGGAACGCGAGGTCGGCGTGCGCTGCCTCGCGGTTCCGGTGCGCGGCGCGTCGGGAGCCGTCGTCGCGGCCCTGAGCGTCTCAGCACCCTCGGCCCGCTTTACTCCGGCCGACGTTCCCCGCGTGGCGGCCGAGGTCCAGGCGAGCGCGGCGCGGGTCTCCGCCCGGCTGGGGTGGAATGGGGGCAGGTGAGGGGTCTACGCTCACGTACCCCTGCGCATTGCGCTCGCCTCTGGAGGGTGTCAGCATGAGACGCATGAAACTTCTTCGCCTGCTGCTGTGCACGCTGGGCCTGATGACCGTCGCGCTGGCCCAGGCCACGGCCTCCGGGGCGGGTGCGACTGGGGCCAGTTCTGCCTCCAGAACCGTCCAGGTACGGCCAGGCACAGGCGAGACCCTGACGGTGCGGGCCGGAGACGTGCTGCGCTTCGTGCTGCCGGACAGCCCCGGCACGGGTTACCTGTGGCGCGCGCTGGAGGTGGACGGCGTATACCTCGCTCTCATCGAGAAAAGTTACGCGCCGCAGGCGGTGTCCACCAATCCGCCGATGGCAGGCGGCCCCGGCCCCGATCTCGTGTACGTCTACCGAGTCGTCAAGACGCCCCGGAGCGGCAGCGCGGATCTGGCCCTGCCCGTGGGCTTCATACAACTGCCACCCGGCCGCCAGCCCTCGGCGGAGGTGTCGGTCACGCTGTTCTACCTGACTCCCAGGCCCTGACCCTCCCCTACCGTTCTGCCCCCACTGGCCCGGCCCCTGATGCCTGGGCCGGGCCACGTTCCTTCCTGCCAGGAGCCTCCTCTTGACCGACCTGACCCTCTCCCCTGCCGCGCACGCACTGGCGCAGGCCCTGCACGGCGCACTGCGGAAACGCTGGGCCGACCTGCCCGGCGAGGCCGAACCCGCCCGCCCCCTGCCGGACTACCACGCGGCCCCGGTGCCCGCTGACCTGCGGAGCCGGCGCGCCGAACTGATCGTGGAGGCATCGGACCTCGCGGCCCTGCGCGCGGCGCTCGCCTCGGGGGCCGACGCGGTGGCGCTGGATTTCGACGACACCTTTGCGCCGACGCGCGCCAACGTGCAGGTAGCCTACGACGCGCTGCCCTGGGCCCTGGCAGGCGAGGGGGCCCGGCTCGTGCGGCCCCGCGCGCTGTACGCCGCCGAGCCGGGCCTGACCTTTGGTGGTGAAGAGGGGATGCGTGTTCCAGGGATCGCCGCCCTGTGCGACCTCGCGGCCATCCTGACGGCGGCCCCGACGCGGCCTCCCCACCTCTATATCCCCAAGCTGGAGATGGTGGCCGAGGCCCGCTTCTGGGACGACGCCCTGGCGCTGGCCGAGGCGCACCTGGGGCTGGAGCAGAACACAGTGCGGGTGTGCCTCCAGATCGAGACATTCGCTGGCGTGCGCCATGCTGACGCCCTGCTGCACGCGCTGCGGGACCGGGCGTATGGCCTGAATGCAGGGCGCTGGGACTACGTGTTCAGCCTGACGAAGCGTCTGGGCCAGTCGCGCAGGACGCCGCTGCCGCCCCGCGCCGCCCTGGGGATGGATGTGGACGCCATGCAGGCCTACGCCGAAACCCTGGTGCGCGTGTGCCGCCGCCGGAATGCCGAGGCCGTGGGCGGCACGGCGGCGGTGGCGCCGGACCCCCAGGACCCCCGCCCCGCCCTGGAGGCCGTGCGGGCCGACAAGGCACGTGAGGCGGCGCAGGGTTTCACGGCCGCGTGGGCGGCCCTGCCGGGGCTGCTGGGTGCAGTGCGGGAAGGCTTCGCGGCTGCCCAGCCTGTCCTCTTGCCGGACGAGCCCCCGGAACAGACCCTTACACGATTGACCGACCTGCCGGACGCGGGCCCGCTGCCGCTGGCGACCGTGCGCGACACGCTGGGCCTTGCCCTGGACGTGTTCGCAGCATGGTTCGCCGGACAGGGCATGATCGTGCGCGCCGGGCGGCTGGAGGACACGGCCACCGCCGAGCTCGCCCGCGCGCAGCTCTGGCAGTGGCGCCGGGTAGGGGCCGCGCTGGAAGGCGGCGGGCGGCTGACGGCGGCGTGGTATCTGCACGAGCGCCGCGCCCTGCTCCCCGACGACCACCCCGCTGCGCGGCTGCTCGACCATCTCGTGCTCGCCGACGCCGCGCCTGCCTACTTCCCGCGCGCGGCGCAGCGACTGGGTCTGGGAGAATACGCCCTGTGACTGCCTCCGCCGAACTCTCCCGCCTGAGCCGCGCGGCCCTGGACCTGTGCGCCGAACTGGCGACCCAGACCGAGGTGCCGGGCCAGACCACCCGCACCTACTTGTGCCCCAGCGCCGCGCAGGTGCATGCGACCCTGCGCGCCTGGGCCGACCGCCTAGGCATGACCACCCACCTCGACGCCGTGGGCAACCTGCGCTCGCGGCTGGAGGGGCCGCCCGGCGCGCCCACCCTCTACCTCGGCTCGCACCTCGACACGGTGCCGAACGCCGGGGCCTACGACGGCATCCTGGGCGTGGTGCTGGGCTACGCAGCGGCCGAGGCCCTTCAGGCGATCGGGCCGCTGCCCTTCAACCTCGAGGTGCTGGCCTTTTCCGAGGAGGAGGGCGTGCGCTACGGCGTGTCCTTTATCGGGAGCCGTGCGCTGGTGGGCACCGCCGACGAACTGCTCGACCGCCTGGATAAGGACGGTCAGAGCGTGCGCGACGCCATCCGCGCCTTCGGGCTGGATGAGACCGAGTTGCCCGGCGCGCTGGCCGAGGCGAACGCCCTGGGCTACCTGGAGGTGCACATCGAACAGGGGCCGGTGCTGCAAGACGCGGGCGCGCAGGTCGGCGTGGTGAGCAGCATCGTGGGCCAGAGCCGCCTCACGCTGGACTTTGCCGGGCAGGCCGCCCACGCGGGCACCACCCCCATGACGCTGCGCCGCGACCCGCTGGCCGCTGCCGCGCGCTTCATCGTCGCGGCCGAGGATCTCGCGCGGGCTACCCCCGGCCTCGTCGCTACCATCGGCATGATCGAGGCGCGGCCCGGCGCAGGCAACGTGATTCCCGGCGAGGTGAGCCTCTCACTCGACATCCGCCACGAGTTCGACGCGGTGCGCGACCAGTCCCTGGCGGCGCTGCTGGACACGGCCGAGCGCGCAGCCGGGGCACGCGGCGTGACCCTGGCGGTCACCCCCCGCATGGCCGAACCCGCCACCCCGATGGATGCGGAGCTGCGCACCGGGCTACGGGAAGCCGCCAACAGCCTGGGCCTCATGGCCCCCGAGCTGGTCAGCGGTGCAGGCCACGACGCCCAGATTCTCGCCGCGCGAATGCCGGCCGCGATGCTGTTCGTGCGCTCGCCCAACGCGCTGAGCCACCACCCCGACGAGAGGGTGAACGGCGAGGATGTAGAGGCCGCCCTGGCAGTGCTCGTACACATGATCCAAGGTCTGGCCAGGGCGGCGCGCGCATGACCCTCGACCTCATCGTGCGGGGGGGCACGCTGGTCACGCCGGGGGGCGTGCGCCGCGCCGACCTCGGGGTTGCGGGCGGCATGATCGCCGAGATCGCCGAGGAACTGACGACCCCCGCCCGCCAGGAGCTTGACGCGGCCGGGCAGCACCTGTTTCCCGGCGTGGTGGACGCGCACGTACACCTCAACGAGCCGGGGCGCGCCGACTGGGAGGGCTTCGCGACCGGCACGCGGGCGCTCGCGGCGGGCGGGGCCACGACCTTCGTCGACATGCCGCTCAACTCCTCGCCCCCCGTACTGGGCGCGGCCGAACTGGAGGACAAACGCGCCCTGGGCGAGCGCAAATCCCTGCTGGACTTCTCGCTGTGGGGCGGCCTGACGCCGGTCAACCTGGACCGTCTGGACGAACTGGCGCTCTCGGGCGCGGCCGGCTTCAAGGCCTTCATGAGCGACAGTGGCCTCGACGAGTTTCCGGCCGCCGACGAGGCCACCCTACGCGCCGGGCTGGAGGCGGCGCGGCGGCACGGGCTGGTCGTGGCCGTCCACGCCGAGAGCAACGCCCAGACCCGCCGCCTGAGTGCCCAGGCCCGTGCGGGCGGGGCGCGGGGCGTGCGCGACTACCTGCGCACCCGCCCGGTCGAGGCCGAGCTGGAGGCAGTCGCGCTGGCCCTCGCCCTGGCCGGCGAGACGGGCGCGGCCCTGCACCTCGTGCACCTCAGCAGCGGCGAGGCGGTCGCGCTGGCGGCCGAGGCGCGCGCGCAGGGCGTGAATGTGACGGCCGAGACCTGCCCGCACTACCTGCACTTCACCGACGCCGACGCCGAACGGGTCGGGGCCGCCCTCAAGTGCGCGCCTCCGCTGCGCCCGGCCGCCGTGCAGGACGAGCTGTGGGCAAAGGTGCTGGCCGGCGACGTGCAGATCGTGGGCAGTGACCACTCGCCCGCACCGCCATCCATGAAGATCAGCGACGACTTTTTCGAGCTGTGGGGAGGAATCAGCGGGGCGCAAGCCACCCTGAACGTTCTCCTCACGGACGGACACGCGCGGCGCGGCCTGGGACTGGTCGAGGTCGCCGCCCTGAGCGCCCTGAATCCGGCCCAGCGGTTCGGGCTGGCAGGCAAGGGTGCGTTGGAGGTCGGGATGGACGCCGATTTCGCGCTCGTGGCGCTGCGAGAGGACTTCGTACTGGAAGAGTTGCACGACCGCTGGCAGCAGAATCCCTACCGGGGCGAGACCTTCCGGGGCCGCGTGGAGGCGACCTACCTGCGCGGCGCGGCAATCTACCAAGAAGGGCAATTCGTGGGCGAGCCACGCGGACGCTGGCGGCGGCCCACAGACAGGAGCAATACATGAAACACCTCGGCGTCACCCGCAGCGCGCTCGAAGCGTCGCACGCGGTCCTCACCCCCGAAACCTTCGTCCGCACGGCCCTGTGCGAGTGGCCGGGCAGCGCCGTCATCGTGCATATCGCGCCCGTCATCGGCCTGCGCGCCCGCTTCGTGCAGTTCACGGCCGAGATGCCCCGGGGCGCGCAGGCTACCGCCTCCGCGCAGGGCTTCCAGCGCTTCGCCTTCGTCCTGTCGGGTGAGGTTGAGGCCAGCGTGGACGGCGAAACGCGCACGCTGCGCGAGTACGACTACGTGTTTCTGCCCGCCGGCACGGCGCACACCCTGACGGCCCTCTCGGCGGCGCGGGTCTCGGTGTTCGAGAAGCCCTACGAGCCTGCCCCCGGTCAGGCCACGCCCGGCACCGTATGGGGCAACGAGCGCGCGGTCGCGGGCACGCCCTTCGAGGGCGACGACCACCTGCTCGCGCGCAAGCTGCTGCCCGACGAACCCGCCTTCGACTTCATGGTCAGCACCATGAGTTTCGCGCCGGGGGCCAGTCTGCCCTACGCCGAAATCCACTACATGGAACACGGCCTGCTCATGCTGGAAGGCGAGGGCCTCTACAAGTTGCAGGACCGGTACTACCCGGTCACGGCGGGTGACGTGATCTGGATGGGCGCGCACTGCCCGCAGTGGTACGGGGCACTGGGGAGAAACTGGAGCAAGTACCTGCTCTACAAGGACATGAACCGGCACCCGCTGGCGCTGCGGGGCGGGGGGCTGGACTGAGCACGCCCGCCGCCCTGTCCCGACTCGCCCCGCCCGCCTTCTGGCGGGGGTTTCGGGCCTTTTTGCCGCTGATCGCCGGAGTCCTGCCCTTCAGCATGGTCGCGGGCATCGCCGCGGTGCAGGTGGGCTTCACGCCGCTGGAATCGGTGATGTTCTCGGTGATCGGCTACGCGGGGTCGGCGCAGCTCATCGCCGCGCAGCTGTTCGGGGCGGGCAGCCCGGTGGCCCTCATCGTGCTGAGCAGCCTCGTGGTGAACCTGAGATTCGCGATGTACTCGGCCTCGCTGCTGCCCCTGTTCGGGGGCGTGCCCACCCGCGCGCGCTGGCCGCTGGCCTACCTGATGACCGATCAGGCCTTCGCCCTGACGATGGGCCGCCCGGACACGGAGACCGACCCCGCGCGCTACTACGCGGGCGCGGCGGTGCCGATGTGGCTCACCTGGCAGGCGGGCACAGCGGTCGGCGCGCTGCTGGGCGCGCGTATTCCGCCCGAGTGGCCGCTGGACTTCGCCGTGCCTCTCAGCTTCATCGCGCTGCTCGTGCCGGTGCTGCGCACGCGCCCGCAACTGCTCGCAGCGGCAGTGTCGGGCGTGGCGGCCGTGGCGGCCCATGACCTGCCCTTTCGCCTGAACCTGATCCTGGGGGCAGCCTGCGGGGTCGCGGCAGGGCTGTGGGCGCAGAGGGCCGGGCGGCGCGCAGCATGAAGGTCTGGCTGGTGATTTTTGGGGTCGGGGTGGTGAGCCTGCTCCTGCGGGCCTCGTCGCTCGTGCTGCTGCGCGGGCGTACCCTGCCGCCGGGACTGCTGGCCTCGCTGGGGCTGGTGCCGGCAGCGGTGCTCTCGGCGCTCGTGGTTCCCGAACTGCTTGTCCACGGCGGCGACTTCCGGCCTCTCGGCCCCCGCCTCGTCGCCGGGATCGCCGCCGCCCTGATCGCCTGGAAGACGCGCAACGTCCTCTGGACCCTTCTGGGGGGCTTAGGCCTGCTGTTCGGCTTCGGGGCGCTGGGCTGGCACTGAACGCCTCACGGGTTGGGCAGAGACTGCGTGCGCCTTCCTGGGGTACAGGAACAAGGGCGCACCGGAGTAGTTCCTGGGGCGCCCCTGTTCAGGCTTCAGGCAGGATTCAGCCGGACACGGGCAGCTTCTGTTGTTCGCTCGCCACCGCCGCTTCCCCGCCCTGTACCCGTACAGCCGCGAGGTCCACCACGCCCGCATAGCGGATCAGCTCGGCGGCGTAGGGGGCCAGGGTCAGGGTGCCGGGCACGGAGTCGCCTCCGCCCAGCCGCTCGCCGCCGGCCGGCAGCGTCACCGTCAGGGGGGCCGTCGGGTGCACGTTCAGGAGATGCAGCACCTGCCCTTCCTCCAGGGTGGACACCGAGAGGTCGAGCTGTTCGGGAACTATGCACAGCGGCACGTTCACCGCGCGCAGCGCCCCCTCCAGCAGCCCGGCCAGCGCCGGCTGCGGCAGGTCGCTGCCCAGGTAGTAGGCCTGTCCCGCCCCGAAAGCGTGGCGGGTGACGGCCGCCCCACCCGCGAGGTAGTCCTCCCCGAAGGTGGCGAGCACTTCGGCGCCCTCCGGGTGGATGACCTCGGCCCACTGCGTGGCCTGGACTTCCTCGCCGGCCTCCAGCCGGACGCGGGTCGTCTCGCCCGGTTGCAGGGGGGCCCATTCTTCGACCCACAGCCCCAGCACGTCGCGCAGGAAGCCCGGATATCCGCCCAGCCCCACATGCTCGTGCTTATCCACGATGCCGCTGAAAAAGCCCGCGATAAACGTGCCGCCCCCCTGCACGAAGGTACGGAGATTCTCGGCCGCCCCTTGTGTCAGCAGGTAGCCGTTGGGCAGCGCGATCACGTCGTAGGCGCCCAGGTCGGCGTCCGGGTGCACGAAGTCCACGTTCTGGCCCAGGCCGCGCAGGGCGGCGTACCACTTGCGCACGAGCGGCATGAGCTTCAGGGCGGCGGGCTTGCTGTCGAGTTCCAGCGCCCACCAGTTGTTCCAGTCGAACATGACGGCCACGCGCGACTGCACGCTCGCCCGCGTCAGTGCCGAGAGCGATCCCAGTTCCTGACCCAGCGCCTTCACCTCACGCCACACCCGCGAGCGTTCGGGGCCGACGTGCTGCACCATGCCGCTGTGGTACTTCTCGGCCCCGGCGCGCGAGGCCCGCCACTGGAAGAACATCAGGCCACTGGCGCCGTGCGCGAGCGCCTGGTGGTTGAGGACCCGCATCAGCCCCGGCCGCTTGACCGCGTTGTGCTGCCGCCAGTTGACGGCGCTAGGGGCCTGCTCCATCAGAATCCAGCGCTGACCGCCGCGCAGCGAGCGCATCAGGTCATAGCTCATGCCCGCGTCAAGGTGCGGGGCCGCGTCGCTGGGGTCGGGATAGGCGTCAAGCGACACCACGTCCTCCTCGCGCGCCCACTTGAAGTAGTCCAGACCCGGCAGAAAGCCCAGGAAGTTGGTCGTGACCGGAACCTCGGGCGTGACTTCCCGCAGTACCCCCACTTCTAGGCGGTAGAGCTCCAGAATGTTGTCGCTCGAAAAGCGCCGCCAGTCGAGCTGCTGGGTGGGGTTGGGGTAGGTGGGCGCGCGGCGGGGCGGCTGGATCTCGGCCCAGTCGCCGTAGCGCTGGCTCCAGAAGGCGGTGCCCCAGGCGGCGTTCAGGGCCTCCAGGGTGCCGTATTGGCCGTGCAGCCAGTCACGGAAGTTTCCGGCGCACAGGTCGCAGTAGCACTGGTCGATGTGGCAGCCGTACTCGTTGTTCACGTGCCACATCCGCAGCGCCGGATGGGCGGCGTAGCGCACGGCGATCTGACGCGTCAGCGTGCGCACGTGCTCGCGGAAGGCCGCGTGACTGGGGCAGTAGAGCTGCCGCCCGCCGACTTCCAGGCGCACGCCGTCGGCGGTCACGGGCTTGGAGTCCGGGTACTTCAGCGACAGCCAGGGCGGCGGCGAGGCGGTCGCCGTCGCCAGGTTCACGCCGACGCCGTGTTCATGCAGCAGGTCCATGACCTCGTCGAGCCAGCCGAAATCGTACTCACCGGGCCGGGGTTCGAGGAGTGCCCAGGAGAAGATGCCCAGCGAGACGAGGTTCACGCCCGCCTCGTTCATGAGGCGGGCGTCCTCACGCCAGACCTCGCGTGGCCACTGCTCAGGGTTGTAGTCGGCACCGTAGATGACGCCACCGAAAGGTTTGATATCGAACATGACAGACCTCGGGGACCGGCCCCCCACGCAGGGAAGGGGGCGCGGCAGGAAGGACAGGGAAGGCGGCGGAACAGGCCAGGGAAACGGAGGAGCGTCGCCGTCTCCCCTGCCCCCGGGCGGCCGTTCAGTCCTTGACGGCTCCGCCCGCGATGCCCGCCACGAAGTGACGTTGCAGGGCGAGGAACAGGGCCAGGAAGGGCAGGGTGGCGATGGTGGTGCCGACCATCAGCGCGCCCCACGAGACGCGGGTGAGACCTACCAGCGTGCCGAGCGCGACCGGCATGGTGTAGCTGTCCTTCTGGGTCAGCACGATCAGGGGCCAGAGGTAGTCGTTCCAGCTGGCCAGGAACAGCAGGATGGCCAGGGCCGCCAGGGCCGGACGCACCACCGGCAGGGCGATCTGCCAGAAGGTCCGCCACTCGCTCGCGCCGTCGATGCGCGCGGCGTGCAGCAGGTCGTCGGGCACGGTCTGGAAGGCCTGACGCATGTAGAAGATGCCGATGGTGTTGGCCAGCGTGGGCAGAATCACGGCCCAGTAGGTGTTGCTCAGGTGCAGGTCGCGCGCCACCAGGATGAACTGCGGGATGATGGTCACGAAACTGGGGATGGTCAGCGTGGCGAGAATGATCCCGAACAGCAGGTTGCGGCCCCGGAAGGCGTACTTGGCGAAGGCGAAGCCGGCCATGCTGGTGAGCAACATGCTGAAGATGGTGTACAGGACCGAGATGACGGTGCTGTTGGCGAGCGTGCGTACGAAGTTGGTGTCGGCCTGAAGCTGGCGGAAATTCTCCACGAAGGCGCCGCCGAAAGCCAGAGGCGGCGCGGGGCTGAAGATGGCCGAGTCCGGGTGCGTGCTGAACACCACCATCAGGTACAGCGGCGCCACGAACAGCAGCGCGAGCGGAATGAGAAGGGCGTGCAGGGCCACGCTCTTGCCCAGCTCGCGGTTGCGGCGAGCTCTGGCCGTATCCCTGGCCTGAGTTACACCGTCCAGCGTGCTGTGGGCGGTCACGTGTCCCGCCCGAAGAGCCGCAGCTGCACGAGGCTCACGACGGCGGCGATGGCCGCGACAGTGTAGGCGATGGTGCTGGCGTAGCCGAAGTTGAAGCTCCGGAAGCCCTGCTGGTACAGGTAGGTGCCGAGCGTCATGGTGGCGTTGCCGGGACCGCTGTTGGTGATGAGGGCCGGCTCGGTGAACAGTTGCAGCGTGCCGATCAGACTCAGCACCAGGCAGAACAGCAGCGTGGGCCGCAGCATGGGCACCGTGATCTTCCAGAACTGCTCCCAGGGGGTCGCGCCGTCGATGGACGCAGCCTCGTACAGTTCCTCCCGGATACCCTGTAGACCCGCGAGCAGGATGATGGCGTTGTACCCGGTCCAGCGCCACAGCAGCGCCAGGATGATGACGGCCATGGCCGGGCCCGGCTGGTTGAGCCAGTCCACGGGCGGCAGCCCCAGCCCGCCCAGGGCGCGGTTCACCATGCCGAAATCGGTGTTGAACAGCAGCCGGAACACGGCCGAGTACGCGACCGTCCCCACGACCAGCGGCGCAAAGAAGGCGAACCGGAACAGGCCGCGCGCCCGCAGCATCCGGCTGTTCAGGGCCACGGCCAGTCCGGTCGCCATCAGGAGCATGGACGGTACCTGGATGATCAGGATGACGAAGGTGTTCTTGAGGGCCGTCCGGAAGAACTCGTCTCCGGCCAGCCGGCTCCAGTTCGCCACGCTCCAGGGGGCAGCGGCGCCCAGGCGCGAGTCCTTGAAACTCAGCAGGAAGGAGCTGACGATGGGCCACGCCCAGAAGGACGCGAAGATCAGCAGGTAGGGCAGGACGAACAGGTAGGGCGCGGCCTGAAAGCGCCGGCGGGCGCGGGGCGGCGTGGGTAGAGTGGTCATGGACGTACCTCGTCGGAAAAGGGCGGTGGGGTCCGTGGGCAGCCGGCGGCTCCCCCTTCCCCCACCCAGGTCCCGCAGGACCGTTACTCTGCGCCGCCATCAGTTGGCGGCGCCTATTCGGTCGCGCTTATTTGGCGACGGCCAGGCCGGTCGCGCTGTTGATCTTCTTGGCGGCGTCGTTTAGGGCTTCCTGGGCGGTTTTGTACTTGCCCTTGAGGTAGTCGGCCTGCACCACGATCATGATCTGGCGGGCGTCCTGGAAGTACTGGGTACCGCGCGCCTGGGGCACGTCGCCCAGGGTGCCCAGGATGGTCTGCCAGATCTTCTGGTTGCCCCAGTACGCCTGGCCCTGCGCCACGTAGGGGTCCTTGGTGGCCGAGAGCAGGCTGGGCACCAGGCCCTCGCCCTTGAGCATGGCGACCTGGCCCTGAGCCGTGCCCAGCGCGTACTGCATGAAGGCGAAGGCCGCCGCCTTGTTCTTGCTGCTGGCGGGCAGGGCCAGGGCGCTGCCGCCGAGGTTCGCGGCGCGGGGGCCACCGGCCTTGTTGGCCGGCATCAGGTAGACGCCCCACTTGCCCTTCTGGTCAGGCGCGTTGGTGCGGATGGTGCCTTCGTACCAGGCGCCGTAGATGGCGCTGGCCGCCTTGCTCGCCTTGATGTTGGTGATCTGGCCGCCCCAGTCGCCCGTGGCGAGTACCTGGGCGTCATTGAGCTT
Source organism: Deinococcus sp. Leaf326 (assembly GCF_001424185.1). NCBI lineage: Bacteria > Thermotogati > Deinococcota > Deinococci > Deinococcales > Deinococcaceae > Deinococcus > Deinococcus sp. Leaf326. Next base: position 271,186 of record NZ_LMOM01000032.1, on the reverse strand, counting down.
CTTGATGGTGGTCAGGGCCGCGACGCAGCCGGGCTGCGCGATCGTGACCTGCGTGGCGGCGTTGTTGAAGTAGAAGCAGCCATTCTGGTTGGCGAGCATCCGGAACCACTCGTCGTCCTGGCCGTTGGCGATGGTGGCGATCTTGACTTTGTTGCCGAACTTGGTGTTCAGCTTCTTGCCGGCCGCCAGGAAGTCATCCCACGTGCGGATGGTCGCGGGGTTGATGCCGGCCTGCTGGTACAGGTCGCGGCGGTAGTAGATCACCACGGGGCCGGAGTCCCAGGGCATGGCGTAGCGCTTGTTGTTGGCGGTCAGCTCGGTCCACTTGAAGGCCGGGAAGTTCTTGACGAGCTTGTCGGCGCCCAGGGTGTTCAGGTCGGTAAAGCAGTCGGGGAAGCGGGCCCAGAACACTTCGGCTTCGTTGTTCTCGATGGAGTACACGTCGGGCAGGTCGGCGCCGCCCGCCGCGCAGCCGGCCAGGCCGCGGTCGTACACGTTCTGGTTGCCCAGGTCCACGACGTCGACCTTCACGTTGGGGTACTGCTTGTTGAAGCCGGGGATAGTGCTCTGCAAGGCCTTGGCCGCCACGTCCCACGACCAGACGGTTACAGTGCCTGACAGGCTCGTCTGGGCGGCAGCCGTGGTGAGAAGGGTCAGGGCGGACAACAAGATCATTTTCTTCATCTGGGCCTCCGAAGGCAGGAAAAAAGACGGGGGGTGGGGGCTCGGCGACTCCGTCTCCCAGAAGGTGGGAGGCGACGAATTCTGATGGATCACGGAGTCAGCAACCGGTTTCTCAGGCGTGCTACAGAAATCGGGGCAGGGCCCCAGTTCATTCGGGCTTCCTGCAGAAGCCTGTCGCCGAGCGATTTGACTGTGATACCCAATCAACATACAGTCTGGGCAACCGGTTTCTCAAGGGGGCACTCATCCGCAAGAAGGCGACCACCATATACGACATTGCCCGGCAGGCGCAGGTCTCCGTTTCGACGGTGTCCCGCGTCATGAACGGCAACAGCGCGGTCAACGGCGAGTTGCGCGCGCGGGTCGAGTCGGCCATGCACGACCTGCGTTTCCGGCCCAACCGGATCGCCCAGACGCTCTACCATCACCGCTCGCACACCCTGGGCTGCGTCCTACCCGACATCGTGAGTCCCTTTTTCGCCCAGCTGTTCCTCGAACTGGAGGTCGGCGCCTTCGAGCGCGGCTATACGATCATTCTCGGGAATACGGTCAGCACCCCTGCCCTCGAGCGAACCTACCTCCAGACCCTGGCCGAGCGGCAGGTAGACGGCCTGCTGTACCTCGGAGGCATGACCAACGCCCTGAAGATCGGCCCCGAGGATCAGGCCCTTCTGCGCGACCTGGCCGAGCGGCTCCCCATCGTGACCGTCAACGGCGACCTCCAGGACGTGGGGATCGTGACGAGTGTGCGCTCGGACGAGGCAGGCGGCATGCGGGCGATGCTCTCGCACCTGTGTGCCCAGGGCCATAAGGAGGTCGCCTTCCTGGGGGGGCAGCCCGACGTGACGAGCACCGCTGAGAAACTCCAGGTCTACCAGGAACTGTGGCCCGGTCACCCGCCCGAGTGGGTCCAGCCGACTGGCCTGGACATCGACGCGGGCGTGCGGGCGTTTTGCAACCTGATGGGGGCGGCGCGGCAGCCGAGTGCCGTGGCCTGTATCAACGACCTCGTGGCGGCAGGGGTGCTCATGGCGGCGCGGGCTCAGGGTCTGAGTGTTCCTGACCAGCTCTCGGTCGCGGGTTTCGACGACGTGTTTCCCTCACGCATTACGGCTCCTGCCCTGACGACAATCAATCACAACTACGCCGAACTGGCCCGGTTGGCCCTTGACTCTCTGCTGCTGGGCATTGAAGGCCGGCCTGCGCCGCGCACGGTCATGGTGCCGACGCTGCTGGTCGAGCGGAATTCGGTAAGGCCACCTGGCGGAAGATAGCGGCCTGAAACACGATCTTGGGCAGCGTTCGTTCCGCGTATTTATGGCGCCACTGTTCGTGACCAAGTCGGCCTTTCTCATAAGCAAAATCCTACGTGATGCTGCCGCTTCAGCCATCAGCTCCGAAAGTCATAGGCATAGTCACTCCAGATGCCCCCTATACTTCCCGGCGTGGTCCGCCCCCCTGAATCAGCCGCTTTCTCTCCCCCGCCCTGGGTCGGCTGGCTGCTCGCCCTCGTTCCGGTCTTTCCACCCCTGTACCTCGCGGCATTCGGCGCACTGGGCAAGCTCCGCACCCTGCCCCTGGCCGCGCGTGGTGTGCTGTTGTTCTTCGCAGCCACGCAACTCGTGGCGGCCCTGTTCACGCCCCAGCCCCTGCTCTCCCTAGGTCTGGCCACTGCGCGCACCCTGCTGATTCTGGCGATGGTCGCCGCCGGGGCCTACCTTCGAGAGAGCCGAAACCTGCGGCCCCTTCTGTGGGGCCAGCTCGTCATCTGCGCAACGGCGTGGGGCTACACCCTATTCACGCAGGGTTGGGCAGGCGTGCAGGAGCGGCTCGGGCATCCGTATTACTACATTGTGTCCCTAGGACTAGTGGCGGTGGTCGCCCTGTGGTTCGTGCTGTTCTGGCGGGGTACTGCGTGGTGGCACTGGCCCGCCGGTCTGCTGGCCCTGGCAACTTTCCTGGCAGCAGGCAGCCGCGGACCGTTGCTGGCACTGGCAGTTGGCAGCCTCGCAGCCCTGGCCTTTAGTCAGCGGCAGAGACGCTGGTGGTTGCTGATTCCGGCGGTGGCGGTGTTGCTGATCGCCACCCTGACCACGACCCTCAAGCTGCCCATAGAACCGGTTGAGCGCCTCCTGAACGACCAGACGAGCGGACGGGAATACGTGTGGAAAGACGCAGTCCTGGGCTGGCAGACCTCGCCTGTCGGAGGCGTCGGGCCGTACCAGGGCGGCCCCTACCTGACCTATCTATTCAAAGACGGCTGCCAACTCACGCCGACGCTGGAGCGCAACGAGATCGGTTGTCCGGCAGGGCTAAGTCGCTGGTCGAGCGTGTGGCTCATTGCCCACAACGCGTGGCTGCACTGGCTGCTGGAGAGTGGCGTGATCGGTCTGAGTGGACTGGTCGCCCTCATGGTCTACACCCTGTGGCGCTCAGCCCTGCTGGGTGATCCCCTGCTCGTGGCAGTCCTTTACGGGTTCACGGCCATGAATGTGGTCGATGTGGTCATCGCCGTGCCCAGCCCACATTTTTCCGAGCTGTGGTGGGTCTGTGTCGGGATTACCCTCTACGCGGGCGCGGGCCGAAGCCCAGCAGTAGGGCGACTGCTCCCAGCAGCGCCAGTGTCAACCCTCCGGTGACCACAGGCGGGACCGAGACGGCCGGTGGCGTTCGCAGCCCAACATTCGGAAAATACAGCCCCGCACAACCAGGCGTGCCGTTCAGGCAATCCACCTGCACCGTCACCGACCGCGCGTCCGGATGACCGATCAGGCTGAGATTCGGCGTCACCTGGGTCCGGGCATCTCCCCTCTTCACCAACAGAACCTCATCTCCCACCTTCGTGGTCACACGGAAGGGCTGGTTGGAGTTGACCGTAAAGCCCACGTTCAGCGGCTGCCGACCGCTTGGCCAACTTAGGGTAAAGGCTGGTGCTTCTATAGGCCGACGGTAGGTCATTCCATCAAATGAAGCTGGGCCTGTACCAATAATATTCAGTTCGGTGTCAGGTGCGTTGAGCCACAGCCGCTCGGTACCCAAGCCGGTATCCTCCTTTGCCTGGATCCGTGCGTCCTTGATCACAGTCAATTTTGTCCAATACTGACTAGGCGCTTGGCCACAGATTGGATTACAGGTATATGTGAGTGAGACATGGTACTTACCTGTTGGAACAAATCCGCTCCAGATTGCTCTATCAACGAACTTACCTGCTGGAAAAGTCTTGCTACCCAGGATTATAGTGTCCAACATTGCCTGACCGGTCACTGCCGACCCCGGCGAATAGAGCTGATACTCGAACTGCACGAAGCGAGTGCCGGTCGTTGAGAACCCGATGGTACTAGGCTGGGTCGTGGGTTGCCGGTAATAGTTCGCACCATCGAATTTCGGCACAGACAAACCGGAGAGGCTCACCCCCTCCGGCACGCTCCGGGTCAGGTCATAGACTGTGACCGTCGGCTTGGCCCCCTCAGTCACCGCTCAGCGCTGCCTTGACTTCGGCCCAGCGGCCCGTATTCAGGCTCACGTCGCCCGGCAGGGTCACGCCCGCCTGCGCCCGCGTGCCTTCCTGCACGTCGGGCTTGCGGCGCCTGGCGAGTTCGTATACGCTCTTGCGCTCGGTGACGATGTGAAGTACCTCGTCCTGGATCGTCAGGGCGTTCGTCACGGCCAGGGCAATCTCGGGCGCGATGATATCCACATAGTCCTGGCCAGTGTACACGTCGCTGAAGGCCACCGGATACGCGAACTCGCGTGGGCGGAAGCTCGTGCGCAGGATCAGGTGCTTCGTAGCGGCGCGGGCAGCCTCCTCGGCGACCAGTTTGGTCAGCGAGTAGTAGTTCACGACCGGCCCCGGCGTATCGCCCTCACGGTATCCGCCCGTCTGGCCGTCGAACACGTAGTCGGTGCTGATGTGAATCAGCTTGGCCCCCACCGCATTAGCCGCCGCCGCAATATTGCGGGTGCCCACCACGTTGGCGTTCCAGCAGGCCTCGCGGTCCTTCTCCGCCCCGCCCACGTTGGTATAGGCCGCCGTGTGCACGATCACGTCCGGGCGCTCGCGTTCGACAACGGCCATGACCGCCGCCGCGTCCGTCAGGTTCATCTCGGCGGAGGTCGGGGCAACAATGCCGGGGATTAGGGCGCGCAGCTCGGTGCCCAGACGCCCACTGCCGCCCGTGACAAGAATCTTCATCCCATATCCTCGGCCCAGAGGTCGTCACCGAAGAAGTTCCAGGGCAGACGGCCTTCGTTGGGATCGTTGATGTCGAACTGGGCGTCCATCGTATAGAGCAGCGTTGCGCCCTCCTCGCCGGCTTGGTAGCCGTGGGCCACGCCGCTGGGAATGTAGACCATCATGGGCTGCTCGCCGCTGAAGACCAGCTTGCGCTTGACCCCCAGAGTCGGGCTACCTTCGCGGCAATCCACCAGCCAGATCATGAGCTGCCCCGATAGCACACACCAGATCTCGTTCTGTTCCTGCTTGACGTGGATGTGGAAGGCGTTGATGCGCTTCGGCGCGGCCCAGCTCACGCTGATCTGGCGGGGTGTCAGGCTGCCGGGCAGCCCCTGCACGCCGTTCTCATCGAGGCGCACGTATTCCATGAACGCGCCGTTCTCGCTGCGGTTCTTCTTCAGAGCATGGAACCACACGCCGTCAATCTGCGGCTGGGCTGGGTACTTCTCGAAGGCCAGCGCGTCGGCGTACTGGGTATCCAGCTTGATCTTGTGTGCCGCCTGTTCAGCCATGAAACTTCTCCTCGCTGAGCTTCAGCAGGTATTTGCCGTACTGGTTTTTGGCGAGTTTCTTCGCCTGCTGGATCAGCATCTCGGTGCTGATCCAGCCGCTGCGCCACGCGATTTCCTCGGGCGCGGCCACCTTGAGACCCTGACGGTGCTCGATGGTCTGAATGAAAAGGCTGGCTTCCAGCATGCTCTCGTGCGTGCCTGTGTCTAGCCACGCGAAACCCCGGCGCATGAGCTGCACGTCCAGGCTCCCCTCTTCCAGATACACGTTGTTGAGGTCGGTGATTTCCAGCTCGCCGCGCGGCGAGGGCTTGATCCCCCGGGCGATCTCGGCCACGCGCTCGTCATAAAAGTATAGGCCAGTTACAGCGAAATCCGACTTGGGTTGGCTCGGCTTTTCCTCGATGCTCAGGGCCTTGCCCGTCCCATCGAAGTCCACCACGCCGTAGCGTTCCGGGTCACCAACCTGATAGGCGAACACAGTCGCGCCTTGGCTCTTGCCGTTCGCGGCGGTCATCAGGTCTGACAGATCGTTGCCGTAGAAGATGTTATCGCCCAGCACCAGCGAGCTAGGATGGCCGGCCAAGAACTCCTCACCAATGATGAAGGCCTGCGCCAGCCCCTCGGGCTTGGGCTGCACGGCGTACTCCAGCCGGATGCCCCACTGCGAACCGTCGCCTAGCAACTGCTTAAAACGGGGGGTGTCCTCAGGCGTGGAGATGATGAGAATGTCGCGCATGCCGCCCAGCATCAGGGTAGTGAGCGGATAGTAGATCATCGGCTTGTCGTAGATGGGCAGCAGCTGCTTGGAGACGGCCAGCGTCGCCGGGTACAGCCGCGTGCCGCTCCCGCCCGCCAAGATGATGCCCCGGCGGGCTGTCTGGGGGGCCGCCGTCATCTCTGGCTGCCGGCCAGGCGCTCGGCGTACTGCTTCTCGTAATACTCGCGGAACTCGCCGCTGCGGATGGGTTCCCACCACCATCCGTTGCCCTCGTACCACTTCGCGGCCTCGGCGACGGCCTGCTTGGGGTCGTACTTGGGTTCCCAGCCGAGCGCCTTGAGTTTGTCCACGTTCATGGAGTAACGGCGGTCGTGGCCGGGACGGTCGGTGACATGCTTGACGAGGCTATGATCCTTGCCCAGCGCGTCCAACACGATGTCCACCATCTCCAGGTTGGTCATCTCGCGGCCTGTCCCGACGTTGTAGACCTCACCGATGTTGCCCTTGAGGAGCACGGTTTCGATACCGGTGCAGTGATCGTAGACATGGGCATAGTCGCGCATCTGCATACCGTCGCCGTATACGGGCAGTGGCTCGCCCAGGATGGCGTTGGTGGAGAACAGGGGAACGGCCTTTTCGGGGTACTGGTACGGCCCGACGTTATTGGCCCCGCGCGTGATGGTGACGGGGATGCCGTAGGTGATGGCGTAGGCCTGCACGAGCTGGTCAGCTGCGGCCTTGCTGGCGGCATAGGGGCTGCGCGGCGCAAGCTCGTCGGTCTCGACGCTCTGGTGCTCGTCCTTGATATGGCCGTACACCTCGTCGGTACTGATGTGGTGCAACCGGATACCCAGTTCACGCGCCACTTCCAGCAGGACGTGGGTGCCGCGCACGTTGGTGTCAGTGAACACCAACGGCCCGAGGATGCTCTGGTCCACGTGCGTCTCGGCAGCGAAGTTGACGATCAGGTCGATATTGTTGTCCTGGCAGGCTTTGCGGGCCGCGTCCATATCGCCGATGTCGGCCACGACCAGCGACAGGTTGAGGTTGTCCCACAGGTCGTGCAGGTTTTCCTTGCGCCCGGCGTAGGTGAGCTTGTCATACACCACGACCTTGCTCTCGGGGTGCTGCTCCATCCAGTAGCGCACGAAGTTGCTACCGATGAAGCCGCAGCCGCCAGTGACGAGAAGATTCCTGATTTCGCTCATAGTGTTCCTTGCTCCTTTTGATCCCAATGATAACTGTGCATACTGAGTTTTTTCTTGATTCCCAAGGGTAACAGGTGATGACGCTTGCCCAACTGGAAGGCCGAGAACTTAGCTGCCGCCTCAGTGATGACTAAGGGGATCAAATCGGCATGGCCGTGACGGCGCACATACGCGATCTGTTCGCGCACGAAACGCAGCCCCTCGCCCGTTACGCTGGCACCCCTGAGTTCGGGGCCAGCCTCGGCAAAGAAAGCCCCGACATCAAAGTTGCGCCGGAACTGCTGCTTCAGGCTGTAGTCGTGTGAATGCACCACCTCCGCCTCCGCGACGTACTTGACCTTGTAACCAGCGCGTAGCAGTTTAGCCGCCAAGGTCATGTCCTCGTTCATGATCACGTCTTCGGGGAAACCGCCCAGCTCCCAGAACACGTCGGCCCGCACCGCCGAACAGACGTTCGAGAAGAAGAACGCCTTGACGCCCAGTTGAGGAATGTCAGCCTCCGAGCGTACCCGACTGACCCCTGGGTAGTTGAAGTGCCGGGAAAACTGTTCGAGCAGTGAGGCTCCGCGCCGGGGCAACTGCCGCGCGAAGGTCGCCGCCGCCTCGCCTGAGCGGATCGGCGCGACTAGCTTCTCCAGCCACGTCTCGTCGGTAGGAATGGCGTCCTGGGTCATAAAGACGAGAATGTCTGCGCCGTCTTCCGTCGCCATGCGGGCACCGAGATTGCGGGTGCCGCCGTGATTAAATTCCGACTTCTCTATTATTTTATGAGTGTAATCTTTTATCAATCTTTGGGTTCCGTCATTCGATTGACTATCTATAAAGATTAAATTGCTATAGTATATCTGTTTATTCTCTTTGAGATGACCAATTCCATTAAGTGTTGGTATGATAATTACAATCTTCACGTTCGGGAACTCCTAAATAATCTATATATTTCGCTGCTTAAGACTAAATCTCTACCATTATAAACTTTCTGAACATTTTTTCTGTTTGTTTTACCACCTATTATTTCTTTCCAAGCTGCCATTTTGCCACTAGAGTAGGAGAGAAATTTTTCTCTCGATCTTAGGGATGAAATAAATGATGATACTAGATGTAACAATCTATCTGGGAGAGATCTAATTAGGTATCTTCTGGGTGTATTTTTCCACCAGACAAGTTCTATATTTCTACTAGCATAATAGTTTCCCAGATAACTAACCTTCTTTACGCTAGAGCTAACTTTATGATATACAATAGAGCGTCTTGCTATAGCCACATCATAACCAGCAAGTCTAGCGCGATAACTCAAGTCAACATCCTCAAGATTCATAAAAAAACTCTCATCTAGAAAACCAATCTCTTTAATAAGACTCCTTTTGTATAAGGCCGCACCAGCACACGCACCAAAAGCTTCTATATTTTCAGGAATATCATCGTATTTTTTACCGGAAAATAGTTTGAATCCTACACCAGCCCAAGTACATCCGTCACCGGCAGTATCTACAATTCTAGTGTTCCATCTCAGCATGACTGATCCGACTATTCCAATTTTTTCATCAGACTCAGCGACCTTTATCAGTTCTTCTAACCAATTTTCTTCAACTTTTGTATCATTATTAAGCAAGACGATAAATTCACCGACTGCCTCTAACATACCAATATTATTGCCTTTATCAAATCCAGTATTTTCTTTTAGATATATAATTTTTATCTTATCTTTATAGCTATTCAATATTTCAATCGAATTGTCTCTCGAAAAGTTATCTACGACGATAATTTCATATCCATCTTTATAGGTTTGTAGGAGTACACTATCAATGCATTCTCGAAGATGATTTTCTCCATTCCAGTTGACAATTATTACCGAGGATTTATACATCTTTAGCCATCACTTCTTTTACAGTCTCTAAAAAAACACTTCCATTCTGTAAGTCAGGCTCCAAATGGCATCCCTCTGCCCATTCATTCCAAGCATTGATGAAGACGTATTTACTACCATTAGTTAGAATAGGAGCGCGATTTATAGAATCTAAAAGCCATTTAGAAAAAATTTGAGGATCTGAGTTTTGTATCACTGTACTGTCTGTTCTACGCCTTGCAGAGTTATCCCACGAAGGCATGACACATGGAATATACCTACCGTCCTTTTTCTCTGACATCTTATCTCTTACAAGATTTTTATAGTTGAATACCTTCGCGAACTCCACCGAGGGGTATATACGAGTAATCTTCATAGAAAGATTTTGAGATAAAACCTCTTTAAATATATATTTAACAAAAGTTTTGCTCAAAGCCTTCTGAGGATGATTTTTCGAAGGTTGAAAATCAATAATCTTCTTTACACCACATGCAAACGCTCTATCATCATCCGAATTTGAAGTAGATACGCTAATAACATATATTCCATCAAACCCAATTTTTTTACATTCTTGTTCCCATATATCTATTACTTTAGCCAATTCCTTTATTTGATTGGATCTATATATGACTAATATAGGTTTATTATCTATTTTCTCATACCTTTTATCCAAGAAGAACTGAGAGAGATAAGCGATATGTTCAACAGGTTTATATTCGCTGTAGTCTTGAGCTATAAGAACTTCTTGGTCTTTACCGTCCCATCTACGACTCCAATTTTCGTTAGCCCAACAAAGTATAAAAGGTAAGCCAATATCTGGATTATCTAAAACTAATTCTAGAGGCTGTTCTAGTAACAGCTTTTCATTGAACCAGTAATGGTAATAGCAGAAGCCATAGATACCATTCTCTGTAGCAAGTTTAGCCTGCAGCCTATGGGTTTGCAGCAGTCTCAGATCATAGAACCCAAGTTGTTCGGGTAAGTGAGGTTGGTAGTGTCCTCTGAATCTTGGTTGAGATTTAATCACATTACGCCATTCAGTAAACCCTTTACCCCACCATAAATCGTTTTCCGGTATTGGATGAAACTGCGGAAGGTAGAAAGCGAAAATCTTTGTATCTTTATACATAACTACTCCTATATTTAACGACTGAAATAGCGATCTTTACACTACATCCAACTATTAATGCTATCATAAAATCCCTAGAGAAAAAAGGGTTGTATACGAGCCATTGAATGATAGAAAAAAATATATATGGCAAAACACAAACTCCGACTAAGTCACCTGCAATGTATCTATTCCACATTCTTTTAGAGATATAGCCGAATATGAACATCGGTATTAGACCTAGATATCCAAAGCTACCAAATAACTCGCCATATATAGAATTTACATTAAAGCCTTGATTAAATATACTAGTACTAAGGGTTTCAAAAGAACTCTTCCAATCATCAGCATTGATTACGTTTACAGATACACCAAAGTCACTCAATGCAGATGTATATAGGCCACCCAAGATGGGGATATTAAGTAAAGGTAGAAGAATATTTGCCATATTCAGCTCAGGTGGTTGATAAATTCCAGCAAATATAGCAGCGTACTTATTAAGTCCTGAAAATAAGTAACCATAGAGAGCATAGGTAGCTATTCTAATTTGATCCAGACTATTTGACCCATTAACGGAAGATATACGTCCAATAGTATTTATCATAAAAAATGATACTAAAACTATAGGAGTGAAAAAAATAATAGGCCTGGCAATGGATTTAGGTATTCTTCTCTGCTTATATAATATAGTGATCGGTAAAAAAAATATAGCCATCAAGTAGAATATTCCAGCTTTAGTATTTGTCATTATAGAAGACGCAAATATACCTATGGTGATTACTAATAAAAATAATATACTCAGCTTATTTCTAAAATTTTTTACTAATATAGTAAATACTAAGCTAGATAATGCCGCAGTTGCAAATGATACTATGAAACCAATTTTTGCTCCTGAAACAAACTTCCAGATTTCATATCTATTTTCATTTGATTGGTTACTGAGATAGCTAATTGGAAATTTATACAAAATTGTAGAAAAGTATAGTATTAGACTTATAATCGCAAATCCACTTAATAACATTATAATTGTAAGGTATTTACTATTATATTTAGTTTCCGGCATCTTTTTATATCCCGATATAGATCCCAAAATAAACATAGCGCCAGATAGCAGAATAAAAAATATCGATAATGGGTGTTTCTGTAAATACAATTCTTCTCCAAGAGAAGAATAATAATCTTCTGGGTTTACTATATATCCACTACAAGCAATTAGAGTAATCAATAAAACACCGTAATCTACTAGGTTCAGTCTCTTAAACACTAAAAACATTTAGCCTCCTCCATTTAAAAATAAAAACACTCATACACAATAAGGCAAAAACTTCAGGTATTATGACAGAGAATACCATACCCGTAATACCATAAGAAGGAACCATAATACATATAGAGATCCCACAGATTAAGCTAGCCAATATATAAACTTTATTCATTACTACACTTTGGCCAGCTGGAATAAGGAGATGATATGTCATAGCGGTATTAATAGCAACCAAAAACAACAATATAGACAAATTCCTTATTACATTACCACTGTAGGCATATTTACTTCCAAATACAACTTCTGCTATAAACGACCCGCTAAAGTACAATCCTATTGTTACTATTGCACCTAGTAAGCCATAGAACAATAACATTCTTTTAAAGTTTCTCCAACCTTCAATATTCGACCTACTAAAAATTATCGCCGATTTTGGTGCGAATATTTGGTTGAGTGGACCCATCATGGCGATAGTAGCTCTAATTAGTCTATCTCCATTCCCATATAGTGATACATTAAAACTAGCAGCAAACAGTGAATATATAAAAACACTCGCAATAGAATAAATGCTTGTTATTAAGGAAAAGCTTGCTATTGTATAACTTTGCTTAACAACTTCCAAGCCATATGAAATCGACAATGTAAATCTAGTATAGTTCCTCCATATATTGACATAGCTTAATGTATATAATAAACCCAGATTTATTATAAGGGAAAGAAACACAATATAACTATCAGAATCTGATTTTACAAATATAAAAACTGATGCTAAATAAATTATACGTACAGATATTTCAGCATATGAAAATTTCTCAAGTCTCTCAAAACCCTGAAAAAACCATAATGTACTCATCCCCTGGGTTATACCAGTTAAGTATGTATATATAAGCATTAACTTAGGAATTTTAGAATCAAACATAGAATATACTATTAGAATAGGGATAAGAATTAAACATATTAAACTTTTAATAGATATTACTCCAGATACTAGTCTTTTAACATCATTTTTATTTTCTCTAATCACAGCCAAATAATTACTTGCAAATATGGAAGTTCCAAAATCAACTATCAAGGTGATCCAGCCTATCAAAGCTTGTGCCGCAATTACCTTCCCCCATAAATTCTGATCAAACACTCTAGAAAGATATGGTGTAATTAACAGCAAACTAAATGCCCTAAGAAGAAAAACAAAATAAACGCCAAAAAATTTTCTCAAGCCTTTCAAATTAGTAAGCGCCTTTCCCTAACAGCACAACACGTACCGTCTGAATCAAGATGATCACGTCCAGCCAAGGCGTCCAATTGGTCACGTAGAAATTGTCCATAGCCACACGTTCGTCATAGCTAGTATCGCTGCGGCCGTTGGCCTGCCAGTAGCCGGTCATCCCTGGGCGAACTTGCTTGTAAGCGTCGTAGATCTCACCGTATTTCACTACTTCCGCTTGCACGATAGGGCGCGGCCCCACCAAACTCATCTCACCCAGAATGACATTGAACAGCTGCGGAAACTCGTCGAGGCTGGTCTTGCGGATGAAGTTACCCACGCGCGTCACCCGGGGATCGTCCTTGAGCTTGTGGGTCGCCTCGAACTCGGCACGTAGGGCAGGATCGGCTGCCAGCACTTCCTGCAACTTCGCCTCGGCATCGCGGTGCATACTGCGAAACTTGAAGCAGTCGAAGGGCTTACCGTCGCGTCCCAGCCGCCGTGCCCGATATACGGCCGGACCAGGACTGTCGAGCTTAATAGCCAACGCGATCAGCAGCAGCACCGGCGAAATGAGAAGAGTGCCAAATACCGAGCCGAACAAATCAATGCTCCGCTTGACGGTCCTCGCCCGGCGACTCTGCAGGTTGTTGCGGATCTCCAAACTGGCCACATTACCAATGTTGTGCGGTTGCAGGGCTTGGTTGGGGACGCCGATCAAGTCGGGAATGATCCAGGTGATCGGAAAGGCGTTATAGAAGCGGTTGATGATTTTCTGTTGCACTTCGGCGCGGGCACTAGGAATGGAGATCAAGACCTGCACGGTACGCGGCTCGATCAGTGCATCTTCCAAAGTGCCCAGGACCGGCACGCCTTCGATCAAGGTGCCCTGAAGTGCCGGGTTGTCGTCGTAGGCCGCCACCGGACGCAGCCCATACCCCGGGTTGATCCGGAGTTGAGCAATCGCCAGCGCCGCCGTCTCGCCCGCACCGATGATACTCACCGACCGGCCGTAGCGCCCGGACCGGATCATGGCGGCGCGCAGAAGGTAACGGACAGGTAGGGCCAGGAAGAGAATGGCCAACCACTGCAACAGGATGCCGGCCACACTGGGCGTGAACTGATGCACCGCAAAGGCGGCGGCCAGTTGCGCCCCCAGCAGTTGCACTGTGCCCACCGTGTGCAGTCGCAGTTCGGTCTGGGGCGAGCGGCCATAGCCGGGGTAAAGGCCCTGATAAGCACGCCACAGTACCCAGAAGCTCAGCCAGATAGCGCCTGTCACCCAGTCGAATTCCGGGCGGCCGGTTGACCTCAGGAACAGCGCACACAGGCCAGCCGCGAGGATGCCAATCAGAACGTCGCCGAATAAAAGGACCAGTGACTGTGGCAGTTCGGTCAGACGCGAAAGCTCGTGGGCTCTGGGACCGGGCAGGGTCCGGGCGGCCGAGGGCAGATGCAGGCCCATGACCGTTACCGGTTATCCGTACGCCGGGGGGCGTAGCTGTAGCCGTAGTTCTGGCTGTTGCGGCTGGAGACCGTCACCTTATTCAGCACGAAACCCAGCAGGGGCAGTCCACCCTGGCGGGCGCGGCGCAGCAACTGCCGCACCGTCTGGAGACTGGTCTTGCCTTCCTCAGTCACGATGAGTACGCCGTCGGTGTGGCGGCCCAGCACTAAGCTATCGGCCAGCGAAAGCAGAGGAGGGCTATCGATGAGAACCAGATCATAGCCTTGGCTCCACTGCGGCAAGATGACGCCCAGGTCGGACTGGTTGAGCAGGGGAAGGCTGTCGTGCAGCCCCGGCCCAGAGGGCAGCACATGAACCTGCGGCTCGACTTCCATCACTTGGACGGTGCCCGGTTGGCGTAGGGCGTCCTGCAAGGACCGCGCCCCACCTTCCTGCCCAGTCAGCTGAATCCAGCGGTGCTCGCGCTCAAACTTGTCCCACACTTCCTGCTGGGTGCCGCGGCGCAGGTCAGCGTCAATGATCAGCACGCGCTGCCCACTGGCCGCGAAGCTGTCGGCCAACGTGGCGGTCAAGCTGCTTTTACCCTCACCCGGCGAGGTGGAGGTCACAAGTACACGCAGCCCGGTCTTGCGGGGCAGCTGCGACAGCAGGTTCACGCGCAGGAAGCCGATGGCCTCGTACAGCCCCGCCTGCCGCGCCGCGCGGACAATGCCGCTCAGGACGATGTCGCGCTTACGTAACCGGGGAATGGTACCCAGCGTCGGCAGGCCAAAATTCAGCAGGTCTTCTTCCGAGCGCACCGAACGGTCTGTGACTGTGCGCAGCGCCGCGAGCCCCACACCGAGTAGCAGGGTCAACAGACCCGCGAGAATGGCATTGCGGGTCGGTCGAGGCGCCACCCGGTCGAGAGGCGCGACAGCCGGAGCAACTTTTTGCAGGTAACCTGCGAGGCCCACGACCTGAATGCCCGCTTCGGCGAGACTGCGCTGCACGCCGGCCCGGGCTGTAATCAGGGTCTGACGCTCGACATCCGTCAGGTCCCCGGCGGCAAGTTGGCTATTGATGGATGTAACCTGGGCCCGCAACGACGCCTGTGCC
Source organism: Deinococcus sp. Leaf326 (assembly GCF_001424185.1). NCBI lineage: Bacteria > Thermotogati > Deinococcota > Deinococci > Deinococcales > Deinococcaceae > Deinococcus > Deinococcus sp. Leaf326. The sequence goes on along the minus strand of NZ_LMOM01000032.1, from coordinate 255,848 downwards.
CGTTGGATCACGCTCAGGGCGCGGCCCCGATCCCAGCTCAGCAGAGCGTCGGTGGCGATGTCGGTCAGGGCCGCTGCCGCCTGAGGCGTCGGGCCTCTGGCCGAGACGACGTAAACGCCGTTGCCCCCCTGGTCCAACCGGGTCTGCAATTCGATGGTGCTCAATGATTGACGCTGCAACTCTTCTTGCAGCTCAGCACTCAGGGCGGTGCGCTGCGCAGCAGAAAATTGCGGGGCACTCTTGAGCTGCTTGATGATACTGCCCAGCACTACCGGACCCTGCAGGGCCTCCTGAAGCGCGCCTGGGGGCAGTGGAGCGGCCGTGACCAGCGAGGTGCCGCCCACGTTGCCGTTCCCTGAAGTCACCAAACTGGAAGACGCGGCATAGATGCTGGGCTGCGAGCGCGACCAGAGGTACACACCGCCTCCCACGAGCGCCGTCGCCAGCAGAATCCAGGGCAGGCGACGGCGGACACCCTGCCACAGAGCCCCCAGTTCAATTTCATTGTCACCCCCGTCACTTTCTGGTACGGGCGGCTGCGGCGCGCGGTGGCGCGGCACCTCCTGCAGGTCGTCGGTCGGAAAGGCAGTCATGAAAACTGGCTCCGGATGCCAGGGCGGCAGATCTCCGGCTTCTTGGCAGCATGACCCAGCAACCGGGGGAATCTCCTTGAAATCGCCCGTAACAGACTGCGGCCCGAGTCGTCCAGCGTGAGAAATTGTTTGGGGCGGTGGCGCCGGGAAAGTGGCCAGAAACGCTCTCCACTGCCACCCGCGAGAATCACCGGCACGAACATTGAGGTCGTGTCCATCTTGCTCATTCTGCCACATCACCGCAAAAAGAGACTCGAATACGTGAAATGTTTAATTTTCCCGTCAAGGACAAGAAAAAACTCCCAGTCATGCCCCTTCGCTGACTTGTTCCTGACTCACCTTAGCTCTCATAGAGCTTTTTCGGGCCATTGTCATTGCAGCGAACAGAGTTCCCTGCCAGACGAGCCTCAAGAAAAGGACAGAAGCGGCCGCCTCCCCCGGCCAATTTCTTGCGCTTATGCTGTCCACACATGAAAGCCATCATCCCCGCCGCTGGACTCGGCACCCGCCTGCGTCCGCTCACCTTCACGCGCCCCAAACCCGTTCTGAGGGTCGCCGGACAGCCGATCATCCGCCACGCGATCCGTACTCTGCAGGAGGCGGGCATCCATGAGATCGGCATCGTGGTCTCCCAACTCACGCGGGACGAAATTGCCCACGCCATTCGCAACGTTACGGGGGTGCAGATCACGCTGATCGACCAGAACGAGCAGCTCGGGCTCGGGCACGCAGTCCTGACCGCCCGCGAATGGGTAGGCCAGGACGACTTCTGCGTATATCTCGGAGACAACCTTTTCGAGTACGGCGCACGTCCCTTCGTCGAGCGTTTCCAGGAGGCGCGCCCCGACGCGCTGATCGCGCTGGTACAGGTCGAAGACCCAACCGCCTTCGGTGTGGCGCAGATGGATGGCGAGCGCATCGTGCGCCTGGTCGAGAAGCCCAAGAACCCGCCGAGCAACCTCGCGGTGGCGGGTCTGTACTGTTTCACGGCCCGGCTGTTCGAGATGCTCGACGGCATGCCGCCTTCGGCGCGCGGCGAGTACGAGATCACAGACGGCATCCAGCGCCTGATCGAGGCCGGAGCCACCGTCATGGGCCAACCAGTCGTCGGCTGGTGGAAGGATACGGGCCGGCCGACCGATCTGCTCGAAGCCAACCATCTCCTGCTGGAGAAACTGGAAAGCGACGTCCGGGGCGAGGTCATAGAGACGCGGGTCAGTGGGCGGGTGGTGATCCCAGAGTCCTCACGGGTGGTGCGCAGCAAGATCGTCGGGCCGGTGATTATTGGCGAGAACGTGGTCATCGAGGACGCCTACATCGGCCCCTTCACTAGCATCGGGCGTAACAGCGTCATCCGGCATGCCGAGGTCGAACACAGTGTCATCGACGCCGACGCGCTCATCGAGAATCTGAACACCCGCCTTCAGGACTGCCTGATCGGCGTGCGCGCCCAGGTCCGGGGTGGCCGCACCATTCCGCGCACGCACAAGCTGACGGTGTCGGACGCGAGCATCGTCGAACTGGCCTGAGGCTCAGCCCAACACCACCGGCCGCCACCCGCGCAGACTGTTGAGGTGCCACACCTCTTCGGCCTGCGCGAGAAGCGGGCGGAGCAAGGTCGCCTCGACGATCCGGCCCGAAGCGAGGGCCGCCGCGCGCGCCACTCCCGGCAGGACGCCGGCGGTCAGAGGCGGGGTCAACAGCTCGCCTTCTAACCGCAGCACTAGGTTGCCGGTCGCAAACTCGGCCAGTTCCCCGCGTTCGTTCCAGAGCAGGACTTCCTGAAGGTCCGGCTGGGCGGCGCGGTGGGCCTCATATACGGCGCGGTCGGTGGTCTTGTGGGCCAGACGGGAGTCGGTGCTTAGGACCGGCGTCTGGGCGAGGGCCGCGAGCAGGGGGACAGGCTCGTCTACCAGAGGCAGGTCCTGCGCCACGATTTCCCCGTCCGGGGCGCACAGCAGCCGCAGGCGCCAGACGCCGACCGGGTGCTCAGCGGCTCGCTGCCAGGCCAGAGTGCGCAGCGCGGACCGGTCTAGCGGCCAGCCAAAATGCCGCGCCGACGCCTCCATACGGTCGAGGTGAGCCTCCAGGGCGGGCAACTCACCGGCCTCCAGGCGCAGGGTTTCGAGCAGAGAGAAGGTCACGACTGCTCCCCAGTGACCAGACCCCGCACGACCGCTGCTTTTGTGAGCACCTCAGCATATTCACCCTCCGGCGTCGAGTCCCAGGTCACGCCGCCGCCGACCCCGTACTCGGCCGTCCCGCGCGCCATGTCGAGCGTTACGGTACGGATGGGCACGTTGAATACCATCTCATCGCCTGGAGACAGGTACCCGACCGCGCCGCAGTACACTCCGCGCGGCGCAGGCTCCAGCCTACGGATCAGGCGCATGGTGTTTACCTTGGGAGCGCCCGTCACCGAGCCGCAGGGAAACAGGGCCCCGAACACCTCGGCTAGTCGGACGCTCGGCCGCAGTTCGGCGCGCACCATGGAAGTCATGGTGTGTAGGGTCGGATACGTCTCGACCTCGAAAAGTCGGGGCACCGTGACGGTACCGAAGCGGGACACGCGGCCGAGGTCGTTGCGCAGCAGGTCCACGATCATCAGGTTCTCGGCGCGCTCCTTGGGCGAGGCGCGCAGGGCAGCGACACGGGCCGCGTCCTCCTCCGGCGTGCCTCCCCTCGGTGCGGTGCCCTTCATGGGACGGGTCACGATCTCGCCTCCCGCGACGCTGAAGAACAGTTCCGGCGACACCGAGAGTACCCGCCAGCGCCCCGCGTTCAGGTACGCCGAGTAGAAGGTGGGCTGTGCGCGGCTCAGAGCCGTGAATAGCGCGAGGTCGTCTCCGGCGAAGGGCGCCCGCAGACGGAGGGTGTGGTTCACCTGATAGGTGTTGCCCTCGGCGATCTGTCGCCGGATCTCGGTGATGGCGGCCGCGTACTCCGTCTCTGGACCGTCCGGGGTCCACGCGCCGAGGCTGAAGTTACTGGTGGAACCGGGCAGGTCATCCAGTTCTTCGAAATTTGTGAACAGGGCGAACCACAGCAGCGGCATCTCCCCGGACGGGTGGGTGACCAGGGTCGGGTCGAAGGCCGGAGCCGCCTCGTAGGTCACGAAACCGGCCGCGTACAGGCCCTCGGCGACCGCCTGCTCGACTGCCTTCAGGGCCGAACCAACCTCGTCCAGGGTGTGCGCCGTGACCACCTGCACAGGGTTACGCAGGAGGCGCCAGCGGGGCTGGGCTGCCAGCGGGTCGCTGGGGGCGGCAAAGCGTAGCAGGGCCGTAATAGGCCCGGGAGGCGACACCGTGACGCGCGGAGGACGGCTGAACGGCTCGGGGCTGAACACGTTCCTCATTGTGACGGCCCTCCCCCGCCCCGCCAGGGGGTGCGAGAATGACAGCCCACCCCTGCTGCTCACCGGAGGAGACCCCCATGGACCCCACGCCCACTGAGACCCTGCTTCACGAACAGCCCGCCCACATCGTCCTCTTTCGCCGGGTGGATGCCGGCAATGCCGAACTGCTCGCCAGCACTCTGGACGTCTCACCGCTGCCTGGGCCATCTATGCGCGCGACCCGCACGGTCCTGGGTACAGCCAACGGCGTCCACGCGCGGTTCTACCGCAGCCTGGGCGTGGCGGTTGCCACCCTGACTCCTGGCAAGATCACGCGGCTACAGGCCCTGGACGAGGTCATGGCCGTGCTGCCCGACGAGGAACGGCACCTGCCCGGCGACACGCAGGCAGAAGTGCGACCCGGAATCCAGATCGAGCCGGGCGCGCAGGACGGGCACGCGCACGGTACCTACTGCGCCGAGGTGGTGGCGGACCGCGCCCAGCCGGCGGGCGGGCAGCGTTATGGGGTGGCTCCGGAGGTCACAGTGGACGCGGCACCGACGACCAGATCATCGACGCCATCGACTGGGCGACCGACCAGGGGGCCAAGATCCTGTCCATGAGCCTCGGCTCGGCCCGGCCTGCGGGCAGCCCCCCCAGCGTGCGTTACGAGGTGATCGCCCGGCGCCTACTAGAGCAGGGCGTGCTACTGGCCACTGCTGCCAGCAACGAGAGTCTGCGCCCCGAGGTGGTGGCCCCGGCCGGCAACCCCGCCGCCTGTGCCAGCGTGCTCGCCGTGGGGGCAGTGGACGGCCGCGACTGCATTGCGCGCTTCTCGTGCGCGGACGTGGACGGCCCGGGCGCGGTGGATCTGGTGGCCCCCGGCGTGGGCGTACTCTTGGCGTGGCCGAGCGGCAGCATGCGGCGCCTGAGCGGCACGAGCATGGCAACTCCCCATATTGCGGGACTGGCGGCGTTACACGCTCAGGCGGGCGCGGGCCTCAGGCGCGGCAGAGATCCAGTCTCCCCGCGCCCTCTTTGCAGGTCCTTCTCAGCGCAGTGCGGCCTTCACCGCCGCCTCGGCGTCGAGGAACTTCAGATTGTTGACCTGCCGTGTGCTGCCCAGCAGCAGGCTCTTAACCTGCGCCGCACTCAGGTTCGGGTTGGCCGAACGAATCAGGGCCGCGACCCCGCTCACCAGGGGCGCAGCCTCGCTGGTTCCGGCGCGCAGGGTGTAACCGCCCTGGTCGCGGGTCGCCAGCACGAGCTGATCGTAGGGATTGCTGGCGTAGCAACTGCTCGTGCCCGTGCCCGCATTGCCCCCCGGCGCGACGATGTCGAGCTGACGCGAGCCGCTGGCACTCCCGGGCCGGGCACTGTAGCAGGCGAGCGAGTCCTCGCGGCCCACCGCCCCCACGGCGATCACGTTGGCATTGCTTGCCGGGTAGTAGATGCCGTCCCCGCTGGTGTTGCCGGCCGCCGCCACGAGCACGGCGCTGGCCGCAGCGTTCGCCAGGGCGTCGTCGAGCGCCTTGTCGCCGGGATTGCCACGAATGCCCAGGCTCATGTTCACGACCTTGGCACCTTGCTCTACAGCGTAGGTCAGGCCATTCCGGATAGACACCGTACTGGCCCCCACCGCGCTGCCCTGCTCGTTGATCACCTTGACGGGCAGCACGTTGCGCCCCTGCCAAGTCAAACCCGCAAGGCCGGTGCCGTTGTCAGCTGCCGCGCCGATGAGGCCCGCGCTGCTCGTACCGTGCCCCCGGTCACCCTGCGAGACCTCGGGAGCGCCAGCACTGCTGCCCCCCGAGTTGCCGAAGGACCGGCCGTCGAGCAACCGCCCAGCGAGGTCCGGATGCCCGTCGTCCACCCCGGTGTCGAGGACCGCGGTCCGGGCGGCCGTCAGCGGCTTGCCGCAGGAGCGCACCGCGTCCCAGGCCCCCGACGCGCGGATACGGGTCAGGTAGTCCTGGTCGTAGAGCTTGCCGGCCACGCTCACGCCGCTGTTGCCGGGAAACCCCGGATCGTTGGGCACCGCCAGGGGCGCATACAGGAAATTGGGCTGGGCACGCATCCCCGCCGCCTGGAGCCGCAGGGCAAAGGCCCGGTCGTCCTGCCCGGTCGGCGTGAAGGCCAGGGTCAGGGTGTCATCCACCCGCAGGGTCTGCACGCCACTCAGGGCCGGAAGGCCCCGCACTTCCTGATTCTGGGCACTCAGGCCTCCGGCCGGGCCGACAAGCAATACCTGCCCTGCGATGTGCGGCGCGCTCCAGTCGGCGGCCGGCGTACTGACCTGAAGCCCGGCTGCTACCCCTCCGGCCGACGCTGCCTGAAGCCCCCCGGAGACGCCCTGCCCACAGAGGCCTGCGCCTCCGCCGCCCCCTCCACCACCGCCTGTTCCGGGGTCCGTACCCACGTCACCGCATCCAGCAAGCAACAAAGTCAGGCCCAGCAGCGCCGCATATCCAGAATGTCGTCTCATGCTTCACACGTACTGCGAATGGCTGAGGCGGGCGTGAGGGAGGGCGTCAGCCCCACTTCAGCCACTTGCCGAGCGACGGCTCGGAGACGTGCTGGACGGCAATGATCACCCGTCACGCCGGAATGCGGGTTTCCTTAATCCTCCCTGGTGCGGGGGCTGGAGCCGCTCTCCTCCCCCCCTCAACCTGAAGAAAGACGTCTCAGCGGGCATTCTCACCGCCGAAGCCCCTTCACAAGGGCAAAACGATATGTCATGCTGCTCACCATGACGAAAAAGTCCACGAAGGCCCCCGCGAAAAAGACCGCTGCCGCCGCTGCTCCGGCGCCCGCACCCAAGGCCGCTCCGGCCAAGAAAGTACCCGGTGAGAGCAACAAGGTCGCCAAGACCCAGCTCGTCGAACTGGTCGCCGACAAGACCGGCCTGACCAAGAAGCAGAGCGAAGAAGCCGTCAGCGCGATGCTCGACGTGGTCGTGGACGCGATCAAGAGCGGCAAGAGCGTCGGTCTGCCCGGCCTGGGGACGATGAGCGTCAAGGAAACCGCCGCCCGCACCGGCGTCAAGCCCGGCACGAGCGAGAAGATCCAGATCCCCGCCGGCAAGAAGGTCGCCTTCAAGGTCGCCAGCACTCTCAAGGGCAACCTCTAAGCCTCCCCCCGCTGTTCCGGGCCGCTTTTCCGAGGAGGGCGGCCCTTTCTTTTGGCCGCCTCTACCCGCAGGGCGCGGCGCCAGGCATCATGGTCTCCATGTCCTCCGCCACACCCGTCCCGACCCCGGCCTGGCGACCTCTGATCCACTTCACGCCCCGGCAGCACTGGATCAACGACCCCAACGGGCTGGTGCAGGTGGGGAAGGTCTACCACCTCTTCTACCAGCACAACCCGCAGGGCACTGAGCACGCCAACATGAGCTGGGGCCACGCCACCAGCCGCGACCTGCTGCGCTGGCAGGAGCACGACGTGGCGCTGCCGGGCCGTGAGGCGCACGCCATCTTCTCGGGCAGCGCGGTCGTGGACACCCATAACACCTCGGGCCTGCGGCAGCGCGGCGACGCCTCGCCTCCGGTCGTGGCCCTGTATACGGGGGCCGGGCACTCCTGGCAGGCGCAATACCTCGCCTACAGCCGCGACGACGGCGAGACGTGGCACTTCGGCCCCGACCACCCCGTACTCGACGAGGGCCGCGCCGACTTCCGCGATCCCAAGGTCTTCTGGCATGGCCCGAGCGAGCAGTGGGTCGGGGCGGTGGTGTACCCGGATGAGCGGCAGGTCGCCCTGTACGGGTCGCCCAACCTGCACGTCTGGACTTCCCTGAGCGTCTTCGGGCCGGCGGGCGAGGCGGGCGGCATCTGGGAGGTTCCCGACCTCTTCGCGCTGCCGGACGAGACGGGCCGGGAGCACTGGGTCCTGAAGGTAGATGTGTTCGCGGGCGGGCCGCAGGGAGGGACCGGGGCGCAGTATTTCGTGGGCGACTTCGACGGCGCCGTGTTCACGCCCCATGGCCCGGCGCGCTGGGCCGACTATGGCAAGGACTTCTATGCGGCGATCACCTGGAGCGGCACGCCCGGACGCTGCCTGTGGACGGCGTGGCAGAGCAGCTGGGACTACGCCACCCGCCTGCCCACCCACCCCTGGCGCGGCGCCCTGACGCTGGCGCGAGAGCTGGGGCTGCGCCGGGGACCGGACGGCGAGCTATGGCTGACCCAGGTGCCCCTGCGCGAGCTGGAGAACCTGCGTGACCACCACCTCCCCCTGCATCTGACCCCGGACACCCCGGCGACGCTGCCACTGGCCCCGGACCACGCCTTCGACCTCAGCCTGAGCCTCACGCCCCAGACGGTCCTGACCGTGCGAGTGACCTCAGCGGCGGGAGACGAGCTGGCCCTGCGCGCCGACCTCGCGCACGGCACCCTGACGCTGGAGCGCCCGGCGCGCGGCACGTTGGCCGAGGTGCCCGGGTTTGGAGGCACGCATACCGCGCCGCTGCCCCTGACTCAAGGCGGCGGTCTCGACCTGCGCCTCGTTCTGGATACATCGTCGGCCGAACTCTTCGCGGGCGGCGGCCTGCTGGCCCTGAGCGACCTGTATTTTCCAGAGGCCGTCCCGGAGCTCCTGCACCTCGCCGTCGAGAGCGGTGAAGCGACCGGCCAGGCCTGGACCCTGCGGGGAGCAGGCGGAGAGCCTGGGGCGTAGGGCCAGGAGTCTGCGCCCTTGTGCCGCGGGCGCTCGCCTCCGGCTCCACGGTGCCGGGCTCAGGCACCGGCCATCAGTTCCTAGGCCCGCCAGATCGCCCAGTGCTCGTCGAGTGCCTGCATCTCTTGGGGGGTACGGCCGCCCCGGCGCAGCAGTGACATGATCTGTCCGCGGTGGTGGCTGTCGTGAACGACGATGTGCTGGAGAAAGTGTGCCGGATTCGACTGGTAGGTGCCCTCGCCGTGGGGGTCGGGGAAGGTTCGGCCCTCTGCCAGAGCCGCCTGCACCGCTTCCACGGCGGCCGCGTCCCCTTCACGGAACACGGTGCCGAGTACGGCCGGATCACGGCTTTCCCAGGCCCAGGGATTGACGCCCGCGAACGGGGCCATCAGACCGGCCGCGTGGCCGGGTGAGATCTCCAGCAGCCAGCCGACCCGGAACGCGGCAAGGTGGCTCAGGTGCCCCGCGACCGTCCAGCCGCCCTCGCCGTCCTGTAGCGCGTACTCCTCGGGACGGATGGCGGCCAGCAGGGTGTCGTTGACGCGCCCGTTGCGGCGCAGGGTGTCGAGCATCAACTCGGAAACAGCGGGGGTGGGCAGGGTCATGGTTCCTCCGGGGAAGGCATTAAGGGGGCAGGTCCGGCAAAGGTCTGCTCAAGGACCGAAAGGCTCGGCGGGCCTACAGTACGCGGATGGATATCCGGAACAAGGTGGTGCTGGTGACGGGGGCGTCTTCGGGCATCGGGCGCGCGGTGGCCGAACTGTTCACGCAGCACGGCGCGAAAGTGGCGCTCGCGGCGCGCTCCAGGGACCGGCTGGCCGAGCTGGAGGCACGTCTGCCCGGCTCGCTGGCCGTGCCCACCGACATGCTCGACGAGACGGCGGTCGCCCGGATGGTCCGGACCACCCAGGACCACTATGGCCGGATAGACGTTCTTGTGAACAACGCGGGGCGGGGGAATGCACCTGCCGGTGCTGGAGGCGGGCCTGGACGACTACCGGCAACTGCTGGAACTGAACGTGGTCAGCGTGCTCGGGGCCATGCAGCAGGCCGTGCCGGTGATGCAGGCCGGAGGCGGCGGGAGCATCGTGAACATCAGCTCGGGGACGACACTGCGACTATTTCCGGGACTGGCTCCCTACTCCTCCACGAAACACGCGCCAACTCAACAACCCCTCAGAGTGGGGCGTAATGCAGCAATGCCAGCGCCCCATCTCTGACCACGAACTCTACTTGTAGGTCATCCAGCACAGCGGCCAGCTCCTCATTCGGGCAAGCCAGCACGAGCGCAGCCAGGTCCTCACGGGCCGGCTGCGCCGTCAAATTTTGACGGGCGGGCGGGCGTAGACCCTGGAGTAACCCAGACAATGACCGCTGTCGCTGCTCATAGGTGGGTTTCTCGATTAGGCCGGACAGGTACGCATCGAGAAGTCGGTCCAGCTTGACCTGAATCTCTGCCCTCTCAGCCGTGTGGGGGTCGGTAATAGGCACTGACCCATAGGCAATGGCAGTGTGGGCCGGGTCATTGGGATGACGTAGTAGGTGGGCCAGCAGGTCGCGCGCCTGCTGATGCAGGGGTCGGGCGGGATAAAGCCTCGTGTTCCGTCCATTCGTGGGGCAGGCAGGCGTGCGACGGGCCGCCTCATAACAGACGTACCAGATGGCCGATTCGCCGGACGGGCGCTCCTTGATCTTGCCGAACAATCGCGCCCCGCAGGAACAGCGGACATGTCCAGTCAGGGGATAGAGGCCGGGCTGACTGTGGGGATGGTTGACGGTCCTGTCGCGTTGCGCCGCCGCCCAGACATCGGGGGTCACGAGGGCCGGGGCTGGGATGGACAGGTGATCTTCGGGCGAGTCAGGCCGGGCGTCCTGCCGATACCGCACCTCCCCTGTCGCGTAGCCCTGGTACAGCACCACGTCCCGGACCTGTGTTGCCTTCCACGTCAGCTTTCCCCGCCGGCCCGATAAGCCCAGGCTGTTCAGGAGGGCGGCAGTCTGGTTATAGGGGGCGCTGCCCTGCGCGAAGATGAGGCGGACAGTCTCCGCCCCCGCCGGGTTCTCAATGATTCGCCCGTCCTCGCCCCGCATCCACCCGAATGGGAGGGACTGATCGGAGTGTGGCCAGATGCCCTCTCTGGCGGCTTGCGTGCGCCCCATCTCGGTACGTTCCCGGGTCTGCTCGACTTCCAGTTCCGCGAGCGCCGCCAGGATGGTTAGCATGAGGCGACCGGTCGAGGTGTCGGTGTCTAGATTCTCTTGCAGGAACACCACCCGCGCGCCGCGTTCCCGGATGTCATTGACAATCCCGAGGAGTTGCACCGCGCCCCCGCGTGCGAGGCGGGAGAGGGCGTAGGACACCACGATGTCGCCGGGCCGCAGGTCGGCCAGGAGGGCGGTTAGGGAGGGCCGGTCATCGCGCTTGCCGCTGATCCCGGCGTCGGTGTAGACCTCAACGTCGGTGTGGCCTTGGTAGGCGGCCCAGGCTTCCCCTTTGGAGCGTTGCGCGGCGATGGAGAAGCCGTCTGTGGCTTGCTGTTGTGTACTGACCCGGACGTAAAGCCGAACGGTCATGGGTTGGCGAGGGCGTAGTCCGCCGCCAGTCGGTCAAGTTGATCCCCAACGGCCTGCTGAATCCGGCCCGCCAAGTCAAGAGCGGATTCATTGGATACGCCGGCACTGACGCTAGACCAGAGATCTATCGCGCCGCCTCTCTCAAATCGCCAGATCTTGGTCACGATGGCGTACCCACGCGCACCACTGGGCAGGGCATCAGTCAGGATGACGTCCACCTCTGGGAAAGCAAGGGGCGAGGCCCCACACTGCCCGTTCTTTGTGATCCGATAGGCGTTCAACTTGGTTGTTCCCAAAGTCGCAAGGTCAAGTTTGAACGTGGCCGGTAGGTAGGTGGGGGTGCTGGAAACCGCAATGCTCCCGGAGGTCAACGCGCAGAGCCCAATTCCCTTCAATGGGCCAGCGGTAAACTCGTCGGCTTGCGCAACTCCCGAGAGCAGCAGGGCAAGGGCCAGAAGGTTCTTCATTCCCCAACACTAACGGGTTAGCAGGAGCGGGGCAGAAGAAACCCGGCATTACGCCGGGTGTGGGTCAGTGCTTGCGTCGAGGAAGCTCGAAGAGCCTTACTTCCTCAACCCGGCCGACGATGCGATCTGGTTTGAAGCGCAGCGGGACAGCGGGAGAGATAGGGGAATCCGTTTCGCACATGCCCTGGTCGAGTAGGAATGCCGGGTACTGTGCCCCGTCCTTCATGACGACGATCAGGTCACCAACCGAGGTTGGCGAGTCGCTCCACAGCAGCCAATGGCCTTCGGGGATATCCGAGACATAGGCCCTATCCATCAACAGCCCACCCAGCTCCCGTCCCAGCAAGTCCGCTGGAACAAAGGTGGTCTTCATTGTGGGGTTTGTCACCTCCCCAGTTCTACCAGAAATCACAACCGGAATTTGCATCTGAACGTAAGCACCCTGGCTCATGTGGCCCACCTCCGGGACATCTTTCTCCAGAAGGGGGACGCGAGCAATGGGAATACCTATGCGTTCTGCAAATCCTTGGCTGTCGAGGCGTAGCAAGTACGCGAGAGCGGCCAGTCTGAGGGGTTGGGCCTTGCGGATTAGTTCGCCGGTCTTGTCTGCTTCAAGGCGGCTGACCCACTGTTGACTGAAAGGCTGGAAGAACTTGGGGAACTCGGTGGCAAGTTTTGTGCTGGCGACGGCAATATCCCCTTGCTTGGGATACCCGCGCATTTCGCGGCACTCCAGCAGGGCATCACCGAACTTGGACATATAAACCAGTGGGGTTACGAACTTGACGGGATATTGCAGCATCTCTGATCACCTCCTGATCGTACTAACGGGTTAGCTCTGGGGCGTACTATACTAACCCGTTGGTGTTGACGCAAGCCCCTATCTGTACTATCCTGTTGGTATGGTTACGGATGAGATAAAGCGCGTGCTCAACGAGCATGTCAATAAACCGGGCCAGGGCGTGCCCAAGCTGGCGCGCGAAGCAGGGGTCGTCTACGAAACGGCCCGTCGCGCCATTCACGGAATCGGGGACGCTTCGCTCGTAACTACCAACGCGTTGTTAGTGGCGGCGGGTCACGAACTCCAGGTCATCAAGAAGGAGACCCAATGAATCCCCCCGCCCCCATCCCACCTACCCCGGAACAGCTCGTGCGTCGCGCTCGCTTCCGGGCTTGGGTGGAGCGGAACTGGCACCTGCTGGGTAAGCCCTGGCCGGGAACGGAAACCATGCCCGCAACGCTGCCCCAGGCAGCGGACTAAAGGGAAACCCCGCTCAGAGCCGGTGCAACGGCGAGCGGGGAAAAGGAGTCAGATTATGACGATTCAGGATAGCACCCCCATCGAGCAGCTCGCCAACTTCGACTGGCAGAAATTCCACGACGATCTCACCGCCGCCATCGAAGACATGAGCCGACTCAAGAATCTCGCTGAAATGCAGCTTGGCGGCCAGCCCCTGCTCATCAGCCCACCGACTCCCACGGTGGACGAAGAGATGATCCGGCTGGCAGCGGATGTGGGGGAAAGACTCGCCAACCTGAACGACCGAGGGTGGACCCACGCCAACATCGCGGCGTTTGTCAACCAGCACCGGGACTGGACTTGGGCCCCCATTGCTGAGGGCACTTGCAATGTCATGGCGAACGACTTCCGCCGGGGTCATCCCGAGAAGCGGAGCGGGTTGCGGCATCCCAAAAAGCTGGCCTTGCTGCTGGAAATCCTGACGCCCCTCACCAGCAAGGTAGCCCGCAAATGACCACCCTCAGCGACGGCACGTACACCTGGGACTTCCCCACCGGCGGCACCCTCGGCCCCGCCACCTACACCGCCATCATCACCGGCGGCCGCGTCACCACCTGGCGCAGCACCAGCGCAGACGGCCAGCACGTCATGGACACCCGCGCGGATGACCTCGCCCAGTGGGGTGACAACTACGCCCACGCTCTGCGCGCTGAGATCGACTTGCGGGAGCGGGTGGGTTACGTCATCGGGCAGGACCGCGTGCAGTTCGTGGCCGCCCGCCGGGCAGGTGCGGCATGAACACAGCAGAACCCACCCACATGCTGCTTGGAGTCACCCGCTGCGGCTGCACTGCTGAATGGCACATCGAACAACTGGACCCGATCAGCAAGAAGCCGGGCCAAGAGGCGAAGGCCCTGCGCGCCCAGATGAAAGCGCGCGGCCTGAAGGTCAAGCGTCAGACCATGAACGCGTTCGACAAGGCTACGCGCGGCTGCAAGCTGTGCCTCCTTGTCAACCAGTGCAGCCAGCACCGCGCCCCCCTGTTCGCTGGGTTGCCCGAGGTGACGGCATGAACCCCGAGGCTCTGATCGTGGGCGGCATGGCCGTCGCCAGCGTCCTCTGCTTCCTCGGCCTGTGGGCCTGCCTCGTGGTCGGCGCGAACAAGGCGGAAGACGAATGAAACAGCGTCTCCCCTACCTGCTCCTTGGCCTCTTGGTGGCCTGCTACCTCGGCGCTATCGCCCTGTTCGCACTCTTTGACCCGACACCCGCCCGGCAGGTGGCCTTGGTGGTCCTGTGCGGCGTGGCGTTCGTTTCGTTCGGTGCCCTTGGGGCGCTCATGGAGGACCCCAAATGACCATCGTGCACCGTGAAAGCAACACCCTGGCCCTCGCCGCCCAGGCCATGCAACTCCTCGACTTCGGAGGAATGCTCATCAAGAGCGGGATGCTCCCCAGCAGCGTCAGGACGCCCGAGAGCGCCGTCGCCATCATGGTCAAGGGTATTGAGCTGGGCTTGCCCGCGATGGCCGCCCTGAACGGCATCACGGTCATCCAGGGCAAACCCACCGTATCCCCCCAGCTCATGCTCTCGCTCATCAACCGGAGCGGGCAGCTCGACAACATCGAGATCGACACCGGGGTGCAGGGCGCGACCGTGACCATGAAGCGCCGGGGCCGGACGCCCTTCACCGCGAAGTTCGGGCCGGTCGAGGCCAAGGCGATGGGGCTGGACAGCAAGGACAACTACCGGAAGCAGGCCCCGGTGATGTACCAGTGGCGCGCGGTGGCCGCCTGTGCCCGCGTGGTGTTCCCGGACGTGATTGACGGCCTCTATACCCCGGAGGAGTTGGGGGCGGACGTGCAGGTGGACGTGCAGGTGGACGAGGACGGGGCCATGACGGTAGCCGTACAGGAGACGAAGGCGACCCCGCAACCGGCGGCCCCTGAGCGCACCTTGCCCGACCCGCAGGTGGAAGCGTGGGCCAACAAGGTTCGGGACATGAGCACCCGCGTCCGGAAGGTGGCCCCCGAGGATGAGGTCAACAAGACCGTTGACTTCTACGACTGGCAGAGGGACGCACAGGAAGCGCAGAAGTGCCATGCGGAGCTCAAGGAGCTCGGGCTTCACTACGCCCCTGCGAAGCCAAGTGAGCTCGTCCCCGCGTCAAATTCTGACGCCGAGGCCATGGTCAGCGCCGAGCAGATCAGCCAACTCCAGGCCATCGCCCGGTCCTGCGGGGCCACCGTCAGCGACGACCGCGCCCAGCTCTGGGGCTACAGCCTCAACGCCGCCGGGCCGATCCGCACGAAGGAACTCACCGAGTCTCAGGCCGTGGTCCTGCTGGGCATGTTCGGGGACAAGGACGCGGACGAGCGCAAGGCGATCATGCAGGAAGCCAAGCGCGCGGCGAAGGGCGTGTTGTTGTGAAGCGGGGTGTCAACGAGTACCGCGTGGTCGGGGAGGTGGCGTACCTCGCCCTGACCAACCGCGCGGGCGAGACGGTCGCAGAAACCATGATCGACGTGGCCGACCTGCCCCTGGTCTTGGCCGACCCGAGAAGATGGTCCCGCCTCCAGCAGTCCCACACCTGCTACGTCCACCGGACTATCTCGGAAAAGAGCAAGACCGAGTACCTGCACCGGGTACTTTTCCCTGACGCGGAGAACGTGGACCACATCAACGGGGACGGGCTGGACAACCGCCGGAGCAACCTCCGACCCTGCACCTTCGCGGAGAACCAGCGGAACTGCAAGCGGTACCGCAACAACCAGAGCGGCTACAAGGGTGTTCGTCTGGTGCGCCAGCAGAACAAGTGGGAAGCCCGCATCTGCAAGGACAAGAAGCTCCGCAGTCTCGGCCTGTTCCCAACTGTGGAGGATGCTGCCCACGCCTATGACCGGGCCGCCCGTGTCCTTCATGGCGAGTTTGCCCGCCTGAACTTCCCCGACGACGCGCAGCCCGCCCTGCTGAGGCGGCCCGCATGAGCGGCGGGGAGTTCGTCAACGCCCGCCGGGTCAACTTCACCATGCTCCAAAACAGCATGTTGCGGAACCCCAAGCTCAGCCTCAAGGCCAAGGGCCTGCTGGGTCTCATGCTCAGCTTCCCCGACGACTGGGTGTACCACATGGAGCACATTGAGACCCTCAGCGATGACGGCCGCGATGCGCACCGGAGCGCCCTGAAAGAGTTGCTGGACTTTGGCTACGTGGTCCGGCAGCAGACCCGGAACGAGAAGGGCCACCTGAGCCACACGAAGTACGAGGTCAGCGATACCGGCTGGGAAAACCACGACCCAGCGCGCGGCGAAACCGTCGCCGGAAAATCCGTCAACGGGAAAGCCGTCGCCGGAAAATCGCCTACTACAAATACTGATTCCACGAAGACTGAAAGAACGAAGACTGAAAACCCCCCTACCCCCCAGGGGAAACAGGGGGTGGAACTCCCCACCTGGCTTTCCGAAGAAGCATGGGGCGACTTCCTGACCTACCGCAAAGAGCTGAAGGCCCCAGTCACACCCCTCATGGCAAAGCGACTGCTGGCAAAGCTCGAAACCCTGCGCGCTGAAGGGCACGACCCTGTTCAGGTCATAGACCAGACCATCAGCACTGGGAAGTGGACAGGTCTATTCCCTGTCAAAAATTCCGGCGGCGCGGCGGCCCGGCGGCCGACCAGCAACACCGAAGCCAACCAGCAGTTCATGGAAAAGATGGCCCGGCGCAGCTCGGCCTTCCAGGGGGTGTTCGACGAATGAAAGAGATGGAGTTCAAGCCCTGGTGGGAACTACTGCTCGAGCGCTTCCGGCAAGAACCCACCGACTTCCTCAGCCGCTTCTACGCCCAGTCCATGAAAGCCCAGAACGTCACCGCCGCCGAGTGGGCCAAAGGCGTGCAGGCCAGCATGTATCTCGACACCTTCATGCCCTCCCCTGCCCGTCTCGTCGAACTGGGGCGCGATGTGGGCGGATTCGAGAGCCAGGCCCGCGAGGCGTGGGAACTGGCAATGGACCGCTCACAGGGCCGCAGTGAAGAACCCCTGCCCCAGCTCGCCCGCAAGGTGCTGAACCGGGCGACGAACGGGCAGAACGTGAGTCACATCGACTTCAAGCAGCTTCCGTTCGTTCGGAAGGAGTTCATGGCGGCCTATGCCGATGAACTGCAGCGGGAGGCGGTGGGCCGGAACGCGAACGCTCTGCCCAGCGGTGCCCGGCGGGAGTTGACCAATGCAACCTAAGCGCCTGAACCGCCCGGTGATGATGGCCGATCTGCTGAAAGACGGCGGGGCAGTCATCGGGAAGCCGGAAGCGATGGTGTGCGCCGGCTGTGGGGCTGAGCCCCGGTTGTACGAGGTCGTGACGCCCAAGAAGGGATGGGTGCTGCAGTTCTGGATTCCTCCGTTCGGATGCTGCAAGTTGAACCGGCGGGGCGCGGTGTGACCCAGGCCATGTACGCGGCCCCCTTCCTGAGCTTGGAAGACCGCCGCGAGCTGATCCACCAGCAGGTTGCCACCCTGCGCCGGGACCGCGTGGCCCTGGCCGACGAGGTGGCCCGCCTGTACGCCGACTGGAGCAAGCTCTACCCCGGCAGCAGCACGGCCGACTTCATCCGCTGGCATGAGTACGGCGCGGCCACCGTGGACCGGTCCTGGTACACGTACCTGCAAGCCGGACAGGCCCGCCAGCACGTCCGCCTGCCCGATACCCGCATGGGCTTTTGGACGGACGTTCACAAGGCTCTGGGGGGCGGCGTGACCCCTGCTGAGGTCCAGTTGGCCTATCAGTTGGGTGGGGTCGAGGCGGTGCGGGCCCTCAAGCCGAAGCGCGAGACGACCACCCTCAGCATCCCCTCTGCCCTGGCCCCTGAGATTCGGGAGGGCATCCGGGCCGCGTCAAATTCTGACGGACCGAGCGCCGAGGACAACGCGGCGGTGCTTCAGGCCCATTTCAGCCTGCCCGCCAGCGTCCAGCGTGCCGGGATGGCCCAGCAGGCGACCGGACAGGACTTCACCAGTGCACTTGCAGAGGCCGCAGAGACCCGCCGGGACGTGCGCGCATGGCTGGCCGAACAGGGTTGCATCGTCCCCGGTTGCGGGGTCAAGCCGGTGCAACTCCACCACCTCCGGGTGTTCCCCGATGTTCGTTTCCGCACCTACGAACTCGTCATTCCCTGCTGTCAGCGTCACCACATCGCGCGGCCTGGGGACACGACCGACGCCGCGCACGGGGCGACCCAAGAGGCTTGGGCTCTCCAGTGGTTCGGCGGGCTGGCCCAACTTTTCGCCATTGTCGCACTGCTCTACGCCACCTGGGCAGAAGCCCAGAGGGGGAACCAACCATGACGATCTCTGCTGAACTCGAAACCCTGATCCGAGGCCGGAAAGCACGCGGAGCCAGCAAGCAGGAACTCAGTACGCTCGAAGCCGCCCTAGAACTCGTCAAGAAGGCAGAGACGCCCAGCTTCCGGAAGCGGGCACTCGGCGTCCTCAGTGGGGAGCCCGCCCTGGTCGGGGATATCGCGCAGCGTCTCGCCAAGCGGAAGATCGAGATTCCCCGAAAGGGCCTGAGCGCAGTCCTGATTGACCTCATAGAGGCCGGGTACGCCCGCCGGGAGATGGTCACGGTGAGAGAGGGCATGTTGCCCCGGTGGGCCTATGCGAGCACGCCCGCCGGTGAGGATTTCCTGGGGGACGGGGAATGATTCCTGTCGTCACAGAAGCCGAAGTGGCCCAGGTGCGCCGGTTGGTCGGTCGGGGCCACACGACGCCCAGCGCGGCGCGGAAGTTGGGTGTCGGCGTGAACCGGGTCGAGCGGATACGGACCCTGCACATCACCCTGCCCACAGACCTCTACCTGCTGACTGACCTCGCGCACGAGCTGGGTATTTCTGACACGGTGTTGCGCCGGCACGCTGAGAGCGGCACGCTGCCCGCCCGCCGGTGGGGGAAACGAATGGTCTACAACCGGCAGCAGGCCGCAGCCGTGCGGGCGTACTACGCCGGGCACGCCCCCTCCGGCAGTGGGTGGTTGGTGCTCGAGCAGGCCGCACGCGAACTGAACTGCACCCCGAAGTTCCTGCACCGCGTCCTGAAGCGGGTCGAACGGGATTACGACATCACCGTCCGAATGCGGCGTGCCCGTGACCGGCCGGGCCGGGCGTGGTTGTACAACCCGGACGACATCCGCCGGGCGGCGGCGGCCCTTCCCCGCCAGTTCAGGGCGCACCCGAGGGGATACGTGGGGTCCAAGCAGTTGGCGGACATGGTGGGGCGGCCGAGTACGACGGGTCCGGTGATGTGGATCAAGAAGGGTTGCCCGCATCTCCGGGGGAAGCATGACGTGCTGTGGTTCCGCCCGGCGGACGTGTTGACGTGGTTGGAGGGTCAGCCGCAGCACTGGCAGAACACGCAGAGCATGAACGCGCTCCGGGCAACGCTGGGCATGGATTGTGAAGCACAGGCGGCCGACTGATGAGCGAGCACCAGCACCCCGACCACTACGCCGGGACCATCCCAGCCATTGACGCCATCCGCGCCGCCCTCACCCCCGAGGAGTTCCGGGGGTTCTTGAAGGGCAACGTCCTCAAGTACATGTGGCGCGCCGGCAAGAAAGGTCCGCCTCTGGGTGATGCGCTGAAGGCCAGCGACTACCAGGCGTGGTGGGTCGAAGAACTCAAGAAGGAGGCGGGCCAGTGAAAACGAAGCACGGCATGAAGTGGGGCCCCACCGATACCAGCCGCCCGCGTGGCCTCGGCGCCTTCACCATCCGCGCCCTGCCCTGCCCGGCCTACACCGGCAAGGGCAAGACCCGGCAGGTAGACCCGACCAAGCCCCCCGTCCTGAAGCTCGTGGGCTACTACACGACCGGCAAGACGCCCAACTGGTCCCGCCTGAAGGAATATCAGGGCTGGAAGGACCATGTGAGGGCCGCCGCCCCCCCTGTCCCCCAAGCGACGGACGCTGCGCCCGTCCGGGTGGACGTGTGGTGCTACTTCGCCAGTGGGACGCACGCCGACCCCGAGAATGTCCGGAAGGGCATCGTGGACGCCCTGTTCCCTGGCGGGGACAAGTACGTGTACGGCTACCATCACCACCCGCTGTACTCGGATGCGCCCCATGTTCTCGTCGAGGTGTCCGGGGGGGTGTTCTGATGCCTGCCCAGCGGGTCCCCTTCTACGAACTGGAGGCGGCCGGTATCGCCGGCCCGTACATCCACGCCACCGGTCAGTTGCGCGACCGCTACCACATCAACATCGGCCCCCGAGCGTACCTGCAGCTCTGCCAGGAGATCAGCCACGCCCTGCCCGACCTGGAGGTCACGCCGTGCCGCTGCCCTGGCCGGGTGGCCCTGTGGTGGCGTCTCTTGGGCCGCCGGGTGCGGTTCGTGTTCGACACGCGGGCGGGCCTGATTATCACGGCTCTGCCGATCTGGGATAAGCCCCGCCGGTCGGGGAACCTGAAGACCGAGAACGGCCACGTCCGGAAGGCTCCGGAGTTGCGTCGTCACCGGGATAACCGTCGCAAGTACCCGCAGCAGTGGGAGGAAGAATGACCCCAAGAAACCGTGAGGAGCTCGCCGCCCAGATTTACGTCGAGACGATCGTTCGGCAGGAGTCCCACCCGCTAGAGGGCCGAGAGGAGATGCTGGAAAAGGCCCGTAAAACGGCACGTGGCTCCCTCCTCTTGGCGGGCATCTTCTGGGAAGAGGTCGAGAAGAGTCGAGAGGAGCAGGTCTGACCATGCGGGAGACGCACGAATGGACCGACGCTGAGCTGGCAACCCTCGAGGCCCACTACTGCCTGCGCGGCGGCGCGTTCGTTCGTGCCCGGCACCCCAACCTGACCCCTAACGCCATCCGCCAGATGGCAACCCGGCTTAACCTGGCCGACGACCTCCGCGAGTACACGCCCGCCCGCCAGCTTGCTCAGGAGGCCGGCACCACCCGCACAGCCCTCTGGCAATGGCTGGCCCGCCGACCCTGGGCACGGCGTCACTGCCGCATGTGGGGTCATGAGTTGCTGCTCCCCGCGCCGGTCGTGGCCCTGTGGCTGCCCTCACGCCGCCGTGCGCACCGTCCGAGGGGTTGGGTCGGGGTGAAGCAGGCGGCGTCTCTGCTGGGTGTTGGGTTGGTTGGGATTGTGCACCGGCAATGCGCGGCGGGTGAGTTGGATGCTGTGAAGGTTCGGGGGGAGTGGTTCGTGGACCCCGCCTGCCTGCCTGCTCGCCTGCCGACCGCGCCGCCGCCGAATCACATCAGCGTGCAGGCGCTAGCAGCTGTGAGCGAGATCAGCCCGAAGGCGTGGCACGCGGGAGTGCCTGAGAAGGTGACGGTGAAGCGCTCGACTGGCCGTCCGGCGTGTTATGCGCATGAGCGGCAGGCGCGTCATTTTCTGACAGCACGCGGCCACCGTGCCGAGCAGGTGGAGACTCTGTTGCGGCGGGCGGTGGCCTTGGATGTCGCGCGCGTCAAAATCTGACGGCTATTTCATGGCTTCCATCTCGGCCAGCATTTCAACGACCCACCTGTCCCGGCGGGTGATGGGGGGAACCTCCTTGAGAACCTGGCCGGCAGCCTGACGACTCAGGGCTTCAACGTACATTTGGGCAAGTCTTCCGCTCATTGCCCGCTCCGCTTCTTGCCGCTGCTTTTCTTGCCGCTGCTTGATCCCGGCCCGCCACTCCTGCCGCATGATCTGGGCTGTTGAGTCCGGCAGGAAGGGAATGACCATCGCCCCGAACGCACAGAGGATCGGAATGATGATGAGCAGGGTGCCGCCGAGCAATTCCCAGCTTCCGACCGCGAAGCCCCAGGCCATGCCGGCGCGGGAGAGGTAGCGGATGAGGACGTATCTCTGCCCCTCAGTCATCCTCTCCCCTCTTGCTCCAGCGCCCGCAGCGCGTCCCGGCCAGCTTGGGTGAGGTCATGCCGGCCCACCGTGTTCTCAGCGTGCTCAATGAGCCCCTGAGTCACTAGGGGGAGCATGTGCTTGCGGTTGATTCGTCCGGGTCTGTTGGTCTGATACCACGTTCCGCTAGGGGTGCAGTAGAGCCCCCTGCCTTCTCCGAGTGCTTGCAGGACGGCCACTTGGCCCGCGCTGAGGCTCATGGCTGCTCCGGGGCGGGGAGCTTCAGGTTCGAGGACGTGGGCAGACCACGCTTCTGCGCTTCCCAGTAACGGGAGTTGGGCGGGTACTTTTCCAGAGGGTCGGGGGCTAGGGCACTGAGGCGGTAGGACACGACTGGAATCAGGCTGAAGTCAATCGGCTTGCCGCATCCGGGGCAGTCCTGACGCAGCTTCCACCGTTCCAGTTCACTTTGACGTTTGTCGGGCGTGTCCAAGCGGAAGAATCCCTGATTGACCATTGCCCACACGTCAGCCAACTGGAGTTCCATTTCAGCCGCGCAGTGAGGGCAGCATTCGGTCAGAGGGGCATGATTGACGATCTCGGGCGGCAGCATCTCCATAGCGGGCGTTCTCACTGCTGGTCCTCCTTGCGGATGCTGGCGCTGATGGCCGGCCACTCGGCGGGGTACAGGGCACGGGCGAGAGGGGAAAGGGGCATCAGGAAGACACCGGATCGGGCTGCCACTCAAGGATGTCGTGCAACTGAATATCCTGCCCGCTCTTGGCGCGTAGGGCGTTGACCACGCTGTTGAGGGTGTTGGTGTCGGGCCGTTCGGTTTCGCCCTTCCGCATCCCCTTGATGGTGTTGATTGCCACTCCTGACTCTTTTTGGAGGGCGTATTGGCTGATTCCCAGCCGTTGCATGGTTTCTTCCAGCTTCCAGACGATCACCCCCTGACTGTATCCGTTTATGTCCATATGCTGACACCATATCAGCTATTTGACACCCTGTCCACATGCTGATACCATATCAGTATATGGACACCCAAGACGAGATGCTGACGATTGCGTGCTGGAGCAACAACAACGCCAACATTCACAGCAAGCGGAAGGACGAGTTCCAGATTGAGCGTGAGGTGTGGGAGGCCATGTCTACCGAGGAGCGGGTGGAGGAGATTCGGGAGTACCTCGCGCAGAACGGGCACTTTGACTTTGATTTCACTGACCCCATCGAGAACGCATGACGGCCGGGGCAGGAGCGTCAGCATGAAGTACGACCTCACCCAGCCTTGCCCGGACTGCCCCTTCCGTACCGACTGCCGCGAAGGGTGGTTAGGAGGCGACCGGGCCGCCGAGATTGCCCAGGCCATCACGCAGCATCAGCAGACCTTTACCTGCCACAAGACGCTGCCCGAGAGCGCGAATAGCCAGCACTGCGCTGGGGCAATGATCCTGCTCGAAAGGTTGAATCGGCCGAATCAGATGATGCGGATTATGGAGCGCTTTGGGGGGTATGACCGCGCCCGGTTGCGGATGGATGCCCCGGTGTTTAAGAGCGTGGCGGCGTTTATCCGGCATCACAACTAGCCCCCCGCTTTTGGCCGTGCGTGAGCCCCCGCCCCGGCGCACGCACAAGCAACGGAAGGGGGGAGGGAGGAGACGAGAGATGACGAGATACTTCAAAATTCCAGCCGAACAGTCCGCTGCCATCGTGGCCGATGCCGAGACCGTCAGGGTTGCCAACTTCGCATTGTTCACACGTCTTGCCGGGGTGCCAATCAAGCAAATCACCCGTGTGGGAAACTTTGCCTTCGGCTTTGCCTACGTGAAGGCCATCGTCACAGAGGTGCCGCCTACAGAACCAGGCTGGCAAGCCCGGAAAGATGAACCCAATCATTACGTCCCCGCCAAGCGAAAGAAGGCAGGCCGGGCCTTAGCTGAACAGCTCAGAGGCCTTGACGTGTTGGGCATTTTCTCGGCGCTTGAGCGGGCAGGTGTTTCCCCGTTTTGGCACAATCCGAATCACGGGAAAGGTGGTCACGCTGGTGTCGATCCTACCGGCGATGAGATGTTGTTGACGTGGGATGGCAAGGCGCCTGCTCCGAGCTGGCCCGAGTGGGTGCAGGAGATCAAGGGCAGTGAGTATCACGCCATTCTCGAAGCGCGTGCTGCTCTGCCCACATCGGAGCCCCAGTGAGCGGGCTGGAGCAGGTGCGGGCGCTGCTGGAGGGGGCAACCCCTGGGACGTGGAAGCGCCTCGGGACCCCGACCATCTGGGCCGATCTTGACTCCGGGCGCCGGGTGGCTGTTGCGGAAAATCTCAGTACCAACCTAGCCACGGGTGATCTGCTCGCCCTTGCGCCTGACCTCGCCCGCCGTGTCATTGCCCTGTCTACTGAGAACGCCGCCCTCGCTTCCGAGAATGCCGTCCTGCGGGCTCAGGCACAGGCGGAGAGGCCGACACAAGCAGAGCTTGACGCGGTGCGCGGCTACCTGATTGACGTGCGGAGCGGCTCGCACACGATGGGCAACCTGCGGCACTTCGCCAACCGGCATGAGCACGGTGACCCGTCCGATATCCCGGAGTGCTGGGCGGGGACGCCGGATGACGCGCATGTCACGAAGGGGATGCACGCCCACGTCCTCTGGCGGGCTTTCCGGCGCGCTGCGCTTGCTCAGGCCAGCGCCGGGCAGGCAGGGGAAGGGGGGACGGGCGGATGAGCGACTTCAACACGTCCAAAGTTGTCAAGGCACGCCAGCCCCATAGCTGCGAGGAATGCGGGGTGGACATTCAGCCGGGCCAGACCTACCGCAAAGACTCCGGGCGATTCGACGGGTCCATGTGGAGCAGCAAATACTGCCTGTCCTGCGGCGCTCTCGTGGACTGGTGCTGGGCAAATGACGTGTTCGACCACAGCAGCGGTCATGTTCCTGGGGACATGCTGACCGAACTGGTCGAGGCGCAGATGGTGGAACTTGTCGAGGATGAGACAGAGGACCACGCGAATGTGCACCTGACGCCTCGGGGTGCCCAGTGGCTGAGCGTGGATGTGGGCCGCAATTATCCCTTTCTTCTTCCCGTCCCCGAGGCGCGGCCATGAGCCCGGAGCAGGGGCAGGGGCAGAGGGGCAAGAGGGTGAGCATGACAGACCGCGCCCGCGCTGCCCTACTCGCCAGCGCCCCCCTGAATCCGGGGGCAGAGTTCTCAACCGGAGGGCTCCGCTACATCATCTGCGACCACGAACGCCCGGATATCGACGCGCTCTTTCAGGCCGAGAAGGGGAAGCGCATCTACCCCTCGCCCTGGCTGGCTGCCTTCCGCGAGTGGGAGGCCGAGAACCCGGTCAGTGACGGCAACTTGCGCCGGGTCTGTGAGGCTCTGACGGCTGAGGGGTTCCTGACTCGCCGCATGAAGGTGCAGGGCATGTATTCGTGGGCTTTTTACCGTCTCGCCTCCGCTCCCGCCCAGGAGGGCACCCATGAGTGACATTGACCGCAGCAACTACCCCGTGAAGATCAGCCCTTTCGCCGGTAAACGCCGAGTTGAACACGGGTTCTCCTGCGGCGGGCAGATCGAGAGCGACACCCTCAAGCAGTATCACACCTGCCCTGCTTCCGGTCGGGCGCTCATCGCTCCTGGGCACGCCGCTACCCCTCCCGGCTGGCAGTTCTTCCCGGAGTATGGCTGGCTCTGCCCGAGTTGCTCGCAGAATCCCGGCGTACCGCGCAACCCGATGGGGAAGTACCACAAGGGCACCCATGAGTGACTGGCACGAGCTACAAAGCAAGCTGACCGAGAAGAACACCAAGATGGACGCCGCCCAGGTGGAACTCCTTGCCGCTGCCGTCCATGCCGATTGGGTGGAGGGGAAGCTCTCTCAGGGCGTCACGTCCCGTTGCGGGCCGGATGGGGAAGAGTACATGGTGCCCTATGCCCAGCTTTCCGAAGCGGGGAAGGAGTTGGATCGTGCGACTGTTCGTGCCGTCTTGAAGCATCTCCCCGCGTTGGCCCCTGCGCCAGCCAGCAGCAGCGGGGCGGAGGCGGGCGTGCCTACCGTGACCGATGCCCGCACATGGCGATGGGCCACCCTACGCCGTCAGGTTGACGCAGTGTTCGAACGTCTGGGTTGCCTGACCCCCGAGGGTGAATGGCTTGAGACCGACGAGGCCGATGAATGGCGGCCAAAAGCTCATGCGATCTATGCCGCTGCCGACAAGCTGGCCCGCCTGCCTCGCTCCCCTGCTCCGGCGTTGGCGGGTGCGGAGTGAGCGGCGCCCTTGCGCCTGCTGACGCCCAGGCCGCGTCCCCGGCCGGGAGGGCAGGATGAGCGCCGTCAGTGAACGAAGCAGTATCGGAGGCCCACTTGACCTCCGGTCCTATGAATGCGTCAAGTTCATGGGCGGCACCCGCTATTACTATGCCTTCCGCTGGGATACAAAGCGGGGAAAGTATATCTGCATTGACGACAACCACACAAATTATGCCTTGGACCCCGCATTCATCATTCGACCTCAGACCCTTATTGACTTTGCTTGGACTCCTGCCGAGAGATTGGCTCAGCAGGCAATAGATCGCTCTCTCCCCCACCTCGGAGCCCCAGTGAGCCCGGCGGAGGCGCTGGCCGGCGCAGGGGGACCACCTCTCGGGGTGACCCTCTCAGTCCTGGCACGGCAGATACCGCGACGGATACAGGTCAGCTCGCCACCCTACGGGCAGATGGCCGACATCACCCTGATCTATGACGCCGGTTGGGATGTCCAGTTTGCCCAGGACGCACCCAACGAGCGCGACGGCTTCTCCGTAGAGATGGCACTTCGGGAGGAGATTGAGGCGCGCGGTTGGGCGTGGGAGTTGCAGATGCACGCCGAGCACTGCCGGGCGGCGATTTGGTCGGGGTCGGGTCGGGTCTATGTGGCGGAGATTGGCCCGCACTGCGTCTCTGCTGCTGCTCCGGCGGTGGCCCTGAGCCTCGCGCTGGCCCAGGCGCTCGCGGGGGGAGAAGGATGAGCGAACTGACGCACAGTGATCTGGTTCGTGTGGCCCGCCGATGGCTGTTTCAGCACGGCCACGGTGTCGTTTTCTCCGAGTTCCAGTACATGGGCCAGAAGGAATTTCCAGACGGCCTTGGATTCCGGCCCACCCTGGACTACACCGTATTGATCGAGTGCAAGGCCACCCGGTCCGATTTCCTGGCTGACGCGAAGAAACCGTTCAGGATCCACCCTGAGCGCGGGATGGGCGACTTCCGCTGGTACATGGCCCCTGTGGGTCTGCTCCAGCTCGCCGATCTGCCCGAGAACTGGGGGCTGCTGGAGGTCGATGTGCGTGGGCGTGTGGCAGAGACGGTCTGTCTCGACTACTTGGGCAGGGGTGACGTGGAGACGTATTACGCCATCCGGGAGGGCCGATTCCCGCAGCAGTTCCGAAAAAACGCGGCGGCTGAGCAACGCCTGATGTATGCGGCTCTCCGCCGCCTGACCCAGCGGGGCACGGCGTGGGAGATTCTGAACACGCCACAGACGCACGAGGTGACGTGGGCCAGTGCGCCCCAGGCTCCCGCGTCAGCCCAGGCGCTCGGCGGGGACGGCGGGCGAGGATGAGCGGGGCAGCAGGATTCATGGTCTACGCCATCCGGCAAGAACAGGCACAGGAGCAGACCTATGCGTTCTGGTCGGCGCGCTTCTCTGGTGACTGGGAGAAGCAAGAGCGCGAGGAGACGCGGCGTAACTACGCCAAGATTGACGCCACCATCCGGGCGAAGGGGTATCGCAGCAAGTCTGCGCCCCGTCCTCCTGGCCCTCCTACTCCCTAGCTCCCCCCCTGCTCCTGCCCCGGCCGAGGGGTGGGGGCGTCAAATTCTGACAGCACAAACCCCGCCGAAGCGGGGCTATCTCTTATGCGCGGCTGCGCCTGTTGGTCGAGGATCAGGTTTCGGGGTCCCCTCTGGAATGGCCCACCCACGCTGTCCGATCCGCTGAGCCCCCGCCACTCGACCATCCCGCAGGAGCGCCCGTGCCTGAACAGGAGAAAGCCCGACAGCCTGCGCCCACTCTGCCGAAGAGAGAAGGCGAGTCACTTGGCCCAGCTCCAGAACGCGGGGTGCTCAGCCGCGAACAGCACCTCAATACTCGGCTTACGGGTCAGTTTTTTGACGACCTGCGCGTTGTTCAGCACCGGCTCACCATCGCTACCGACGCCGCACACGTCCCCGCTGATGATGTACCACTTGCGCGTCGCGCCACTGCCACCCAGCATGACCATCGGGTCGCATCCGTCCACGCAGTCCAGGTACAGGACGCCCTTCCCCTGATAAGCGCGGTAGCAGCTCACACCAGCCTCGCTGTGACCCTCGCGGTAGTTATAGCTGCGCCCGCCTTCGGGCAGCTCGCCCAGACGTAGGTAGACGACGGGGAGAGCGCTGATTTCTGCAATGCGGGCCAGCCGTGCCGGGTAATCGTTAGCGAATTCCTCGACCTGCGCTTTCAGGATAGGCAGCTTTGCCACATCCTCCGGCCGCACATTGCTCATCGGCTCGAACGTGGTCGCGTCAAAGTGGATGGCAAACATATGAAAGTAGCTCCAGGGGCACATCGTTACTTCAATGCTGGGCTGGCCGTTGTAGGTGCTGTGGGTGATGTCGGTTTCCATGCCCTAACTGTAACTCCTAACGATTACACTTGTCAACTCTCCTCCCCCATCCCGTCAAATTCTGACAGCGTGCCAACCCCCACAAGCCCGCCCGCCAGCATGACCACATGACCGAAATAGACGAAACGGGAGAGGGCCAACCCGCACCAGTGCGCGAAGAAGCACCCTACGGCGAGCAACTCACAGTGGAGCAATACGAGAAGGTCGCCCCCCTGCTCGCCCTGGCCGACCTCGGGAAAGCCGTCAAGACCGCCGACACCCTCAAGCCCGGCGAGATCAAGCGCCGCGAACTCAAGCGCCGGGCCGTTGACGCCCTGAGAGAACACGGCACCATCGGCCACGCCGCCGCCGCCGCCGGGGTCAGCCCCAGCACCCTCTACCGCTGGCGAGATCAGGACGAAGCGTTCAACCAGGTCGTGACCGAGTTCCTGAACGTGGATCTGGTCGACACCCTGGTCAGCAGCATGTACAGCATCGCCACCAACACCGACCCCAAGCTGGCAAACGCCGCAGTGAAAGCCGGGGAGTTTCTGCTCAAGGCCTATGACCGCGACACGTTCGGGGATCAGATCAAGACCGAAGTCAACCAGACCGTCAACCACATGGTGCAGGTGGTCCACAGCGTCCGGGACACCATGCGCGAGGAGCAGGCCGCGAAGATTGCCCGGTTGCAGGAACGAACGATCACGGTGGAGCCGTCAAATTCTGACGGGAAGGAGAAGGAATGAGCGGCACCTGGAAGTCTGACAAGACCGAGATCAAGCAGGACGCCATGAACGATCTACGCCAGGCCGAAGAGGTCCGGTCCTATCTGGGGGCGATCAACCGCTGGTCCCGCTGGGATGCCCTCTACCTCCCCCTCTACACCCCCAGCCTGACCGCCCTCACCGAAGGAGAAGATAGATGAGCGACCGAGACCGCGTGCTCGACTACATCACTGACCGCCTGGACCTGCTCGCCCCCTACAACACGCTCTATGCCACCGGCTACTGTGACGCCCTCCGCCGCATACGAACCCTCATCACCCAGCCCCAGCGCACGGCCACCCATGAGGTCCGGGACGAGATGCGCCGCGAGGAAGCCCGCCAGCTCGCCACCCTCACCCCTGCCCAGGACGAAGGAGAGAAGGCATGACCGCACCCGAGATCGTTGAACGCACCCAAGCCGAACTCCGCCACGCCGTCGAAGTCCTGAGAAGCCGCACCCCCACACCAGCCACCGGCCAGATCATCTGGTGGGAAATGGCCGGGTTCGTCGAACTCAAGCAGGACAGCCCCGACCACAAGGACTTCACCCTCCTTCACCTCGACGGCAAGCCGTTCAGCCGCATCCCGTTCCATGTCGGCTACGGCCCCACAAGCCCCTGGGTCTACATCGCCGCCAACAGAGCCGAGTACGACGCCATGCAAGGCGAGAAGGCATGAACGCACCCGAGAGCATCACCGTCCCACCCATCCGCTTTGACGCCGCTTTCTACCGCACCGCCCTCGAGCAGCACGGATTCATTCCCACCCTCATCCACTTCCCCGACAAACTGGCCCTGTGGTGCTACTCCCTGGAAGACGGCCAGCCCATGTGGCACACCCAAGACCTCAGAGGCAATCTCAACGACCCAGCGACAGCAGGACGGATGCTCCGCGTGTTACTGGAAGGGATGTTCCACCGCCTTGTCCTGGAGCAACGCCGCACCGGCTACGCCGACCTGTACCGAGGAAAGCCCCAGAACATCCTCGAACTCATGGCTGAGCAATCCCGCCGCATCACTGCCCAAGGCGGCACCACCCTCAGCGATACCGACTCCTACCCCGGCCTGTCCATGCTCGCCAGCCCGCTGCCCACGCCAGGAGAGAAGGCATGACCAGCCCTGATCCACTTGACGCCCTCTACACCGAACGCTCCCAGCTCATCGCCGCCCTCGCCGTCATCTACCCCAGCAGCATCGAAGACCACGAAGGTGACGGCTACTGGGACGAAAACTGGCGCAACGTCATCATCATTGACCTCCCCACAGGCCAAGTCTCCTGGCACATCGCCAAGGACGACCTCCACCTGTTCGAACACGTCCCCCGCAAACAAGGCCGCAAGTGGGATGGACACGACAGCCCCACGAAGTACGCCCGCCTGGCCCGCCTGCACCGTGACGTGTTCCTCCCCGGCAATGGGATGTACGTGACACAGCGACCAGAGCGTCACCTGGAGTACTTCCATGACCGTTGGCAAGAGGGGACTGACGACATCTCCTGACCACTGATTCTCTGATGCCGTACTCAGGGTTCTCCCCCGAGGCGGCATTCTCGCTGTACAGGACACGAAACGGGAATGCCCGTAACGGCATTCCCACTGTCTGAGACACGATATGGGGAATCCCATAACGGCCTGTCCTGTCGTACCCCCTCCTCCCGAGGCGGCATCACTTCTTTCACTCTCACCCGCCTGCGTGCCAGCCTATTTCCCTTGCACAACTACAAGTAGGTATGCCCAGACGCCCCAAGACCCCCAAGCGTGGCCCTGACCTCAAGCCCAGGGCTATGTCCCCTGCCAGCCTTGCCAACCTGTCCCCGCAGTCCTGGGAGCCTGTCCTAGACGGCAAGGAGAGCGTGCCGACCCGCATCCGCCTCAGCCCTGGGGATGCGAAGACGTGGCGACGGATGGACCCGGAGGAGCGGAGCAGGGTGGTCGAGCTGGGCTTGAGGGTGCGGGAAAGTGGGGGCTGATCCCCTGCACAACCGGAAGTGTTGTCCACCAATTGTCATTAGTGTGCAGGGCCGACCCCTCCCCAACCCACCCGCAAGCCCAGGTGCCCACCCCCCGCCGGCACCCTTTGGGGCACCCCCCGGCCCGCGTCTATCTAGATGGACCCTCAAATTTCACCGACCCAAAATCCCCCAGGAGGGCGTGCCACTTCCCCTCCCCCTCTGCCCGAGCCTGAGCGTATGAGTGAGAAGTCGGAGGTTGTGCACAGCAGTGGGGATGAGGTCCACCTGACCGTCGAGCAGATGCGGGAGTACGTAGAGGAATTGCTCCCCCTCTGGATCCAGCGTCTCGGCTGCCCACATTGGAGCATCAGCGTGACCTACGGACCCTGCTCCAATCCCGACTGGTCAGCGCAGTGCTCCCGGCAAGTGGCCTATGACGTGGCAGAGATCACCCTTGACCCGGCGCACCACGATAGTAAGGAAGAGATCGAACGGTCTCTGATCCATGAACTTCTGCACGTCAAGCTGGCCGTGTTCGACCTCTACCGGAATGTGGTCACACAGAACCGCTTGCCTGGCACTGCCGCAGACCGAGAAGAGTCGGCGCTGTGGGAGTTCACGATTGAGCAGGCTGTGAAGGATCTACGGCGCATGGTGTCCGGCATGGGCGGGTTGTTCTGATGACCGTCACCCCGGAAAAACTCCGCGACTTCCTGGCCCCCTACAGAACCTTGTGGGATCACTACGCCGCCGACGCCTGGGCATGGGCGAAAGACTGCGTTCGTACCCGAGACGAGGACGCCAAGCCCGGCCAGCCCCGCGAGCACCTGCCCCTGCCCAACCTCCCCCACCTCGAGTGGATGACGTGGGCGTGGTACAGCGTCAACCTGCTCCAGATCGACAAGTCCCGGCAGATGATGGCGACGTGGATTGTCTGCGCCCTGACCATGCATGAGGCGATGTTCGTGGAGGCGAGCAACGCGGGCTATCAGCACATGGACGCGGGCGAGACGGCGAAGAAGATGGAGAAGTACATGCTCTACGTCCTCGAGGGCCAGCCCATGACCCTGATGATGCCCTGGGTAGAGTTGCGGGCGCACCCGCCGACCGACTGGGTGAAGGCCATCGCGGAGGAATTTGACCTTTCGATGACGCCAAAAACTCCCCCTACGCGCACGGACCTCCCAGCGGAGTACGGAAGTGAGGCGTACGAGGTCGCGTTGACCCTGTGCAACCGTTACCGGAAGTCCTCCGGGGCGGAAGGCGTGAACGAGATCGAGTTACGGCCGTACTTCTCGAGCAGCTACCGGTACGTGTACGGGATCCCGGCGGGCGTGGGGGGCCCGAACAAGTGGCGCGGCGACACCCGAACGCGGGCCATTGAGGACGAGGCGTGGTTTCACGCGGCGCTGGCCGACAACATCAACAGTGCGCAGAAATCTGTGGGGCAGAACGGCCGGCAGGTGCTCTACAGCACGGCGAATGCGGGCGAAGACGACTACGCCCTGAAGATGATCGGCAAGGCACCCCACCAACCGGAGGAGTTTGGGGGATTCGGCGGGCGGGTGGTCGAGACGGCGGACGGGGTGGAGGTCATCCCGTACGAAAAACGGAGCGTCAAAGACCTCCCCTACGGGGTCGAGATGTGGCTGAGCGTCCAGGGGTACACGCACCTGCGCATCTGGCACTATGCCGACCCGAGTAAGCGCAGTGATGAGTGGATCCAGCGGAACATCGAGACGGGGGACCGCCGGAAGAACATGCGCGAGGTGCTGATTCAGTACGACGCGCCGATTGGGGAGCCGTTTTACCCGTCGTTCGACTACACGCGGCAGCGGCTCGAGGAGCGGCCGAAGTCTTCGGAGGGGGCGCAGCTCATCATCGGCATGGACGGGGGGCGGCGGCCGGCGAGTTTGACCGCGTTGGTCTACCCTTCCGGGCGGGTGGTGACGGTGCGGGAGTTGGCGACCCCGCCGGGCGTGAGTACGAACGTCCGGGCGCACGCGACGGCCCTGCGCCGGGTGCTGAGTGCGGATCCACTGACGACGCACTGGCAGAAAGAACATGTTCTGGTCCTTGACCCGTCCATGTTCGACACCCGGAGCGAGACGGACGACCGGACGAGTGCGGAAGTGTTGCAGGAGATGGGCTTTTTCGTGGTGAAGGGGAGTCAGGGGGCGGCGATCCGGTACGAGGCGTTGACGAACTTGAATTTGCACCGGATTCAAGAGGATGGGCGGCCGGCGTTGCAGGTGGATGCGGGGGCGTGTCCGACGTTTTACGCGGCGATGATGGGGAATTGCACGGTGGCGAAGGGCGCGGAGAAGACGGGGGCGTACATCAAGGAGAAGAACAACGCCAGCCACATCACGGAGGCGGGGGAGTATCTGGCGACGTACTTGGATGCCAACCCGATGATGGGCGAGAACTTGGATGACCTGATGCTGACCGTTCACCGCTCCAGACGCTGAAAAATGGTAGAATGCGCGTGGGGATGGGAGTTCCCGTCCGACCCAGGCAAGTGGGTGAGAGGCTTAAACCAATCTGCGATGTGTGTGGGGGACGTGGGCGCAGACACGAGGTCCCCTTATCCGAGGGTTCGAATCCCTCCTTGCCTGAGACCACTTAGACGCGAGCCTTACTTCGGTAGGGAGTGGGGAAGAACAGCGGCTCATATGGGGATAGGCGGTGTGGTGTACGCTACGCGCCCTCAAGGCGCTAATGCCGCAAGGCATCACAGGTTCGAATCCTGTACCCCGAGCAAATAGCCGCCCTCCGGGGCGGTTTTCTTGTGTGCCAGCCTGCCCGCAGCCCTCCCCCATGCTGCCCTCATGCTGACGCCGTCGAGCTACCCCGCGTTCAACGCCTACCCGGTCACGGGGCCAGCTACCGGCCCCACGCGCGCCACCAACGACCAAGTGACAGGGGTCAAAGTGACCCTCATCGGCCCCGACTTCCTTGTCGCCATCCAGATCAGCAACGCCGTCTCCGATGGCAGCAAGCCGGACCACCTGTTCACCCCCCCGGATACCTCCTGGGAAACCTACGTCACCGTCAGCCCCGGCGACCAGCCCGAGAACATCAGCGCCCCCGTGCGCTATGTCCGCACCGTCCTGCTCTCCGGCACCCTCACGGGCGGCAACATCGCAGAAAGCAAGACCCAGGGCGGGCAATACGGCAGCCAGGCCGACACCCGCCAGATTGCCGGGGGCATCGTGGACGCCGCCACCGCCCGCCTCCAGTTCGCCACCCTCGCGGTTGCTGCCTCCGTGCCCCTCATCACCGGACAGACCGTCATCGTGCAGGACCAATACCAGGGCGGCACCTTCACGGTCGTGGCCCGCGAGACGGCCGACAACGTCATCACCTTCGACGCCGCCGCGAACCTCACCCTGCGCCGCAACATCTCTGGCCTCGTCCTGAACGCCCAGTGGGGCGGCGCACGCCCCGGCGGCACCCCGGCCGCCAACACCCTCGGCATTCAGCGCGCCCTGAACTGCGCCGCAGCGCGCGGTATTGCGTCCGTCTACCTGCCCGGCGGGGACTACAGCCATGACGGCACGCTCAACCACCCGCCCGGCATCGTGTTCTACAGCGACCAGGGCGCCGCCACCCTGCGCACCACCCAGGACATCAAGCAGCTCCAGTGCGCCAACAACGGCCAGGTCCATAAGGACATCGTGCTCCGGGGTATCCGCTTCTGGCGTGAGCAGGTCGTGACCACCGTCCCCCAGATCGAATACTGGGACACGACCTTCCTCAAGATTCAGGGCGTGGATGTCTACAACTACGAGTGGGTGACCAACGCCCAGGGCATCCCGACCACCACGTATTACGGCAGCGTGGCGGGTATCCACATCCGCTCGAGTGGCACTGCCGAGTGTTATGGCGCGCTCGTGCAGGTCGGAGTGTTGTCCGGGGCGTCCCTGTGGATTCAGGCGAGCGACAGCCGCGTCATGGGCGGCTACTTCTACGGCCACTCCCGCGATTACAGCCTCATGCTGGACGCACCGAACATCCAGGTGGACGACCTGGACGTCATCCCCAGCGCCAGCAATGCAGGCACCGGCAACGGTGGCATCTGGTGCACGGCGAACGCGAATGATTTCTACATCGGTGCCGGGGTGCGAATTGACGGCAGCTATGAGAACATCCCGTCCGGATGGGGCATCACGGTCAACGGCAGCCGGGGCCGGATCGGGGCGCTGCACGCCTACTGGTGCGCGCGTGGGGCAATCCGCCTCCAGGGTGGTGCACGGGTGGTCATCGCGTCGGGGGCGACGTTTGCCGACAACAACCGCATCAACTGGCCGGGCAAGACCGGGCAGGCGGCCGACACGTTCAGCTACCCGGACATCTTCATCGACAACAGCAGTTTCTGTGAGAAGGGCGAAACGATCCATTACATGGCTGAGGCGCGCGACCGGGCGGGTGGGGGCGGGCTGGCGCCGGCCATCCGGGAGTCCGGGACGAGCGATTACAACACGTACGGGACGACCCGGATTACGGGCAACTATGCGGGGGCCATTGGGTTGGTCGGGGTCAACAGTCGGATGACGGGGCGCGTGCTGGACCAGAACAACAAGTTGAACCGCAGCAGCGGGACGGCGTTGGTGACGAGTAGCGGCAACGTGATCGTGCCGCACGGCCTGTTCGCTCCCCCCGAGCGGGTGCTGCTGACCATGATGCAGACGCCGGCGGCGGGGCAGCGCGTATTCGTCAGCGGTCAGGATGGGGTGAATCTCGTGATTGGCGCCGAGCCTGCGCCGGCCAGCGGGCAGACCCTGAAGGTGGCGTGGGCGGCGTGGGTGGCTGGGGCGGAATAGGCGTGCCAGCCGTCCCTGAGCCGCCCCCCAGCATGAGGGCATGACCTACGGCGACCGCGATTTCTGGGATGAGGGCCAGGACTACCCCGAACTGAGGCCGGGCCTGCGCCCCGCCCGGAGCGGCAAAGCCCTCCCCGACGACGACACCGTAAAACGCCTGCGGCTGGCGATCACGCCCGAGGTATTGGACGCCGAGAGCGCCCGCGCGGGTCTGGTGGCTCTCGCCAAGCAGGCCCGCCGGGATTTCCGCATGGAGCCGTACGACCCCGCAGACCTGCCGATGGCCGACATGACGGTCATCCGGACGCCCCTGACCATGAGCCGCGTCAACCAGGCGCACGCCTCCCTGTTCGGGGCATTGAACGTCGAGCCCTTCGCTTCTGCCGAGGTAGACGGTGGTGAGGCGGGCGACGTGGCCCACCATGCCGCCCTGGCGCTGAGTCAGGAGCTGCGCGACGTGTCTTTCCCGAACACGCTGTCCTCTGCCCTCTTGGATACCGTCATCACCGGGACGGGCGTGCTCCGCGACGGCGTGGTGGACGGCCGCCTGGACCCAGACGTCGTGAGTATCGAAGACCTGCTGCTGTCCCCGCACGCCCCGCGAAACATCGAGCAATGCACGATGGTCGCGCAGCAGTTCACGGAGCCCTTGCGGTGGGTGCGGGATCAGGCCCTGGCCGGGGTCTATGACCTGGAGGCCGTGAAGAAGCTGGGCAGTGGGGCGTCCTGGGCCACGCAGGACGGGGCCGAGGTCGAGAAGGAAAACCTCTGGCTCTCTCAGAACGAGGGGTGGGCCAGCCGCGAGAGCGCGAACGTGGACCTGCTCGAGGTCTACATTCGGGTGCGGCCCCGGCCGAACGAGGAGTCCGAGATGTGGCGCGTGGTGTGCGCCCGGCAGGCGCAGACAGACATTCTGCCGCTCCGGGCCGAGCGGTGGGGGGACGGGTTCCCGTTCACGCTGCTGCGCATTGACCGCAGTTCCAACGTGGCGTACGGGGTCGGGTTCCCGAACACGCTCAAGGACATTCAGTTCGCCAACGACATGCTCAACTCGGCCGCCGCCGAAGCGGACTTCGCGGCCACCGCCCCGATGTGGGAGATGGACGAGATGAGCAGCGCCGGGAAGTTGTTCAAGGCGCGTGCACAGCAGCGCGGCGGCGCGGTGCGGCCCCGACCGGGTGAGATTTTCTGGCGGCGCGGGACAGCGGAGGCGGTGCGGGCCATCCACATCAACCCCACCCCGCCCGCCATCACGCAGCGCATGAACCAGAACGAGCAGTATGCCAACGTTGCGAGTATCACCATGACGCCCATGCAGACGTACCGCTCTGCCACAGAGCACCGGCTGGCCCAGGAGGGACGCAGCGGGAAAGAGAACATGATGTTGCAGCAGCTCCGGGAGGACCTGTCGGTATTCCTCCGGCGGAATGCGGGAATCTACCGCAAGTACATCGCCCGCCCCTTCAGCGACCAGAGCTTCACAGTGCAGCACGGCAGCACGGAATACTTCATCACCCAGCCCCAGTGGGATGCCTTGCGGTGGGCGCCGCGCGGCATGACCTCGCAGGCGGACCAGATGCTCCGGATGCAGGCCAGCCAGGAAGCCATGATGATCGTGGACGACTACTGGCAGAAGTTGGCCCCGTACTCTCGACTCGGGCAGCCTGCGGTTGTGGCCCTGTACGAGTCCCGCCGGATGAGGTTGGAGGCGCTAGGGGTGCAGGAGTGGGTGAAACTCTTGGGTGAGAGTCCGCAGCGTGACCCGAACGTCATCCCGACTGGGGAGAACGCGATGGTAACGAGTCAGATGCTGCTGGGCATGAATCCCCAGGCGCAGGGCCAGCAGGGCATGGGGATGAGCATGAATGAGCCGGTGCGGGGTGACGGGACCGTGACGAGCGTGCCGGGGGGCAATCCTCTGCCTGATGCGGGCGGGTTCAACTGATGCGCGAAACTCTCTATATCCGCGTGCTTGATCGGATTGTCCAACGGCGTTTCAAGCAGCCGGACCCAGGCCCGACCACACTTCCCCTGCTCAGCTTGCTCGGTGCAGCGGAGTCGGATTCTTTAGAAACTAAGAGGCGCAAGGGAGAGGTCAATGCTCTCCGCTGAGGGCCGCCGGGCTCTGCGGGACGCGCTGCGCTACTTGGAAGGGCCAGTGGGCGAAGAGGTCCAGATGGCGGTCCTGGCCGTCCATGAGGGCATCAAGCCGGGGGCGACGACGCTTGATCAGGTGACGTTCCTCAAGGGCAAGGCGGACGGGATGGCGGACCTGTGGGACCGCTTGCAGGAGTGGGCTCAGGACCCGGCGGAATAGCTTTTCGGGCGTGCCAGCCGAATTGCTCCTCAGATGAACCATGAGGGCACATGATGCTACCCGACGACAATCTCATGGACAGCGAGTTCGAGCCACAGACTCCAGAACTGGAAGTTGAACAGGAGGTTCCCGAGACTCCCGAAGTCCCGGAGACTCCCCCCGTTCAGCCCGCGCCCGACCCGTATAAGGCTGTGGCCGATCTGGCCGACCAGATGCGCCAGAACGCCGAGCTGCAACGCCAGCAGTTCGAGCGTGCGAACCAGCCCGCCCCGCCCCCGGCGTGGGTGGACCCGTACGACCGCCCCGAGAACACGGCCAAGCTGGACGACCTCGAGGACCGGGCCACCTATGACGCGCAGGCCCGCGCCGAGTTGCGCCAGTTCCGGCGGCAACTTGACCAGGAGAGCGAAAGCCACCGCTGGCAGCAACGCGAAGCCAACATCCGCGCCGAGTATCAGGCCGCCCAGCAGATCGGCCAAGTGGAACAGCAGTACCGGCAGGAAGGCCGGCAGCACGGCGACCTCGTGAGCGATGAGGCACTAGACGCTGTGGCGAACGAGGCCCTACAGGGTGCCGACGCCACAACCCGCGCCCGCGCGCTGGCCGATCCCGTCTTCCGCAACCTGCTGATCCGGGCGGCAGTGGGAACCCGCGTGCTCTCCGGTAAGGCTGCGCCGCCGAATGCTCCCGTACGTCCTGATGCACCGCCCGCCGTGCGCAGCGTGAGCCGAGGTGGCACCTCCAGCCTGCCCGCCAGCTCGCAGAACTGGAGCAACCCCGCCTGGGTCGAACAGGCCATGCAAGACGCCTGGAACAACCCCAGCAAGTACGGAGGTAAATGATGACCGCCCCTACCCCCCCGACCACTGCCAGCTTCCAGCGTGAACGCAACCCCTTCGGCAAGGGCGTGGCCGATGGCCGGAACAGCCAACTCTACGCACAGGCCCGCAAGGGCAGCGGCCGGACCTGCCTCTGGGCACGTCAAGGCGTAGGCGACGGCACCGTGGGCGACTACCGCGCGGACGGGTACAAACTCGTGGACCCCAAAGAAGTCGAGGTCATGGGGCGTGGTCAGTATTTCCCCCAGGAAAAAGACTTCGGCGTGTACATCGAGTTCGACAAGAAGGCCGACCGAGTACAGACCCTTGGGGGCATGACCCTCATGTGGGCACCGCAGGAACTCGTAGACGAGATTCACGCCGAGAACCGCAAGTTGGGCGAATCCTTCCGCCGCAAGGAGCAGCGCAAGATCAACCCCGACGCGGACGTGGACTTCACCACGGAAGTAACGACCACGCTGGAAAAGCTCGGCAACCTCTGAAAATCGCGTGCTAGACGGACAGGGCCAGTGACACAGACTGGCCCTGTAAACATTTCACCCTCTGGAGGACTGAAAACTTATGGCAACGCTCCCCATTAAGAGCATCCTGCAACACACCGAGTACAGCCAGCATCACGGCCTTCTGGGCAAGCAGGCCGCCGGCGCGTCCTTCAAGCTGGGCAACCTCATCAGCCCCGACGCGAACGGCGATTACGTCGAGACCGCTGTGGGCGCAGGTGCCGCTACTGCCCGCAACAAGCTGGCCGCGCAGGACAGCGGAATGCGCGTGGACCTGAAGATCCCGTACGTGGACCCGAACGGAACCATGATCTTCGAGGTCACGGCCACCGGTGCCGCCGCGACCGCCGCACTCATCAAGCCCGGCGTGACCTACGGCTTGGGCAAGGACGCCACGACCGGATTCCACACGGTGCTGCTGACCGACACGACCAACGCCGTGTTCCGCACGGTGGCTGTGAACGGGACGACTCTGGCGCGCGGCGCGGTCGGGGATACCAACGTGGGTCTGTTCGTTCAACTGCTCGCCCGTTAACGATTTGCACTTTATTTCGCGGAGGATTTGACACTTTATGGCAACCCCTGTCTGGACCACCGGCACACTGCCCGATCAGTTCAACGGCGACTTCAACAAGCGGTACTTCGACAAGCAGATCGAGTACCTGAAGGGACCGAACACCCTACTCAAGCGCCTCACCCGCGAGATTCCCACCACGCGCGGGTACTGGAAAGGCACCATCACCACCCTGCGCGGCAACTGGGGCGAAGTAGCCGAAGGCATCCAGGAAGCGCCCGTCGTCCGCCCCGAGAAGGTGCGCGACATGCAGGTGCCCATCAAGCTCGTCAAGGGCATCATGGCCGTCAGCCGTGAGCAGATGGAAGACGACGCCGCGAACGGGTACGGCTACGTGACCAGCCTCGCCCCGAAGTTCGCTGAGCGCGGGCCGAAGATGCTGGAACTCGACATCACCGACACGTTCATCAACACGGCGTTCACCCTGAACACCCTGCGCGATGTGCGCGACGGCGTACCCCTGCTGAGCACCGCCCACCCGGCGGGCCTGAGCGGGCTGAGCTACGGCAACACCCCGGCGACGGCGGTGGCCCTGAGTGAAACGGCCATCAGCCAGGCCATCAGCTACTTCCGCAGCGGCATCTACGATGACGGCGGCGACCTGCACCCCCTGCTGAACGTGACCGACTTCGATCTGTTCGTCCATCCAGACCTGGAAGCCTACGCGCATCAGCTCGTCAAGAGCTATGCCAGCGTGGCCGACAACAAGAACGAAGGCGTGATCAACCCGGTGGGGCCGCGTGGCCTGTTCAACATCAACGTGGTGCCGGTGCCGTTCCAGACCAACCGCCGCGCGTGGTTCATGCGCCCCACGGTGGGTCAGGCGGAAAGCGGCATGATCGTGCTGATGCGGACGGCCCCTGGTGCGCCTGAGAAGATTCAGCGCCAGAACCCGGACCAGTGGCAGTGGCAGGGCCGGATGCGGTACGGCCTGTTCGTCGAGGACCCCCGCTACTTCTACGGCTCGCCCGGCGTCTGAACTCTACGCGGGTGTGTGAACCACCCAATGCCCAGCCACCCTACGGGGTGGCTTTTTACTGTGCCAGCCGCATAAACTCCGTCCCCAACACTGGCACCATGAACCACGTCATCAGCAGGACGCATGGGTCGCGGGTGACGCTACCCGCCGCCACGCCTACGCGGCTCATCGGCACAGGCGCTGACCGTCCCCCCAGCACCCGCCTGACCGTGTTCGTGAACAACACCAGTGGTGCGCCCCTATTCCTAGGGGGGCCTGGCGCGAATGCTTCCACCGGGTACACGCTGGCCGCTGGCGCAACCCTCACGCTTGACGCCGCAGACGGACTCTGGGGGTACTCAACCGCAGGTGGGGGCGTGGACCTGCTGGAAGGCTTCTGATGCCCTCCGGTTCTGTCACCCCCCCGCCCACGCCCGCCGTCACCGGGCCGACTCACAACGTTCGCCCGGTGACGGCCAATACCACCACGTCAGAATCTGACGACGTGTTGATGGTGGATTGCTCTGGGGGAGCCATTACGATCACGCTGCATCCTGCCAGCACAGCCTCCGGTAAGGCGCTCACGATCAAGCGGGCCGACAAGAACAACCCCCCCGCCGTCATGACCATCAAGTCAGCGCCCGGCGACACCCTCCTGGAAGGCACGCCCAATATCACCATCAACACAGGAACGGTCAATTTCACCTTTCGGAACGACCGCAACAAGACGTGGTTTGCCACAGCGAACTACTGGCCTTATCAGGACAGCACGCCCGCCGCCGACGCGCCCGGCGGGGCCATCGGGGGCGGTATGGGTCAGCAGGTGATCGTCCTGGGCGACCATCAGCACCCCACCAGCGTTACCCCTATCGCACTGCGCAGCATCCTGACCACGCTTGCCATCGGGGTAGTGGACGCCGTACCCATCACCCGCGCTGGCACTTATGGCACCATCCTGCCGGGCAAGCTGGCCGTGGCTGGGGCCACCCAGACCATCGTGCAGATCCGGAAGAACGGCACCGTAGTCGCCACCGTCACCTACCCCGGCGGCAACGTCAACGGGACCGTGACCGGGTTCTCACCTGTGAGCGTGGTCCCCGGTGACGTGATGGACCTCAGCGTCACCGCCGCCGGGCTAGCCGCACTC
Source organism: Deinococcus sp. Leaf326 (assembly GCF_001424185.1). Taxonomy (NCBI): domain Bacteria; kingdom Thermotogati; phylum Deinococcota; class Deinococci; order Deinococcales; family Deinococcaceae; genus Deinococcus; species Deinococcus sp. Leaf326. The sequence goes on along the minus strand of NZ_LMOM01000032.1, from coordinate 213,619 downwards.
GGCCTCAAGATCGGGCTGGACAAGTGAACCGGGCCGAACTGCGCATCCTGACCCGCCGCCTGCTGGCCGAAGCGGGCAGCGGAGCCTACACCGACGACACCTTCAACAACCAAATCAGCCGCAGCGCCCGCAGTCTCGCCGGGCAGCTCGGCCTGATCCAGCGCGACGTGACCGTCATCACCGACGCGGACGGCCGGCTGGCCGTGCCTGATCTGGTCAACGTGTCCGGCCGCATCCGGGTCGGGGGCCGCTACCTTGACTATCCGGTCATCAACTACGGCCAGATGTACGACATAGACCAGCGCGGCGCGGCGGCCAGTGGTGCCCCGCGCGGCCTGATCGTCGACGAGGGCGTGTTGGGGGCGGGCATCGTAGGGGTGTGGCCCTCCCCCGGTGCTGGGGTCGAGGTGGGCTTCCTGGCGTTCGTGGACGGCGGGGACCTGACAACGGACGCCAGCGTGCCCTGGGGCAACCGGTACGAGACGCACCACGACCTCATCGCGTACCACGCGGCCCACAGTCTCGGCGCGCAGGGCGGCAGCCGGAATGCGGGCGACCCGACGTGGTGGCAGCGGTATCAGCTCCGGCTCGAAGAACTGCGGGACCGGGGCAGTGCGGGTGTCCTGACGACTTCAACACGCATGGGCAGCGCCCTGGGGAGACGAACGAGATGGAACTGAACGGCAACAGCATCGCCCGCCCGACGACGAACGAGCCTCCCGCCCGGATGCCCGCCCCGCCCATGCAGCCCCAGCAGCCGCAGGGCCAGGGCGACCCGGCGCAACTTCTCCAGCTCCTGATGATGCTCCTCCCGCTACTCCAGCAGGGCGGGCAGGGCATGGGTGGGATGCCGGGCCAGCCACCTATGGGGATGGGTGGAATGCCGCAACCTGCCCAGCAGGCACCTATGGGGATGATGCCCCCGAGGCCCATGTGAAGGAACCCGCCATTGCCCAGATCGAGCAGGCAGCGGGGCTTAACACCTACGCGGCGCGGGGCAGTGTCCCGGCCCCGTTCGTCCTGCTGAATGCCCTGCTGCGGCCCGGCGGGTGGGCGTGCGCGCCCCAGGCCCGCAGCCTGCTCGCGGATGCCCTGTACGCCCTGTGGAGTGGCGAAGGCCAGTACCTGTACGCTCAGCGCGCCTCCGACCTCAAGGTCGTCTTGACCGGGGCGGACGGCGGCGCGCAGGTGCTTGACCTCCCCCCCTCAACTAGCCTCCGGGACGCCGTACTCCTGGCCCCTCGCCTGGTGCAGATCGACGAACAGACCTATCTGGCCGGTGACAAGGTGGTGTCGGTTCTCCCCAAAGTGACAGCATGGGGTGGGGCTGGCACGAAGCCCACTGGCCCGTACTACACACTCAGCGACACCAACCCGCAGGTGTACCGCATCGTTCCTATTCAGGGAATCAACCGGGTAGGGCCGCCGCATCCCTATGTCGTGCCCTTGACAATCAACACGCCGGGTGTGGCCGAGTTCCGGAACTTTCCCTATCACGTCGAGATTTACCGGAAGGTTGGGGAGCAGTTCATCCCGTACGTCACGAACTCGACAGGCACGCGCCTCATCAACCCCGACGACGCCCCCCTGCCCCTGACCGGTGGGGCCATTGACCAGGAGCAGATGACGGTGCGGGTCAGCATGGCCGAGTTCCACAACGGGCGGGTCTGGTACACGGCGAGCAACGTCACGACCAGCCAGAGCGCGGGCGAGTCCAGCACCTTGACCCCGCCCAGGAACCGCATCTACTTCTCTGATGTGGCCGGACAGTTCTCCGATACCGTTCTGCCGGCCTATGGCAGCGACTACTACTTTGACCTGCCCTTCCGGGTCAGCACCAGCATCACGGCCATCAAGTCGGTTGGCCGATACCTCTACGTGTTTGGGGAGCGTGAGCTATGGGTCATCAGCGGGAACGACGACCAGACCTGGCAACTCGAAAGTCTGGGCGACTCTATCGGCACCCTCGCCCCGCGCAGCGTGCAGGCCGTGCGTGGGGCCATGTTCTACTTGTCCGAAGGGAACGTGCTGGCCGTCTCCGGTGGGAACGTGCAGAACGTGGGGGATCCCATCCGGGACTTGCTGCGTGACCTGTCCCTCGCCAGCGTGACCGCGACGGTGGACTTCGAGCGGGAGCTGTACTTCATCACGGACGGCCGTCAGATTCTGACGTATCACCTGCTGGAACAGGGGTGGACCCAGCGGGAGATGACCGGCAGCAGTGAGCGGTTGTTGTACTTGGGCGGCGCACCCGCCACCATCGCGCAGCAGGGCGGCGACTACGCCGGCGTGTTCGTGTTCGACAGCCCCGACCTGCTGCCCATGACCCTCAAGGCGGGCCCGTTCGGGGTGGTGGGGTGGCGTCCTTCATGGCGCGGCGCAGCGGGCGCGGTGGACAGTGACGGGGAAGCCGTAACGACCTTCCAGGTGGACGGCGTGGACCTCACGATGGACTGGACTGCGGCCCCCACGCCGGGCGCCCCGCAGGCCCGCCCCGCACATGCCGGCGTGACACCCCACATGGTCAGCCTCGGCGCGAATACGGCCCTACTCCAGACCTTGACCGTGACCCTGACCCCGGCGACCGGCACGCGGCGCTGCGTACTGCGGCCACCCCTGGGCATCGTGGGGAGCGGAGGGAAGGAAGCATGGGCGTAGTCACCAAGCTCAAGCCGACCCGCGATCCTGAGCGGTTCCGGCTGGACAACCGCGCCGCAGAACGCAGGCTGGAGACGATCTTCAGCGACCTCCGGCGGATTGTGGATCTGAGCAACACCCTGGGCAGCCGGGCGGACGCGGCAGAGATGACCCTGGAAGCCCGGCCGAACAGCACCACCGGCACCGGTGACAAGGTGCTGCTGCTGGCCGGAAGCCGTCAGGTCAGAGGCAAGCGGGCGCAGGTCGTCGAGCCACCCTTTGCCCCGTTCGACGCCTGGACCATCCAGATCACGTTCGCGTCCCCCTTCCCTACCCCGCCGGTCGTGACCGTGACACCGATCATCAACGCGGACGAGGTGGTCACGGCGCGCGTACGGGATCTGACCGCCTCGGGATTCTTTGCCGTCCTGTCCTGTCCGGTGGCGCAGACCTCCATGCAGTTCGGGTGGCAGGCATGGGGGGATGCATGATCGAAGTCGCGCAACCACAAGCCGGGGAGGGGTGGGGGCACCTGATGACCACGCCTGAGTACAACGGCGGGGACACGCTGCCCCCTGAACTGGCCGGGCAGATGGACAGCCTGATGGCCCTCATGCCCGCCGACTCCTTCCTGGGCATCCGGCAGGACGGCACCCCATCGGCCCTGTTCCAGTTCCAGCGGTTCAGCCCCACAGAGCAGATGGTCCACTGGGCGAACGACGGGCGCGTACCGCTAGGGGTGAGTCTTGACGTGCTGACGGCCTACACGTCCAGCACGGCGCAGAGTGACCAGACCTTCCTGGCCTTCTGCCGGCGGCCTGCTCTGGTGCGCCTGCTGGCCTCCCGCGGGTGGACGTTGCGGAGTCATGAAGACGAGCCGTTTATGGCCCTGATGGTGTGCCAGCCGAAGAACTGAACCCGCGCAGGCTGGAACCATGCCCGCCATCTTGCCACTCGTTCCGCTGATTACTGGCGTCCTCGGTGCTGGGGCCGCCGCGTACTCCGGCTACCAATCCAACCAGGCCAACCAACGCACCCAGAACGCGATGGACGCCACCCAGCAGCGCCAGATGGGCGCGTACGATCAGGCCAACCAGCAAATTCCCGGTATGCAGGGCGTTGCCAACACGACCGCCCAGGCCGGTCAGGGGTTCCTGGCCGACCGTCAGGCCTTCGCTGATCTGAACGGGCAGTACGCCCCACTCATGGCGCAGATGCAGCGCCTCTACGGGCAGGACCCGACGAGTGAAGCGAGCGGCTATCTGCGAGCCCAGCTCGGCACGAACGGCGAGGCGGCCCGCCTGCGCCAGAACGCGACCGATGTACTGGGGGCCACGTCCACTGACGCGTACAACCGTCAGGCACAGCTTGCAGGCGACGATGCCCTAGGGCAACTGAGCAGCAGCCTTGCCGCGCGTGGTATCGCCAGCAGTGGGGCCAGCAGCCGTCTCGGAGCGAGCACCCTGGCCCGCTTGTACGCCGACGCCCAGGCGCGCGGGCAGCAGGACCGGCTGAGCGCCTACGGGATCAGCAACAACGCCTTGCAGGCGGCAGGCGGGATGCAGTCGAGCATCGCCAGTCAGCTCGGGCAGATGGGGCTGGCCGGTCAGCAGCAGCAGGCAGGCTTGCTGGGGCAGATGGGCAACCTGCTCGGCGCGCAGCAGCAGGGCATTCAGGCGCAGTCCGGGGCACTCGGCAACTACCTCGCCGCGCTCCAGCAGCAGTACGGCCAGCAGCAGGGGATTGCGAACCAGTACATGCAGCAGGGCAACGCTATGGGCGGCGTGTACGGCCAGCAGCAACAGCAGATCAACCCGAACCCTTACGGCGGGTTGGGCGCGGCCCTTGGCGGTATCGGGACGGCGGCCGGGAACCTGTTCCAGCAGCGGTACGCGGGCGGGCCTGGCACGGGCCTGACCGGTATTCCGACGCCCGGCATTGGGGTTAGTTACCCCCGAGGCGGAACCTATGGCGGCGTGAATCCCTTCCTCGCGCGGTACACCGGATGACCCGGCGCAGCTTGGGGCAGGAACTGGGCGAGGGCTCTGCCCTGTTCGTCCAGAACATCATCAACCGACAGGACCAAGTGCTCGCCCAGCAGCAGCAGCAGGAGGCTCTACGCCGGCAGGCTGAGCAGCAGGCCCTGGACAACGCCTACCGTCAGCAGCAGGCGGCCACGCAGCAGGCTCAGTTCGGGCAGACGTTCGGGTTGCAGCAGGAGCAGTTTGGGTTCAACCAGCAGCAGTGGCAGGACCAGCGCGGGGACGTGGCGATCAATCAGCAGCGCACGGCCAGCCTTGACGCTGCTGGACAGCGGGAGAACGAACTCCGCAACGGACTCGCCCCCAGCCGGAACAGTTTCCAGCAGGGGATCGACACCGATCTGGCCCGCTATGCCCCCACCCTCAAGGACGGGCGGCCGAATCCTCAGTACGACCCTGCCATGTTCGAGGCCACGCAGGGCCGGCAGAAGCAGGTCCAGAAGTTGTGGTCGAAGGTCATCGCCACGACCGGGACCGGCGAGGGGTACGACGCGGCCAAGCGCGAGTTCCTGAACTTCATCGGGGAGGGTGATGACGTGGCGCTGCCCCAGGCCACTGCGCCCATGCAGGGGCCACCCGCGCCGCAGGTCAGCGTGCCCGCCCCTATGGATATTTCCTTCCCCCCGGCGGCCACCAATGCCCCGGTGCAGGAACCGACTCAGCCCGCCCCCGTGCAGGCCGCCCCTATCCCTACCGCGGCGCGCGTGCAGGACATCCCCCCGTCCCAGCTCGCGTCATTTTCTGACGACGATCTACAAGCCCGCTATGGCCGGGGTGGGGTCGAGTACGCCCGCGCGGCCCGCGCCGAGTACGCGGCACGCCTGGAAGCTCAGCAGGCGGCGGCCCTCAAGGTCAGGACGGAGGGCTGGAAGATTCAACTTGACGAACTGGCGAAGCGCACCGACCTCACCGGAGATCAGCGCCTCTCCATGCTGACCATTACCAACCTGCTCGCCCGGCCCACGTTGACCGACGAGGAGGCCCAGACCCTCACGGCCGCCTTTACCAGCCTCACGCCGAAGCTGTACGACAGCACGAGTTGGCAGAAGGTGCTGGACACGAAAGACCCGGCCATCATCCTGGCCCAGTTGCCCGTCTACCAGAAGTTCGCACCCGGCGTGGTGCAGGGGTTCGACGCCTCGGGACTTCAGACCTCTCTGGCCGCCGACCTGGACTCTCAAGCCGCGACGGCCGCCGCCAGCCGCGCCTCTGCCCTGAACAGCGAGGCGAACGCAAACGCGACCAATGAGAAGTTGCCCGGCGAGCTGGCCCAGCAGGGCGCCACCCTGGCAAGCACGCAGGCGGGCACGGCCCAGACCCAGGCCCAGACCGTCCAGACGCAGGCGACGACCCAGAAGACCCGCGCCGAGACAGGCCAGATCGGCGTCGAGGTAGACGTAGCCAAGCAGAAGGCGGGCCTTGAGGGCATTGACCTGCTCGCCAGCCTGCCCGCTGACCTGAGCTATGCCCAGGTGGCCCAGAGCAACCCCGGACTGGTGGCCCGCATCAAGAATCAGTTGGGCCTGAACGATCAGGGGATGCTGAACCTACTCCGGCAGGCGCAGTACAAGTACGGGCTAGGGTTGCGGGGCGAGGAACTGAAGAACGATCTGGCCGGCGCGCAGATCACGAACACCGAGTCCGACACCCTCAGCCAGAACGCCCAGCGCGGGCTGACCATTGCTCAGACTGCCGGGGAACTGGCCGACACCACGCGGACCCAGAGTCTGCTGCCCGGTGAGGTCCGGCAACAGGGGGCGCAGACCACCGCCACGCTGTCACAGGCGGGGGCCAGTGACGCCTCTGCCGCCGCGAGCCGGGCCGCCGCCAACCGCAGCGCGACCCTGCTGCCCATCGACGCCGCCCAGGGGCAGGCCAACGTGCTCAACACGACCGCCCGCACCGGCCTGACCACTGCCCAGACCGCGAACGCATGGGCGAACACCGGGCAGGTGGCCGAGCAGATCAAGAACGACCGCGCCCGCACCGCCGCCTACGTCAGCAGCGCGAAAGGCCAGTACGCCGTGAACATGGCGACGGTCCAGAACCTCACGGCCACCACCGCCCTCAAGCGGGCCAGCAACCCGAACGACCCCCTCTACAACCCGGTGGTGGCCGCGAGCAAGCCGGGCGACCCCATCGACAAGCTGAAGAAGCAGGCGGGCGTCTACTACACGCAGGCCGATCAGGCGCTCAAACAGGCCAACAGCCTACAGACCCAGATCGACAGTCTGACGAAACAGGGCACAGGGATCACCGGGGCGTTCGACAAGACCCGACTGCCGCCGGCCGAGCAGACCAAGTTGAACAACCTGATCAAGCAGCGGGACAACCTGATGGACATTGCCATCAACCGCCGCGCCTCGGGTGACAAGGTGGTCACGGACGGTATGAGTGGGGCAGGGGCGGCCACCAAGGGCAGCGTCATTGACTCCATCGGCACCCCCGGAACCGATCTCATCAAAGCCGGGTTCACTCGTGACGCCGTGTTCAACCCGCCCAACATGTCCTATTGCAGTCGGTTCGTACGGCAGGCCATTGCAAAGGACATGGGAGTAGACCCGTACGGCAAGCAGTTCAACCAGTATTTCGGCCCTACTGCTGGAGATACCCTCGCACGCTTCCGCAAAAATGGCGCCCTGACCGCTACCGACATGACCCCACAGGCCGCAATGGCGCGTGTGGGAGAACTTCAGCGAGGCGACCCGGTGTTCCTGTACTACGGCAATGTCAAGACCGATCACCTTGGGGTCTATGACGGGAATGGCGGGATCATTCAGAACAGCAGCAAGGGATTTCAAGGGCAGACCATCCAAGGCGACGTCAACCGGATGGGCATAGAGGAATACCTGACCCGGGCGGGCAGTGGGGCGACGGTCAGCTTTGGACGCTTCCCCGGAAATACCAAGCAGGAGACAGGAGGCAACGCTGGGGCAAACACGCCCCCCCAGCCCGCCGCGTTCAAGCCGAACACCGGCCTTGAGGCCAACCTGACCCGCGCCTTCCAAACGGCGAACCGCAGCCAATTGGACGCCGTAGATGCACAGATGGTCAAGGCAGGCTATAGCCGTGAGCAGATCGACGCCGTGATTGCGAAGGCGCGCAAATGACGCGCGCCTCTGACCGCTACCTGCCCAGCACGCCCGCCGCACCCGCCGGCCGGGCAAGTGACCGCTACTTACCCGCCTCCCCTGCCATTGGGGCGGATACGCCCTACAGCAGCCCGAACGCCGCCCTCAACACGGCCCGCCTGTACCAGACCGCCGTCGAGAAGTGGCGGGCGGGCAAGAGCCTGACGAACGAGGAGGCCGCCGCGCTGGCCGACATGCAGGCCAGCACCCGCGCGCTGGACAAGGTGGGCGTGGCCCTCCAACCCTTCCAGGTCCTGAGCGATCTGACGAAAGGCGTCATCGGGGAAGTACGCGGGCAAGGCGGGTCAGCCCAGCGCGGCGCACAGGCGGCCGCTGGACACGTCACCTACGGGCTGGCCGAGTATCTGCCCGGCTGGGCCGGCGCGCGCGCGCGTGGGGTCACTGGGGCCGAACTACTCAAGGGGACCAAGTACGAGGGCAACGAGAGCGTGGCACTGGCCGTCGAACTACTGGCCGACCCCAGCGTCCTGCTCACCGGTGCTGGGGTGATTGCCAAGGGCGCGGCCACCGCCGGGCGGCTGGCGAAGGTCGAGACGTTTGCCAGGACCGCCGAAGGGTCAGCTGCTATCCGGGACGCCCTCAAGCTGGCGAACACGCGCGGCGACGCCCTGATCCGGGCAGGCGACGAGATCACCGGCGTACCCGCAGCCGTGCGCAGCGCCGCCGGGAGCCGCCCCGTGCAGGCAGCCAGGACGCGACTTGCCCAACTGGCCGACCGCCAACTGCCCGGCGAGAACGCTCTGGCGAACGCGGTGCGGCGCGAGGGGGGCGGCACGGTCGGGGATGCCTTCCTGACCCCCGACCAGAAAGCCAGCATCTACACGCCGGAGCAGTTGGCCCGCGACGAGTTCCGCAACACGACCCGCTTGGGCGTGGACGACCTAGGGCAAGCCATCAAGGCCGACGCCATCGGGGACGCCAAGTACCTGACGGATATCACCAAAGGCCTGTCAAAATCTGACGCCGCCGAGGTCAACCGCCTGTTGGGCGTGTTCACGACCGCCACGAAACCCGAGATTGCCGCCGAGGCTCTGCGGAAGCTCGGCACGTTGGGCACCCGTGTAGGCCGTGATCTGGAAGGGCCGTTCGTGGCCGCCGTGAAGGCCAGCGACCGCGTGAGCCAGGTCAACCTGGGGGAGAACCTGGCCGCGCGTGGGCTGCCCGCTATCGTCAATCCCGAGGTCACGAAGGCTGTTCAGGAGGCCCAGACCGGCGCGGACCTTGTGGCCCAGACCGGCAAGTACACGTCGAAAGACGGCAGGCCGCGCGGGATTCTGATGAATCAGTACGTGGGGCGCAACGACCCCACGGCCGTCATCGCCCGCCTGATGGACGGCCCGGAGATTCCCGCTCTGGCGAAGGTGGACGAGGCGACGGCGGCCCCGGCACTGACGGCCAGCGTGCAGGACGTGCCGCTGCCCGCCCGCCCCATTGAGCCGGTGGGTACGCCCGGACGCAGTGAACTGCCCCAGAACGCTCCGGAAGTGGCGGCGCGCGTGGAGATTCCCACTCCCACAGCGGCGACCCCTGACGCCCCGACCTACACCCCTCAGCAGGTCCTAGACAACCTGTTCGGGGATAACCCCGTCATTCCCGCCCGCGCCGCTGATCTAGCCCCAGACGCCGCCCGCCTCAACACGCCGCCGGCCGAGACCACCCCAGCCCCCATCAGAGAGCCCGAGGTCATCCCGCCCGCCCGTGATCCGGTGGACCCCGCCCCCGTACCCGCCGCCGCAGTGGTCGAAGCGGAACCGGTCAGGGTGGAACCGCCAACCACACCAGCGCAGGCCGTCACAGAACCGACCCCCCCTCCAACTGACGCAGGCCCGGCCCCCATCCTGACCGCAGAGGCCGCCCCTGTCCCTGTCGCCAAGACCCCGCAGAGTGTTCTGGAAAGCGTCCTCTCCCCTACCTCTGACCCCTACGTTGCCCTGCCTAGTCCGGCCATCACCCGCACGCAGCAGGCCGACCTGACGCCCATCGCCTTCCCGGCCGCACCCGCCGAACGCATGGTCCTGCGCGACGTGCCCACCACCTACCGCACGGTAGAAGTGGACGCCAACGCCCTCGACTGGGGCAGCCTGCCCGACAACGCCACCCGCCGCGCAGTCCTGAACAGCATCCCCGGTGCGGGAAATGCCACCTTCGCGCGTGACACCAGCGGGGCACTCCGCATTGACCGCCCCAACCTGACCATCCCCCTCGGCCACCCGACCATCAGTCACTACTTCCCCGATGAGGAAGTGCTGGCCGCCGGGCGCACCGGAACCGAGATCGGAGAGCGCGTCATCACCCGAAAGGAGATGGTGCCGGACTGGTTCAACCCCCGCGAGGGCACCACCCTGGAGTTCCAGCGCGGCCAGTGGGAACAGGTGGTCAAGGACGCCAACGACTCGGCGTTCCGGAACGACTTCGGAGAAATCCAGAACCTGCACGAACGGTACGACGACACCGCGTGGACCATCGGGGACGCCTACGCCAGTTACGACCGCTTGGTCAAGCCTGACCGGATCATCTCCCGCGCCGCTGCGAACGACTACGCCGGTCGCGTCAAAGCACTCACCGGCACCCCGCCGACGAAGGGCGAGGTGTTCCAATACCGGTTGGCCCTGGCCCGCTACCGCCGCGCCGAGAACCTGCGGAACCTTGACGGCCCGGCCGTGGCAACGCATCTCAGGAACTTCTACGAAGCCAACCCGGAAGCCACCCTGTTCGAGGGCGTGCTGAACGCGGCCAAGGAGTTCGGGCTGGGGCGTGAGGGCGCCAAGCATCTCCAGCAGGTACTGCGCCAGTCGGAGTCCGGCTTTGAGCGCCGCCTGTCCACGCTCGAGCGCAAGGAGTTCGCTCAGTACCTGCTGGGCAAGGACGCCACGCGGCAGGGCAAGCCCGGCGGGACGCTCCTGGGTCGCCTCACGCGCAACCCGGAGACGGTGAGTGAGGAGTTCCAGCAGGTGTTCGCCCAGGACGTGAACGCCCTCCGGTTGCTTGACGAGCAGGTCCGCACCCGCACCGCCGCCATTGTCCGGGCCGAGACGTTCACCCGGTACAAGGCCTACTTGCAGGACACCGGCCAACTCATCACCCAGAAGAAGTTGCGGGAGTTGCAGTTAACCCCTGTCAGCCGCCTCACCCCCGACCAACTGGAGATGAGGAACAACGCCGCGAACGCCGTCAGCAAGCCGGGCGCGAACGCGGGCTGGAAGATCATGGACCGGAACGTCGAGGGGTACTTCGAGAAGGGCGACGTGGTGCCCTGGTGGGCGTACTTTGACCTGTTCGGGGCGGGCAGCGTGGACGACGCGGCAGTGGGGGCAGCGACCTTGCAGCGGGGCGGGCTGGGCGTCTATGACCGCCTGTGGTCAAGCATGAACGCGCAGCTTCTGGGCAGCCCCTCGAGCATCGTCAACGACCAGATTGGGCAGTTTTTGCAGATGGCGATGTGGGGCGTGACGCCGGACGCGATGGTCGAAGGGATCATCCGCCGGGCAACGGCGAGCCCGGAGCAACTGAAGGTCATGCGGGAGAGCGGGATTCAGAGCGCGAAACTCGAGAGCAACATCGGCGCGAACCGCGAGGCCCTGACCCGGCTGGCCTCCCGCATCGATGGGGACACCGACATGTCCCGCATGGAACGGGTCGTGGACGGCGTGCTCCGGTTCCGCGAGCGCGGGACGGGGCTCAACCCGCAAGCCATGACCGGGGCGGCCGGCGTGGCTGCTGACGTGGCGCACCTGGGAAGCGGCTACCTGTTCCAGTTCCGAAGCATGGTCAGCGACCTACAGCGGGAGAGCCTGTACTTCCACCGTATCGCCCTGGGGGACAACCCGAAGGCGGCGGCGGCCTACACGAACAACGTCATGTTGGACATGCGGCTGGTCCCGGCCTATGCCCGCGTGGTGCGGCGGTACTGGCCGTTCTTCAACTGGATTGCGATGAGCGGGCCCCGGTCTATCGTGACGGTCCTCCGCAAACCCGGCATTGCCGCTGCGTACCACCGCGTTGCGCCGGCCAGCGATAACCCGAACGACCCGGCCGACAACACGCGCCGCCTGCTGGCCCGCGATGGGGGGTACATCAACCTCGGGGCCGACGAGCGCAGCGGGGCCCGCCTCTACCTTGATCCCCGCAACTGGGATCCGACCAACACTCTCCCCCAACTGCTTGACTGGTCCGGGACGAAGGTGGGCGCGGTGGGCCTGCCCTGGTACGCCAACTTGGCCGTGACCCTCCAGTGGGGGCAGGACCGCTTTGGTCGCAACATCTATGACAGCGTGCTCAACGGGGGTAAGGGTGGGTTCGTGGAGGCCTACGCCCTTGACCCGCGGCGGACCATGATGATTGCGGCGCAGACCTTCCACCAGCAATTCAACCCGAGCTACGCGCCGGGGAGCAGCCGGGCGCAGGCATTCGTCCGCTCAGTCCTCGCCGCGGCCCAGTTGCCCAACGATGGCAGCAAGGACATTACGTTGGCGAAGACGCTGGCCGACACGCCGCAGGGCCGGGCCTACCTGCTCTACATGCAGAACGGTAGCTTTGCCGCGCTTGACCGGGAACTCAAGGGCACGCGGGAGAGCGAGTACAGCGAGGCCCCGCCGAGCATGGCCCGGACTGCCCTGAACTATCTCCTCCCCATCCGGGCTGTGAACGCCGACCAGCGGGTGCAGGGGACGGCACTCCAAGCCCTGTCGGTGGGGCAGCTCAGCTATCAGAACTGGCTGGCTGGGCAGAAGAAGGAGTACGAGCAGATGGAGGCCGGCGGGGCGAGTCCGGCGGAACTGCGGGCGAAGGAAGGACGGATCGAGCAGGAGGCCGAGCGGCGGATTCAGAAGCTGGATTACCTGGACCGCGTGACGCGCTGATGAAGGGACGGTGGGGTTGGGGGCGTGCTACCCCCCGAATACCCCCACCGCAGACTGACCCTATGACCGCCCACCCTGTGCCAGCCCGCCATGTCACCGGCGTCAGCCTGTGCACATGGATCAGACCTCACTCAATGGCCGGGTGTAGCCGTGAAGAACCTCAACGACCCTCTGGTCCTCATCACCTGGATTTTCGGACTGATGAACCTCATCGTCATCGCCCGCTACGCCATCACTGGGGAAACCCACATGGGCATCATCGGCTTTCTCGGCACCACGTTCGGCGCTCTGTTCCTCACCATCCGCGCCAGGGACGCCCGGCGCAAGGTCGAGGAAGATCTGGCAAAGGAGGCACCCGCACATGAGCAGCCCTGACCTCACTGACATCCTCGCCCTCCTGATGACCCTCGGGTTTTTCGCCGGGGCAGGATCACTCTGCGTCCAGACCTACCTGCTCTTCCGAGACATGCAGCCACCCCACGCCGCCCGGTGGACCCTGACCGGCATCGTATTCGTCGGCTTCCTGATCTACCTGGCAACTGTCGCCGGGGACTACCCCTCTGTCATGGCCGCGTTGACCAACCAGGAGCAGGACGCGAGCTGGGGCACGGTGTGGCGTGGATTCTCCGGGGCGCTGATCTTGTGGGCGGCGGTGGCCGTCCTGCACACGGCGTACCGGCACATTCTCTTGCTCCAGGGCAGGCTAGCGGTGCGCCTGTGAACATCGAGCAACGCCCCGCCCACACCGGCAACTACACCGCCGGACGCACCGCCCCCATAGACCGCGTAGTCATCCATGTAGCCGATGGCAGCTACGCCGGCACCCTCGCCTGGTTCGCAGACCCCAAGTGCGACACCTCAGCCCATTACACCATCGCCGCTGACGGCCGGGTGGGGCAGTCCGTCAACGAGCGCGCGACCGCCTGGCACTCCGGGGACTGGGCCATGAACTGCCGCAGTGTCGGCATTGAGCACGAGGGCCGTCAGAATTTGACGAACCCCTGGCAGCCCAGCGCGTCGCAGCTCGAAGCCAGCGCGCAACTGGTGGCCGACATCTGCCGCCGGTGGAGCATCCCTGTGGACCGGGCGCACATCATCGGCCACAACGAGGTCAACCCTGACCGGGCGGCCCGGAAGAACTGTCCCGGCACCGGCTGGCCGTGGGCGGCGTTCATCGAGCGCGTGCGCGCTCTGACGAATGCGGACGTGCCGGCCCACCTGCCCAGTGTGAAGGATGACCGGACCCTGCGCCTGTTCAACCCGGAGACGAATCTACAGATCGGGACCGTGACCCTGATCGGGGGGACGGACAAGGCGTACATCCCGCCGGATGTGCTGGCTTCCTTGCGCAAGTAGGCGTGCCAGCCTGTCCGCCCCCTGAGCGCACCATCAAACCCGGAGGTACACCCATGAACGGAATCCCCCCCTTCCTCTCCAAACTGCTTTCTAAGGCCGCCCTCGCCAAAGCCATCGAACTCATCAAGCAGCAGCCCACCGCAGCCACCCCCGAGGACGGCACCGCCAACCACGCCACCGTCGCAGCGGGCGTGCTGGCATTCGTCGAAGCCCTGGACGACAAGGTCGAGCTGATCCCCTTCGCCGGGCCGATCCTGAAAGCGTTGGTGGACTCGCCCGAGGTGGACCGGCTGGAGAAGCTTTTGGTCGATTACGTGGTGGAGCAGGCGTACCAAGTTCTCAAGCTGGGAGGCACGAAATGAAACGAGTCGAGATCGCCGGAGACGGCAAGACCCGCACCTACACCCTGACCGACGACCAGTACCAAGCGCTCACCACTGCCCAGAATCAGCAGGATGCCGCGTTCCTCCTGGAGTTCAAGAATGCTGAGGGCGAGGTCACGAAGAAGGTCGTTCTCAACACCCGTCAGATTCTGGCCCTCGAGATCACGGACGCGCCGGAGCCGAAGGCCGAGGAGCCCGAAGCGGCGGCCGAGGACGAGAAGGCCACCACCCGCAAGACGACCAGCAAGACCTAGGGTTACTGAAAAAGGGCGACGAAACACGCGCTGAACAACCTCTCGCTCGTGGCCCGCGCCGAGCTCGCGCCGCTCGGGATCACGGTCGGCGTGGTCTACCCCGGCATGACTGACACTGAGTTTGGGCACAACTCGGTCGGAGCCGCGCCCGAGCGTGCCGCCGGCTACCGCCAGGGTGACTCGGCGCAGTCGGTGGCCGAGCTCGTGCTGCGGGCGGTCACGACCGGGGAGGCCGAGGTCTTCGCCCCCAGCGTCCAGGCCCGCGTGAACGCCGCTCAGCGCTCGTAGAAGGGGGGCGGTTCGGTGCCCAGGGCACGCAGGTACACGTAGCCCTGGCCCCGGTGGTGAATCTCGTTGTCCACCGCGTAGATGGCCGCCGCCCAGCCCGGCATCTCGCCCCAGGGCAATGCGGACATCCGGCTGAAGGTCGCCGGATCGATCTGCCCGAACTCGGCCTCGATCCGCGCGCTCAGCGCGTCCCAGGCGCCCAGCAGTTCGGACTGGGTACGGGGAGCGGTGGCCCAGTCGGGTTCCTTCCATTCGCCGGTCAGCAGCCCGTCCAGGGTCATCGCGCTGACGAAATGCAGTTCGCCGCCCATCTCGCCGAAGGTCCGCATGGGGGGCGCGGCGCTGAAGGTAAAGAGCTGATCCTCGGGAAAGGCGGCGATGACCCGGCGGGTCAGGCGACGGTGTCCGAGCCAGTGGTCCTGGAATCCGGCGAACGTGATGGCGGCGGGCACTTCTCTGGTTTGCGTAGTCATGGGGTTTCCTCCGCCCACAACGTAATGCGCGTTCCCGTCAGAACCTGTCGTATTTGTGTGGCAAGCTGGGCGCATGTACGACCCGTCCATGCGCGTGCTGTCTGTGCTGGAGCTGCTCCAGTCGCGCGAGAGCGTGACCGGCGCCGAACTGAGCCGGGTGCTAGAGGTCAGCCCACGCAGCGTCCAGCGCTACGTGGCGCGCCTTCAGGACCTGGGGATTCCGGTCGAGGGCCGGCGGGGGGTGGGGGGCGCGTATCGCCTGCGTCCCGGCTTCCGGCTGCCGCCCCTGATGTTCAGCGGCGAGGAGGCCCTGAGCCTGTCGCTCGGGCTGCTGGCGCTGGGACACCTGGGCCTGCGCGATCTCGCCCCGGCGGCCGATCTCGCGGCGGCCAAGCTGGCGCGCACGCTGCCCGACACCCTGCGGGAGGAGGTGCGGGCGCTGCGCCAGGCCGTGCAGCTCGACGCCGCGCCCTGGGTCGTGACGGTCGAGGCCACGCACATGGGCACCCTCCTGACGGCGATGCGCCAGGGCCGGCAGATCGAGTTCAGCTACCGCTCGGGCCGGGGCGAGGGCAGCGTGCGGCGGGCCGACCTGTACCGCGCCGTGCACTTCGACGGCCGCTGGTACGCGGTCGGGCACTGCCATCTGCGCGGCGAGCGCCGGTCCTTCCGGCTCGACCGCATGGCCGGGGTGCGGGTGCTGGACGACACCTTTACCCCGCCCGCCGACTTCGACGCCGTGGCGTGGCTGCGCGCCTCGCTGCCGGCCCCAGCTCAGGCCCAGGGGGTCAGCGTCTGGCTGGGTGCTCCGCCCGAGAGCCTGCGGGCCCAGCTCTCGGGCTGGGGCACCGAACTTCTGCCCGAGGGCGGCGGCTCGCGCCTGCGGGGTCAGCGCGACCACCTCGACGCCTTCGCCGGCTTCCTGCTGGGTCTGGGCTGCGAGATCCGGGTGGACGGCCCGCCCGAACTGCTGCGGGCCGTCGAGCGCGTCGCGGCCCGTGCTCAGGCGGTCCTGGCCCCACCGGTCCAGACCGCCTGAAGGGGAGGGTCCGGTCAGGGAATCAGGCGGTCGCGGCGCAGCTGCTCGAACAGGTCGAAAAACGACTCCTCGGTGTTCTGGTACACCGAAAAGCCCAGGGCGCGGCTGCGGGACATGTCAGTCATCACCTCGATGGGGCGACTCAGGTCGAGGTCGGTGTGCCACGCCGAGGCGAGGCGGTTCAGGTCCGGCTCGGCCAGTCCATGCTGCGCCGCCAGAGCGGCCCATGCCGGCCCCTGCCCGGCCAGCTCAGCTTCCAGCGTATGCACCACGCCGCCGAACCCGGCCGCCTCGACGCCGAACCAGTCGGCGATCCGCCCCCACAGGCGGCTCCAACGGAACACGTCGCCGTTGACCACGTTGAAGGCCTGGTCATGCGCGGCGGGCGTCTCGGCCGCCCACACGAGCTGCTCGGCCAGCACACGGGCATCGGTCACGTCCGACAGGCCCGACCACTGGGCGCCCGACCCCGGCCACCGGAAGGGCTGCCCCGAGGCGCGGCACAGCGAGGCGTAGACGGCCAGGGTGGTCCCCAGGTTCATGGCGTTGCCCACCGCCTTCCCGATGAGGGTGTGGGGCCGGTGGACACTCCAGGTGAAGCCGTCCCGCGCGGCGCCGACGTAGACCTCGTCCTCCTGGGCGTAGTAAAAGTTGGGCAGGTCCAGGCGCGGCTGGTCCTCACGCAGAGGCGTGACCGGCAAGCTCTCGCCCTGGGCATAGGCGTCGAACGGCCCCAGGTAGTGCTTGAGGCCCGTGACGAGCGCGACATGCTGTACCGATCCCTGGGGCCGCACGGCGTCGAGCAGGTTGCGGACCATCGCGCTGTTTACATCGATATTCAGCGCCTCGGTCTCCTGGCGCAACCACGAGGTGAAAAAGACGTGGGTGGGCCGCACCCCCGCGAGCGCCGGACCCAGGGTACGGGGGTCGAGCAGGTCGGCGGCGACCGGCAACAGGCCCGGAATATCCTGTGCAGGCTTCCGGGCGAGGCCGTAGACGGTCCAGCCGCGTTCCGTCAGCAGCTGGGCCAGCGTGCGGCCCGAAAGACCGGTGGACCCCACGATGAGGGCAGTACGTGAAGCGGGGTCGTCGGACATCCGGGCAGTGTAGGGACCGGAGACTGATGGGCGCGGCGATCTAAAGCGTTGGCCGGCGCCCCGGGCCTTTATGAGCGCCTTCCCAGCCCAGGCTTACTGCGTACCGGCCGCGCGACCCACGACCGCGTAGAGCGGATCGCCGCTCAGGCGCCCGGCGCGGCGGGGACTGCGGTCGAGGGTCTGGATTCCGGTGAAGTTGCCTGCCTGCCGCAGGAACTCCGCGACGAGTGCGAGATGCCCGGCGTCGTCGAGTTCGTGCCAGACCCGCACGGCCTTGGTCGGAAAGCAGCGGTTGGAGAAGGTGATGACCACCGGCGCGCCGGGCCGCAGCACCCGGCCGACCTCGCGCAGCACCTCGGCCGGCCGGGTGAGATAGTCCACCGACACGCACAGGCCGCAGCCGTCGAAACTGGTGTCCGGGTAGGGCAACTGCGCGTCTGCGTTCAGGTTCTGCACCGCGTAGCCGCTCAGGCGCGGGTTGGCGGCGAGTTCCCGGTGGTTCATGCCCAGGCCCTCCACCCGGCCGTACTCGACCTCGGGCGGCAGATGGCTGACCCAGGAACTCATGAGGTCGAGCAGGTCGCCGCCTGCCGGAAAATATTCACGGTACAGCTCCGTGACGGCGGCAATCGCCCCGTCGTCGATATGGGTCACGAAGCGGGGCTGGGCGTAGAAGGCCTCGTCGGGCGTCTCGTCCACGCGGCGAAAGGCGTGGGCCGGAAGGTCGCTGGTCATGGGGCATGGTCGCGCGGCGATCGAGCCCAGACCGCGAGTGCCCCCGCAATGTGTGGAAAGGCCCCTGGGGAGGGCCAACGCGCCGGCCCCGGCCTAGCCGATCTGCTCGGCCCCGAAGACCCGCCCCGGCGCGGCATACTCGTCGCGCGCGGCCACGAGCTGGATCTCGCGGGTGCCGAGGCGGTGGGTCAGCTCTAGCAGGGCGTACAGGGCACTCATCGAGAGTGACAGGGCGCGGGCCACGTCGCCCCCGGAGCGCAGGTACTGGCCGAAGAACAGCGCGGCAATAGCGTCTCCGGTGCCGTTGCGCGGCGGGTCGAGGTCGATGAGCGGCGTGCGGCACAGCCACGCGCCCTCACCCGTGACGGCCAACGTCTCGATCACGCCCTCCGGCGCGTCCTGCCGCACGAGGCTGGTCACGACCACAATGCGCGGCCCACCGGGGTTGAGGCGATCACGCAGCGCGCGCGCCGCCTCCAGGGCGTGCTCCAGCGTGTCCACCTTCCGGCCGGTGAGCAGTTCGAGTTCGAACTGGTTGGGCGTGACGATATCGGCCGCCGGAATCGCCTGCGCGCCAATCAGTTCGGGCAGTTCGGGACGCACGAACACGCCGCGCCCCACGTCGCCCATCACGGGGTCGCAGCAGTACAGCGCGCCGGGGCTGGCCTGCCGCACGCGGGCGACGGCCGCGACGACGGCGGCGACCGTACCCTCGGACCCCATGTAGCCGCTCAGAACACCGTCACAGCTCGGCAGGGCGCCGCGCGCCTCGATACCGTCGAGGAGCTCGGCCACGAGTTCGGGGGCGAACACCGTCCCGGTCCAGGCGCCGTAGCCGGTGTGGTTGGAAAACTGCACCGTATTCACGGCCCAGACCTCGATCCCCAGGCACTGCAACGGGAACATGGCGGCGGCGTTGCCGACGTGGCCGTAGCTGACCCACGACTGGATGCTCAGGAGATTCAGGGGCAGAGAGGCGGAAGCGACCATGCGCCCAAGGATAGGCCCCCGGCGGGCCGTGCGGGAGACACGGTTCGCCGGGGGCTCAGGAAGGAGGGGCAGGCGCGGACGGGAAACAGGGTGATGGTCCCCCGGCCCCCGAGGCCGTCTCAGTTCGCGGGCGCCAGCCGGAAGTCGCGGAAGGTCAGAGTGTAGGCGTCGCCCGCCTGCCCCGACGCGCCCAGAATCTGCAGTTGCGCGCTGGGGTTCGTGACCGGCGAGGTGAAGGTGTAGATGTAGGGCTGAGCCGTCGGCGTCAGGTCGGCACTGGCATCCAGGTAACGGGCGTAGCTGCCCCCCTGCTCACCCACAACCACGCCCACCTTGCGGGGGCTGTCGGCCCGGCCGGTGAAGGTCAGGGTGTACTTCCGGCCGGCGACCAGGGCCACGTTTACCTGGTTGAGCTGCACGTGCCAGTTGTTGGCCGGGTCCACGTGCGCGACCTTGAGAGAAACGGCGCCGTCCTGAACACTGGGAGTCAGGCCGCTCGTGCCGTTTTCCCACACCGACCAGTAGGCGCTGCCCGCCACACCGGGAATGCCGGCGTCACCCGTCACGGCCGGCGAGAAGGCCGCGTTGTACAGCAGGTTGCCGTCGGCCGCCGGGGGCCGCGCGCCGGCCACCTCGCCCACCGCGCGCACCGACACGTTGTCGAGCCAGACCGTGTTGATGCCCGCGTTGCCGAGGTTGAACTCCAGGCGCGCCGCCGCGTCGGTGATGCCCTTCATATCGAAGGCCAGGGTCACACGCTTCTTCTCGGTGCCCAGCGCCACCGTCTGCTCGCCCGAGTAGGCCGCGAAGCCCCGGTCCTGGCCGCCGCCGACCTTGACCATCATGGAGCGTGGCGCGCTGGCCCAGGCGTCGAAGCTGACCTCATACTTCTTGCCCGCCTCGACGTTCAGACCGTCCTGGCGCAACTGCACGGCGTAGTTCACGCCGCCCGCGTTGGTGATGTCTGCCCTCAGCGCCCGGCCCTGCGCCGCGTCGCTACTCAGGGTCACGGCACCGTCGCTCTTGTACAGCGTCCAGTAGGCCGACTGCGGTACGCCGTCGAGGTGCGTGGCGTCGGCGGTGACGCGCGGGTCGCTATCTAGCCACTCGAAGGACTCGTTGTACACGAGGTTGCCGTCCGGCTGCGCAGCACGGGCCGGGACCGGCGTCCAGGGAAAGCGCGTCTCGGAACGCGGGCTGGGGCTGGCCGTCTCGCCGGGCATGGCCCAGACGCGCACGTAGTCCACCCGCATCTCGGCCGTGTCGGGGGTCGTGGCGTCGGGGTTGCCGTCGAAATTTCCCCCTACCGCGAGGTTGAGCAGCAGGTGGAACGGCCGGTCGAAGGGTGCGGGCCAGGGGTACAGGTCGGCGTCGCCGGCGGGCGGGGCCCCCTTCGCGCTCCACCAGCTCGTCTTCGTCTGGGTGACCTGACCGTCGACCAGCCACTTCAGGACGCCGGGCGTCCACTCCAGGGTGTAGGTGTGCCACTCGTCCGCCGCGCCCCCGTTCGGGTAGTCGACGGTCGTGCCCGAATAGACGTTGTTGGGCCACTGCCCGCCGTAGTGGATGGTGTGCGCCACGTTGTTGGGCTTGCTGCCCCAACCCTCGGCGATGTCGATTTCACCGCTGGCCGCCCAGAGGCCGTAGGGACTGGGGTCTTCGGGCAGCATCCAGATGGCAGGCCACATGCCCTTGCCGCGCGGAAACTTGGCGCGGATCTCGAATTTGCCGTAGGCGCGGCTGAACTTGCCGGCCGTGCGCAGCCGCGCCGAGGTCCAGGGAAAGGTTGCGGTGACGTTGCCCGCCGGGCCGCTGTAGCTCTCGCGGCGCGCGGTGATGACCAGTTCGCCGTTCTCGACCCGCACGTTCTCGGGGCGGCCGGTGTAGTACTCCAGCTCGTTGTTGCCCCAGCCAGCCACGTACTCGGTGCCCGACATGATGCCGTTGCCGATCTGGGGGGTCCACTTGGCTGCGTCCAGACCGGTTCCACTGAATTCGTCGCTCCAGACGGTCTGGGCGGTGGGCGAGGTCTGGGCCGTGCAGGCACTCAGGAGCAGGGCGCCCAGCAGGCTGGCGCAGAGCAGCGTTTTCATCGGTGGTCCTCCGGAAGTGGGTGAGAAATGCGGGAAGAGAACGCCGAAGGGGCGACCAGGCGCCCCTCCGTCGTGACCGGTCCGGCCGGGGTCAGCGGCCGCCCAGGAAACCCTGGTACCAGCGGGCGCTGTCTTTCAGGACACGTTCCTGGGTCGCGTAGTCCACGTACACCAGCCCGAAACGCTTCTCGTAGCCCCAGGCCCACTCGAAGTTGTCCATCAGGCTCCAGGCAAAGTAGCCGCGCAGGTCCACTCCGGCGTGCACGGCGTCCAGCAGGGCCGCGAGGTGGGTCTGGAGGTAGGCGACGCGCTCCGGGTCATGCACCGCGCCGTTCTCCAGGCGGTCGGCGTAGGCCGAGCCGTTCTCGGTGATCATCAGCGGGGGCAGGTTGGGGTAATCGGCCTTGAGCCGGACGAGCAGGTCGGTCAGGCCCTGCGGGTAGACCTCCCAGCCCATGTCGGTCACGGGAGCGCCTTCGGGGACGGCGCTGCCCTGCGCGCCCACCACGCCGCGCGAGTAGTAGTTCACGCCCATGAAATCGCAGGCGGCGCCGATGGTCTCCAGGTCGCCGGGCTGCACCTCGGGGGCGTCGTCCCCAGCCTCGTCGAACACGTCCTGCGGGTACTCGCCGCGCAGCAGGGGGTCGAGGAACAGGCGGTTGGCCATCCCGTCGGCCAGGCGCGCGGCCCGCACGTCGGCCGGGTTGGTACTCAGGGGGGTCTGGGGCGTAAGGTTCAGCACGATGCCCACCTGCGACTCCGGCGCGTGACGGCGGATCTCAGGCACCGCTAGGCCGTGCCCCAGCAGCAGCCCGTGGGCCGCGGCCAGCGCGAGGCGGCGGTCGTGCAGGCCCGGCGCGTGCTCGCCGATGAGGTAGCTCAGGATGCTGCTGCACCACGGCTCGTTCAGGGTGGCGTAGCTGCGGACGCGGTCGCCCAGGCGCTCGGCCATGATCCCGGCGTACTCGGCGAAGCGGTGGGCGGTGTCGCGGTTGACCCAGCCGCCCGCGTCCTGGAGGGCCTGCGGCAGGTCCCAGTGGTACAGCGTGACGTGCGGCTCGACCCCGCGCGCCATCAGGCCGTCGGTCAGGCGGTCGTAGAAGTCCAGGCCCGCCGTGAGCGCCGGCCCGCTGCCCGTGGGCTGGATACGCGGCCACGCCACGCTGAAGCGGTAGGCGTCCACCCCCAGGCCAGCGATCAGGTCGAGGTCTTCTTCCCAGCGGTGGTAGTGGTCACAGGCCACGTCGCCGTTGCTGCCGTCGCGGATGCGCCCGGTCTCGCGGCAGAACGTGTCCCAGATGCTCGGGCCGCGTCCGTCCTCGGAGGTCGCGCCCTCGATCTGGAAGGACGACGTGGCGACCCCGAAGGTGAATCCCTGCGGAAAATCGCGCCGGGTCAGGCGGCTGGCGGCCTCGGCAGTGAGGGGACCGGTGGGCGTGGTCAGGGTGGTCATGGTGGGGCTCCTTGCAAGGGCGTTCGGGTTGGGGACGTAGTGGGGCGGTGGGACCAGCCTCCCAGAGACGGGCAGGAGGCGCGGCAAAGTTCGAGCGAGAGGAAGACCGGGGGGCAGGGGCGCGATCCGTCCGGAAGCGGGGCTCAGCCCTTGGTAGCTCCGGCGGTCAGGCCCTCGATAAGCTGGCGCGAGGCGATGGCGAACAGGATGAGCAGCGGCACCACGGTCAGGGCCACGCCGCACATCAGGGCGCCCCAGTCGGTGTTGGCGATGCCCTGAAGGGTGCGCAGGGCCAGCGGCGCCGTGTAGGTCTCGGCCGAGCGGAAGATGATGAGCGGCCCCAGAAAGCCGTTCCACGACTGCACGAAGGTCACGAGACCCAGGGTCGCCATCGCCGGGCCGGTGAGCGGCACGATGATCTTGCGGAAGATGCCGAACTCGGTCGCGCCGTCGATGCGCGCGGCCTCGACGAGTTCACGCGGAATGGCCGAGCCGATGTACTGGCGCATCAGGAAGATGCCGAACGCACTCGCCATCCCCGGAATCCACAGGGCGCGCGGCGTGTCGATCCAGCCCAGGGCCTGCATGATCAGCGCGAAGGGCACGATGTTCAGGGTGCCCGGAACGAGCATGGTGGCGAGCAGCAGCCCGAACAGCACGTCGCGGCCCTTGAAGGCGTACATGGCGAAGGCGTAGCCCGCCAGCGTGCAGAAGAACAGCGTGGTCGCCGTGGTGATGACCGCCAGATACAGGCTGTTCCAGAGGTTGCGCCAGAAGGGCACGCGCTCCATCAGGCTCTGATAGTTGGTCTCCAGGTTGTTGCCGAACCACGTGGGCGGCGGCAGCTGGAAGATCTCGGTGCGGCTGTGCGTAGCGAACACGAACATGAAGTAGAAGGGCGCGATGGTGAGCAGGGCGCCCAGGGCGATGATGAGGTAGGCGGCGAAGCGGGGCAGGCCCGGCAGGAAACCGCGCGCCTGGGTGGGCCGCGCCTGTTCGGGCTGCCCGGCAGAGGGGGAAACGGTCGTCATCTCAGTCCTTCCCGGCCATGCCACTGCGGCCGAACAGACGATTGTTCACCAGCGTCAGCGCGCCGATCACCAGGAACAGCAGCCACGACATCGCCGCCGCCACGCCCGCGTCGGAGTAGCTCGCGTAGGTGCGGTACATGTACATGATGGTGGTCAGGCCCGCCTGGCCCGCGCCGCCCCCGCCGTTGGTCAGGATGAACGGTTCCTCGAACAGTTGCAGCCCGCCGATGAGGCTCAGGGTCACGGCCACGAACATGATCGGGCGCAGAAGCGGCAACGTGATGTAGCGGAAGCTCTGCCAGCCGGTCGCGCCGTCCACCGAGGCCGCCTCGTACAGCTCCTTGGGAATCGCCTGGAGGCCCGACAGATACAGCAGCATGTTCCAGCCGGTGTAGCGCCAGATCACGACCAGGGCAATGGACGGCTGCACGTATTCCTTCTGGCCCAGCCAGTTGATCTTCTCGGCCGGAAACAGCCCGCCGATCAGAGGAACGTTGTGCAGGGCGTTCAGCGCCGCGTTGATGACCCCGTACTGCCACGAGAACAGCGTGAAGAAGATCACCGAGATCGCCACGATGGACGTGATGTACGGCAGGAAGTACACGGCCGTCACGAGGTTCTGGAGCTTCTTGAGACCGCCGTACACGGCGAAGGCCAGCGGAATCGCCAGCAGGTGCTGCGGCAGGCCCGAGAGCACAGCCAGGATACCGGTGTTCTTCAGCGACAGCCAGAAGGTCGGGTCAGTGAGGTTATCGGTGTAGTTCCGGAACCCCACGAACTTCATGTCCCCCAGGCCGGTGCCGGGCTGCCATTCCTGGAACGACAGGTAGGCATTGAACAGGATCGGAAACAGCCCGAAGATGAAGAACAGGACGAAAAAGGGACTGATGAAGATGTACGGCGCGTACCGCCGCTGGAACTCGGTCCAGCCGCCCGCACGTCGCGGCGGCCGGGAGCCGGAACTGGATTTCGGACTTGCGAGCATGTGTCTCCCCTGCGCGGCCTATGCCCTGCGCCGGAACAAAAAAGGGGCGCCGGGAGAAGAGGCCGGAGCGAACGTCGCCCCACCTCCCCCCGGCGCCCCGGCCGGGCTCAGCGCGCGCGGCGGGCGATCAGGCGACCGGCTTCGGTCAGGGCCGTGTTGACGTCCTTGCTGCCATCGAGCACGGTCGCCAGCGAGTCGTTCACGATCTGCTCGGCGATGGGGTCGAGGCGGTTGACATCGAGCGGCTGAATCTTGAGGGCCGCCTGGCGCCACTGGACGCGGGCCTTCTGGCCGCCGAGGTATGGCACGCCCTCATTGAAGATGGCGTCGTTGGCGGCCGAGCGCAGCGCGGGGAAGGCGCCGGTCGTCTTGAACGCGAGCACCTGCTGGGCCGAGTTGGTCGTGAGGTACTTGATGAGGTTCCAGGCTTCGGTCTTGTTGTTGCTCTGCTGGGGGATAGAGTAGAAGGAGCCGCCCCAGCTCGCGAACGTGCCGCCGGGCAGGTTCTGCGAGGCCCACTTGCCGCTGAAGTCCTTGGCGAGCCAGTTCTGCATGTGGCCCACGAGCCACGCGCCCGAGAACTCGGTGGCGAGGTTGCCCTTCTGGAAGGCGGTCGTCCAGTCAGGCGAGAAGGCCGAGCCGGCGCGGGCGTCGAGCTTGGCGTCGCGGATCTGCTTGGCGACCGTGAAGGCGCGCACGAACCGGGCGTTGTCGGGACCGACGAGCACCTTGCCGGTCTTGTCGAAGTACAGGCCCTCGCCCGACTTCAGGCCGGTGCGCAGGATGATCTGCGCGGCTTCGCCGGCGTCGGGGATCAGGAAGCTGCCGGGGTTGGCGGCGACGACCTTCTTGCCATTGGCGATGTAGCTCTCCCAGCTCTGGTTCATGGAGGTGGCGCTGACGCCGGCCTTCTTGAGCATGTCGGAGCGGTAGAACATGGCGCCGGGGCCGATGTCGGTGGGCATGGCGACCATGCGCCCGTCCTGGGTCATGGCCTGCGGGTAGGTGAAGGCCACGAACTGCGAGCGGTACTGCGAGGCGTTGTAGGGCGCCTTGGCAATGTCCACCAGGCCGTTGCCCTCGGCGAACTTGGCGATGTAGCCGAAGTCCACGGCCTCGACGTCGTTGGCGCCCTTGCCGGTCGAGAGCGCGGTGGTCAGCGCGGTGTGGTGGTCGGCGTAGGCCAGCGAGTTCACCTTGACCGTCACGTTCGGGTACAGCTTGTAGAAGCCCGGCAGCGCCGCCTTGACCACGCTGTCGAGGTCGGGGAAGACGCCGATGGTGATGGTCTTCTTGGTCTGGGCCGAGGCGGTGGGGAGCGCGGCGGCCGTAACGAGCGCGAGAGACACCATGAGCAGTTTACGCATAGGGGACATCCTCCAGATTCGGGAGCGGGAAGGGCCAGGTAAACAGGCGGCCGGGCGAGGACCAACCGGAAGACCGGCGGCCAGGACAGAAGCACACAGACTCGGACGTCTGCGCGGCGGAACACTTGGGTTGAGCTTAGGGAGAGCTTAAGACGTCTTGAAAGCGTTGTCAAGAACGTCTTTCACGCTGCGGGACGCCTGAAACGTTCCAGATCGTCTTAGCGTCAGAAGACAGTCAGGTCATTTACCCAAAAGTGTCGTCTCAGGGCGAAAAGAACGTTCTTTCAAGGCGAAGTTTGTGTCGAGGCGACGCGACAGAAAAGAGCGGTCCGGGCTGCACAGGCACCGGACCGCTGTGAAACGGGTTTCACGGACGCCGGGACGCCACCGACTCGCGCAGTTGCAGCTCCAGGCGCGGCGTGAAGGGCGGCACGGCCTCCCCCACCAGCTGTCCCAGCACGAAGCGGGCGAGCCACTGGCCCATCTCCTCCATCGGCTGGCGAACCGAGGTGAGGGGCGGCGTGGTGTAGCACGACCCCGGCAGGTCGTCGAACCCCACGAGCGACACGTCCTCGGGCACGCGGATGCCCAGGCGGTACAGCGCCAGCCGCGCCCCGTAGGCCATCTGGTCGTTCGCGCAGAACGCGGCCGTGATGTCGGGGTGCGCCGCGAGGAGCCGCTGCATCCCGATCAAACCCGAAGGCTCGCGGAAGTCACCCTGCACCACCAGCGACGGCACGTAGGCCACGCTGCGCGACTCCAACGCCTCGCGGTAGCCGTCCAGCCGCTCCTGCGCGTCTTCCTGGTCGGCCAGACCCATGATGTGCCCGATGACGCGGTGGCCGCGGTCGAGCAGGTGCGTGACGAGATCACGTGATGCCTGCCGGTTGTTCAGGGCGATGCTGGCTCCGCCAAATTCGCTCAGGTCGAGCGGCCGGCCCAGCACCGCCACGGGCAGGCGCGCGGCGAGGTCGCGCAGTTCCTGGTCCGGCAACTGGCCGCCCAGCACGATGAGGGCCTCGACCCGGCGCGCGAGGAGGAGCTCGACTGCATGTTCCTCTTCATGGGTCCGCCAATGCCCGCTGATGATGATGGGCGAGTAGCCACTGCCCATCAGCCCGCGCTCAATGCCGCTCAGGGCGTCGTTGTAGAAGGGACTGGCGATGTCCTGGGTGAGGACCCCGATGCTTCCCGATGCTCCAGTCGCCAGTCCACGCGCGAAGGCGTTGGGTCGGTAGCCCAGCAGGTCGATGGCACGGCGCACCGACAGTTCCTTGTCGCCCTTCACGCGCGCGGTACCGTTCAGGATGCGCGAGACGGTGCTGGGGGACACCCCGGCCTCGCGGGCCACTTCTGCCAGGGTGACATTGCGGATCATGCCCGGAGTATAGCCTTGAAAGCGGTTTCAAAGGTGAAATGCCGTCTGGGTACGTCGTCTGGTCTGGGGATGAGATCCAGCCACCCAACGACAGGTTCTCCCGCGCTTGGTCCCGTTTGGCACCACGCCGCTGTGGTTCATAAGCGTGGCTGCCGCTGCCGAACAATGGCTCCAGCCCGAACATATTCCGAGGCGAACTGGACTGCGGCAGAAACACCGCAGCCCAGCCTCGCCCATCACCGTCTCAGCGCCAGCTCGACAGGTCGCCCGGCAGGTGGGCCGTCTCGTTGAAGGTGTCCAGACTGACGCGACCGCCACCGAAGGTCAGGCGGGTCAGGCTACCGTTCTTCACGCGCCAGTTGAGCTTCAGGGCGGCCGTATCGGGGGCGTCCAGACTCAGGGCGACCGCCAGCCCGGTCACGCCACCACTCGTGAAGACCACGGCCGTACTGCCGGAGGGCAAGGCCAGCACGTCCGCGAAGGCCGCGCGCACCCGGGACCGGAACTCGGGCCAGCCCTCGACGCCGGGGTGGGTCACGTCGCCCAGGCGCCACGCCTCCGCCAGGGTTTCGAGCACGCCCTGAAAGGCGCGGTTGCGGCCCGGACCACCTTCGGCCCGCCGCGCCTCGAAGGCGCCCACCTGCGCGGCGAAGTCGGCGTTCCGGGCCGCGTACAGCGGAGCCAGGAGGCGAACCAGACCGTCACCGTCGTACTCGGCCAGTCGGGGGTCCTCCTGGGGGCCGGGCCAGTCGCCGCCCGCCGCCCCGGCAGCCAGCAGGGCCGTGCGGCGCTGGCGCACGAGCGGCCCGTGCAGGACATGGGTAGGCACGGTACCCAGGGCCGCCAGCCCTTCGCCCACCGCGCGGGCCTGCGCCTCGCCCAGCGCCGACAGGCGGTCCGTATCGGCTTCGAAGGGGGTCGCCTGCCCGTGCCTGACCAGAATCAGTTCACTCATCGGTCGGCTGGAAGGCGGCCTCGCCTCCCGCATCCGCAGCAATGCGGCGCCA
The DNA here is from genome assembly GCF_001424185.1 of Deinococcus sp. Leaf326. Lineage (NCBI taxonomy): Bacteria > Thermotogati > Deinococcota > Deinococci > Deinococcales > Deinococcaceae > Deinococcus > Deinococcus sp. Leaf326. The sequence continues at coordinate 185,000 of NZ_LMOM01000032.1, read as the reverse complement.
CGCCTCGCCGATGAGCCACTTCGCCTGGGCCGCCAGCGGAGCGAACCGGGGGTCCGTGGTCTGACCAGCGCGGTAGCGCGCGAAAATCTGGAGGACGATGACCGCGAGCTTGAAGTGCCCGAGCACCTCGTACCACGCCACGTTGCTCACGTCGCGCCCACTGCGCCCGGCATAGCGCGCCAGAAATTCCTCGCGGGTCAGGAAGCCCTGGTCGCTGGCGGCGGCGCCCACGCGGCTGCGCGCCCCGCCGGGCTGCTCGGGCATCGTCCAGTAGGTCAGGCTCAGGCCCAGGTCGGCCAGGGGGTCGCCCACCGTGGTCATCTCCCAGTCGAGCAGGGCCGTGACGTGCGCCGGGTCGGTTTCGGCGAACATCAGGTTGTCGAGCTTGAAGTCGTTGTGCACCAGCGTGTGCGCGCTCTCGGGCGGCGTATGGGCCTCGAGCCACGCGATGACCAGTTCGTCGCGCAGCTCGGCGGGCGGGGGCAGGTCGCCCGAGCCTTGCAGCAGGTCGCGTGCGCGCCGCCAACGCCCGGCCCAGCCCGACACCTGCCGGGTATTGAACCCCTCGGGGCGGCCGAGCTCGCTAAGTCCCGCTGCCGAGATGTCCACGGCGTGCAGGGCGGCGAGCGTATCCACGAGCGCCTCCGAGAGCTGTCGGGGGGCGTCCGGATTCGCCGCGTAGGCGTCCGGCAGCCGCGACCGCACGACCACGCCCCGGCGCCGCTCCATGAGATAGAAAGGGGCGCCCAGCACCGCTTCATCCTCGACGAGCAGCGCAGGCCTGGGCGCAGCCGGGAACACCGGGCTGACCCGCTCCAGCAGCCGGAACTCGCGCGCCATGTCGTGCGCTCCCTTGGCAACCGGCCCCAGCGGCGCGCGGCGCAGGACATACTCGTGGTCGCCCGCCCGCAGCAGGTAGGTCAGGTTGGAAAACCCGCCCGGGAACTGCCGCACCTCCAGCGCGGCCACGTCCCCGGCGACCTGGCCGCGCAGGGCGTCGCGCAGGCGGTCGAGCGGCAGCTCCTCGCCGGCCCGCACGGGAGCGGTGTCCTGGGGCTGACTCACCCCTGCTCACCCGGAGCAGCGGCAGAGACAGGTGCAGCGCCAGCAGGAGCCGTCCCGTGCCCCGCGAGGAGTGCCATCGCCTTGAGGCGCAGCCGGCGCATCTTACCGATCCAGCCGTCGTAGTCGTTCGCCTTGTTCTGGAACGAGACCAGCGTGGTCGGGTGCGTGGTGACCAGAAAGCCGTCGCGGCGCAGCACCTCCAGCGTCTTCTCGACGAGTTCGTCGGTGCTGATGGCGGTCTGCTGCAGGATCGGCGCGTTCTGGATCATCGGGGTCCAGACGCCCTCGGGGCACAGGCACGACACCCGGATGCCCCGGTCGCCGTAGGTCACGGCCAGCCACTCGGCAAAGGCCAGGGCCGCGTGCTTGGTCACGGCGTAGGGAGCCGAGTGCAGTTCGGTGAGCAGGCCCGCCGCCGACGCCGTGTTCAGCAGGTGACCCTCGCCACGCTCCAGCATGTGCGGCAGCAGGTGGCGCGCGGCCCAGACGTGGCTCATCACGTTGACGCGGTGGATCAGGTCCCAGGTCTTGTCGGGCGTCTCCGGCCCTTCCCCGACCGCGATTCCGGCGTTGGAGCAGAACAGGTCAATGTGGCCTTCCTTGGCCAACACGTCGTCGATCAGTCCCTTGACGCCCTCTTCCTGTCCGATGTCGGCGGCCACGAAACGCGCGCCCATCTCGGTGGCCTTCTGCGCGCCCGCGTCGGCGTTGCGGTCAGAGGCGATCACGGTCGCCCCCTCTGCCACGAACCGGGTCGCCAGCGCCAGTCCGATGCCCGAGGCCGCTCCCGTCACGACGATCACTTTGCCGTTGAATTCCATATCAGTTCGCTCCCTTGGGGGCGGAATCGGTACGCGGCCGCCCGGCCCGCAGGTCCACGCCCTGACGGCGCAGTTCTTCCTTGGCCACCGTGCCGATGTGCACGATGTCGGGGCCATCGGCCAGCCGCAGCGTACGGGCCTGGGCGTACATCATCGCCAGGGGCGTGTCCTGCGAGACGCCCTCGCCGCCGTACACCTGGATGGCCCGGTCGATGACCCGCAGGGCCACGTTGGGCGCAACCACCTTGATCGCCGCGATCTGGCCACGTGCCGCCTTGTTGCCCACCGTGTCCATCATGTGAGCGGCGTGCAGGGTCAGCAGCCGCGCCTGGTCTATTTCCATGCGGCTCTGGGCGATGAGTTCCTGCACATGCTGGTGCGCCGCCAGCGGCTTGCCGAAAGCCACGCGGCGCCCTGCACGGGCCACCATGAGTTCCAGTGCGCGCTCGGCCTGCCCGATCAACCTCATGCAGTGGTGGATGCGCCCCGGCCCCAGCCGGCCCTGCGCGATCTCGAAGCCCCGGCCCTCGCCCAGCAGGAGGTTACTGGCGGGCACGCGCACGTCCCGGAAGGTCATCTGCATATGGCCGTGCGGCGCGTCGTCGTAACCGAACACGGTCAGGGGGCGCTCGGTGGTCACTCCGGGCGTGTCCAGCGGCACCAGGATCATGGACTGCTGGAGGTGACGCTCGGCGCCGGGGTCGGTCTTGCCCATGAAGATGCTGACCTTGCAGCGCGAGTCGCCCGCGCCGCTTGACCACCACTTGTCACCGTTGATGACGTACTCGTCGCCGTCGCGCACGATGCTCGACTGGATGTTGGTCGCGTCGCTGCTCGCCACGTCCGGCTCGGTCATCGAGAAGGCCGAGCGGATCTCGCCGTTGAGGAGCGGCACGAGCCACTGCGCCTGCTGCTCGGGCGTACCGTAGCGGGCCAGCACCTCCATGTTGCCGGTATCGGGAGCGCCGCAGTTAAAGATTTCGGGCGCCCACCAGACCCGGCCCATGACCTCGCACAGCGGCGCGTACTCCAGGTTGCTCAGGCCCGCTCCGAACTCTCCGGCCGGGTCGCTGGCAGGCGGCAGGAACAGGTTCCACAGGCCCTCGGCCCGCGCCCTGGGTTTGAGGTCCTCGATAAGCTGGATGTGCGCCCAGCGGTTGCCCTCGTTGCGCTGGCGCTCGAATTCCTGCTCGTTGGGGTAGATGTGCTCGTCCATGAACTTCAGGAGTCGCGCGTGCAGGTCGGCGGTGCGGGGGGAAAGGTCGAACAGGGTCATAGAAAGTCCTCCAGTGCCGCAGGGTCCCTTAGAGGTACACCCGGAAGATGCTGTCGGCGACGCAGGCGGGTCTCGCCTCGCCTTCGATCTCGATGGTGTTCTGCACGGTGATCTGGACGTAGTCCGGTCCCGGTTCCACGCTCCGGAGCACGGCGTGGTTGCGCAGGCGCGCGCCGACCCGGACGGGCGCGACGAAGCGCACCTTGTTCAGGCCGTAGTTCACGGTCAGGCGGCTGTTCTCGATCCTCACGCCGCCGCCCTGCACCGAGAACTCGCCCGCCAGCAGCGACAGGGTCAGGAAGCCGTGGGCGATGGGCGCGCCGAAGGGACCGGCCGCCGCCCGCTCGGGGTCGGTATGGATGAACTGGTGGTCGCCGGTCGCCTCCGCAAAGGCGTTCACGCGCTCCTGAGTGACCGGCACCCAGGCCGACAGGGCGATCTCCTGCCCGATGCGGGCGGGAAGTTCCTCGGGCGTCACCGCGTCCTCCTCATCGGGCCGCCCTCATACCGCGCTGACGCCGCCGTCCACCGCGATGTTCTGGCCGGTCACAAAGGTCGAGGCGTCGCTGGCGAGCAGCAGCGCCAGTCCCTTGAGGTCCTCCGGGCCGCCCAGCCGGCGCATGGGCGTGTGGTCCAGGATGGCCTGCTCGCCGTAGGCCAGCGTGCCGCGCGTCATCTTGGTCGGAAAGTAGCCGGGGCAGATACTGTTGACCGTCACGCCGCGCGCCGCGACTTCGGACGACAGGGCGCGCGTGAAATTCACGAGGCCGCCCTTGGAGGTGTTGTAGGCCAGCGTGGGTGTCATGTTCGGGTCGTTGCCCTGCAACCCCGCCACGCTCGCCACGTTGATGATCCGGCCCCAGCCGCGCGGCAGCATGCAGCGGCGCAGCACACTCTGGGTGAGGACAAAGGTGCCGTTGAGGTTGACGTTCATCACCTTCATCCAGGCGTCGAGCGGATGCTCGACCGTCGGCGCGCCCCAGGTCGCCCCGGCGTTGTTGACGAGAATGTCGATCTCCCCCACTTCTGAGACGACGCGATCGACGAGCGGGTCCAGCGACCCGAAATCGCCCAAGTCGTTGGCATACACCGACGCCGTGATGCCCAGGCCACTCAGGTGGGCCAGCGCTTCGTCGAGCTCGTTCTGCTTGCGGGCGGTCAGGACCACGCGCGCGCCGTATTCCCCGAGCGCCTCGGCGATCTGGAGTCCCAGGCCACGCGAGCCACCCGTGATGAGCGCCGTCTTGCCGGACAGGTCGAACAGTTCCTTCAGGGCCATCATTTGCCTCCACGAGTTGAAATGTGAAGGCAGCATAGGCCGGAATTTACGTGCGCGTCAATTGTGTCCGCTCGGGGATGCTCTGTGGCCATATGCAGGGCAAAAGGAAGGGGAGACGGCTGCCGCACCGTCCCCCCTGCGCCGCCCGGCTCAGCCCCGGCTGACGGGGATGTACTGCCGGCCCTGCATATTCCACAGCACGTCGAAGTCGCGCTCGGTCAGAGCGACGTTGGGGCCACTGATCGAATCGCTCATGATCAGGATGCCCTGCGTCTCGTCGTATCCGCGCACCACGCGGAAGTGTGGAGTCTTGCCGTAGACGCTGTGGTACTGCAACACGATGACCGGGTGCCCGGCGGCGAGCTCGTCCTTGATCGCCTCGACCGTGCCGCTGCGGCGCAGCGGGGCCTGGAGGCCCTGACGGACGAGCAGGTCCGACACGTCGCGGGTCTGGGTGTAACCGCCAGTGGGCCGCAGAACCTGCTGGTAATCGCGCTGCGACACCGGACGCCCAAAGGCGCGCATCACGCTCGCCACACTGGCCGGGCCACAGTTGTTGAAGGTCTGGGCCTCGTAGCCCACCTGGAGGTACACGCTCTGGGGCCGCGCGCCGGATCCCGCTCCGGTCGAGGCCGCGCGCAGGGTCGTGCCCCCGGCGACCGGCAGGCGTGAGGGCGTGAACAGGCCGCGTTCGAGCCGCGTGCTCGTCGGCCGTTGGGGCGTGCGGATGGGCGCGGCCGAGAGGACCACCGGGGCCGCCTGGGCCGCGCCCATTCCCTGCACGCTCGTCACCGGCGCGGCCGGACCCTCGGCGAGACCGATCGACCCCGGCAGGGCGACCGGCCCCAGGCTGCCTAAAGGAGGCGCTGGCGGCAGGGACGTGAGGCCGCCGGGCAGCGTGAGCACCTGCCCGAGTTGCAGGTTGCTGTTGTTCAGGTGATTCAGGGCCATGATGGCCTCGACCGTGCTGCCGCTGCGCCGCGCCACGTTGTAGAGGGTATCGCCGGTCTGCACCGTGTAGCCGGCGGCTGTGGCCAGGCCCCCCAGGGCCAGCCCCAGAACCGCCAGCAGGGGGCGGAGACGCATTACTCGGACCTTCCGGAGGGCGGGCGAACTTCGGCTTGGCTGGGCATCGCCGGAAGTCTGCCACAAGTCACTTTATCTGTGCATTAATTCTCTCTCATCGCATCCACCGAAAGATGTATGTGATGTGTGCTGCCTTCAGGAATCTTGGATCTCGGCGCCGGTCCGGGCCCCGATCTGGGCCCGCGTGACACCCGGCGCAAGCTCGGCCAGCACGAATCCCGCCGGCGTCACGTCCAGAACCCCCAGTTCAGTGATGACTCGGTGCACCACGCCTTGGCCGGTCAGCGGCAGCGTGCATTCGCGCAGCAGCTTGGGCGCTCCGTCCCTGGCCGCGTGCTCCATGAGCACGACCACCCGCCGCACACCCGCCACGAGGTCCATCGCGCCGCCCATCCCCTTGACCATCTTGCCGGGAATCATCCAGTTGGCGAGGTCGCCGCGCTCGCTCACCTGCATGGCCCCCAGAATCGCCAGATCCACGTGCCCGCCCCGGATCATGGCGAAGGATTCGGCGCTCGAAAAAAAGCTCGCCCCCGGCTGCGCCGTCACCGTCTGCTTGCCCGCGTTGATGAGGTCCGGGTCCACCTCCGCCTCGGTCGGAAAAGGCCCGATCCCCAGCAGGCCGTTTTCGGATTGCAGCGTCACGTCCATCCCCGCCGGAATGTGGTTGGCGACCAGGGTGGGCAGCCCGATCCCCAGATTCACGTACATCCCGCCGCGCAGTTCGCGCGCCGCCCGCGCCGCCATCTCGTCGCGCGACCAGCTCACGCCGCACTCCCCGCGGCCGCGGCGCGCACGGTGCGCTGCTCGATACGCTTCTCGGGCTGCGCGTTCACGACGATGCGGTGCACGTAGATCCCCGGAGTAACGATGTGGTCGGGGTTCAGTTCTCCCACCTCGACGATCTCCTCGACCTCGGCCACGGTCAGGCGGCCACAGGTCGCCACGACCGGATTGAAGTTCTGGGCGGTTTTGCGGTACACCAGATTCCCGGCGCGGTCGGCCTTCCAGGCCTTGACGAGCGCGAGGTCGGCCACGATGCCGCGTTCGAGCAGGTAGGTCTGGCCGCCGAAGTCCTTGTGCTCCTTGCCCTCGGCGACGACCGTGCCCACGCCGGTTTTCGTGTAGAAGCCGGGAATGCCCGCGCCGCCGGCCCGCAACCTCTCGGCCAGGGTACCCTGGGGCGTGAATTCAAGCTCCAGCTCGCCCGCGAGGTACTGGCGCTCAAATTCCTTGTTTTCGCCGACGTAGCTGGAGATCATGCGGCGAATCTGACGGGTGCGCAGGAGGAGCCCGAGCCCAAAGTCGTCGACGCCCGCATTGTTGCTCGCCACCGTCAGGTCGCGCACGCCGCTGTCACGCAGGGCCACGATCAGGGCCTCGGGAATGCCGCACAGCCCGAAGCCCCCCACGGCCACCGTCTGGCCGTCCTGCACGGCGCCGCGCAGCGCCTCGGCGCCGCTTCCATATTCCTTGTTCATCGTGGCCCCAGTGTAGTACGGACTCCGGACGGGCCGGGTCAGCCTCCGGTGGTCCCGAAACGGTAGCGGGTGTGCGAGTGGTAGACCTGCCCCGGGTCTAGTCGCGTTGAGGGAAACTGCGGCTGGTTGGGGCTGTCGGGGTAATGCTGGGTTTCCAGGCACAGGCCCCAGTGCTTGGGGTACGGCTGCTCCGCGCGTCCTGGCTGCCCGGTCAGGAAGTTCCCGCTGTAGAACTGCACGCCGGGCTCGCTTGTCCAGACCTCCAACGTCCGGCCGCCCACCGGCTCGCTCAGGTGGGCAGCCCGGCGCAGGCCCACGGCGTCTGGCTCGCCTTCCAGGACGAAGGTGTGGTCATAGCCTCCTGCGAGGCGCAGTTGCTCATGCGCCTCCCCAATGCGCGCGCCGACCGCCTGCGGCACCCGGAAATCCAGCGGCGTTCCCTGCACCTCCGCGACCTCTCCAGTCGGAATCATGTCGGCGCGCACGGGCACAAAGCGCCGGGCAGGCAGCTCCAGCACGTGTCCGAGCACGTCCCGGTCGCCGCTCAGGTTCCAGTAGGTGTGGTTGGTCAGGTTGACCACCGTGGGCCAGTCGGTCGCCGCGCGGTACAGCAGGTCCAGGGTGCCGTCGGCGCTCAGGCGGTACGTGACCGACACGTCCAGCGCGCCGGGAAAGCCTTCCTCGCCGTCGGGACTGCGGCGCGTGAGGACCAGGCTCAGGGCGTCGTCCGCCACCTCGGTCCGGGCGTCCCAGTCGTGCTGGTCAAACCCGCCCGGCCCGCCGTGCAGCGTGTTGGGGCCGTCGTTGAGTGGCAGCTGATAGGCCTGACCGTCCAGCGTGAAGCGCCCCGCCTCTATACGGTTACCGTAGCGCCCGATGAGCGCCCCGAAGAAGGACGCCGTGGCCCGGTCGAAGTAGGGGGCCGCGCCGCTGTGCCCGAGCGTGATCTCGCCCCACTCGCCCCGGCGGTCGGGCGTGCGGACACTGGTGATGACGCCGCCGTAGGTCATGACGCGGACCTCGGCGGTGGGCGAGGCCAGCGTGAACTGCTGCACGTCACGGCCGGCCGGACTGCGGCCCCAGACTTCACTGCTCAGTTTCAGCACAGACATGCGCCCCACTATGCCCGAAGGCCGCTGCGCCGGCGCGCTTCCTTCTCTCGGGATCGCCTACCTGCGTCCCCGCTACCCTGGAAAGATCAGGAATCAGCCAGTGCCGCCGACCCATCCTCGACTGGGGGGAAGGCGTCGTATGCCAGGGTGAGGGCATGCGTGCGGACGTCGGTGGGCCAGTCGGCCATCAGCGCCGTGAACCGGGGCCGGTCTGCGGCGTAGAGGGCGCGGGTCACGTCCTCGAAGTGGGGGTGATCCCCGGCTATGGCGGTCAGGAACCGGCCCGCCGCCTCCGCCGCCTGCCCGGCGCGGAACCGCTGAGCGTCTCCCTTGCGGGCCTCGTCGACGAGGCGGCGCAGGGTCGCCGATGCGCCGCCACGCTGCTCGTCGAGCCACTGCCAGTGCCGGGGCAACAGGGTGACCTCGCGGGCGGTGACGCCCAGCCGCGGCCGACCGGGACCCGGACGGGGCGCCTCGGGGGCTTCGCGGGCCAGCATCTCCTCCTCCGTTCCCCGGACGTCGAAATCGACCTGCTTCCCCGTCCGGTCTTCGAAGATCAGGAGGTTTTCGCCTGCGTCGAGACAGGGCTTGGCCTGCCGCAACACCTCGCCAAGCGGACCCTGCACGAGAAGACGGTGACCCTGAAACGCTGTGTAGGTATCGTTTTGCATGGCTGTATTTTACCTGGATAAAAATCTGCTCGTCAATTCTACCCGGCTATAATGCTGAGCGACCAGGCCAATTGACGTAGCGCTGCCCGCGGCCGGCCTGATCTGAAAGCAGAGTGGTGAAGGCACGGCACCCGGTCTAGGGCTGGCCGAGAAGGTGGAGGGCACCAATTGCTTTTGCCGGGAGGGTCTAGAGTGTACGGATGCTTATCCTCGAAGGCCGGTACCATGTTGCACCCAACAAGCGGCTCACGATTTCGGCCGACACGACTGGCCTTCCCAAGGGGGGGTCGCTCGCGGACCTGGAAGCCCTGAACAAGGCTTGCCTGTTGAACGACGGCCGCTGCGAAGTTCAGGTCACCACCCAGAACGGCCTGATGCAGGGCACGCTCGTCGAGCGCCAGGGCCGGCAGTTCCACCGCCGCCTCTTCGAGGGCTACCTGGCCTTCCCTGCCCGCGTCTGAGCTGAATTCCTGACAATTCGTAGTCACAACCTGTGCTGGAGACGGTATCTCGCCCTACCGTCTCCATTTTCTGCCGTCTGGCCGCTGGTTGCCGGTTCTCAAGATGAGCCCTGCAAGGCCTGGAGGGGCGCAGTTCATCTCTGTTCACTGCCGCCCCATCCCAGCGCACTCAACGTCATTGGGATCTGCGCTTCCCAGGGTCTTGACGACGCTGGCCCAGGTCCGTAAACTCCAGTTAAACGTTTAAACCTCTGGTGACCTTAAGGGTCTCGTTCCACTTGTCTATCGCGTCTGTCGGCGGTTTGAAAGATGAAACCATGCTCTCTATCCGGGTTAAACGTTTAACCCACTTTGAGGTCGTCTATGGTCCCCAAATCCGCCGTCACTCTGGTCCAGGTCGCCCGTGCGGCCGGCGTCTCGACAGCGACCGTATCGTTCGTCGTCAACGGGACCAAGCCGGTCAGCCCGGCGGTCGAGCAGCGCGTCCGCACGGCTATCAGCACCCTGGGCTATCAGCCGTCTCACACCGCCCAGGCTCTGCGGACGGGCAAAAGCTCGACCCTCGGACTGCTGATTCCAGATCTCACGAACCCCTTTTTCCCCAAACTCGCCCAGAGCATTGAGCAGGAAGCGCGCCGGCGCGGCTACGCCGTCCTACTGTCGGACTCCCACGACGATCCTGGGGTGCAGGCCGAGGCCCTGACCACGTTCGCGCGGCGGGGGGTCGACGCTCTACTGGTGGTGCCGGCGGTCGGGACTGCCGAGCGCCTCCAGGCTTCCCTGCCCCTGATCCTGATCGACCGCGAGGTCGGGGGCCATCTCACGGTCCAGAGCAACAAGGTGCAGGGCGGGCGTCTGGCCGCGGCCCACCTCATGGCTCTGGGACACCGCGAGGTGGTTATTCTGGCCGGTCCCGACCGTCACGGCGAGCCGGGCGAGCGGGTTCAGGGCATGCTCGAGGAAATCCGCCGCGCCGGCGTCCAGCTTCCGCCCACGGCGCTGCATTACAGCAGCTACGGCGTCGAGGACGGCCGCGCCGGAGCCCACGCCCTGCTCGACGCCCACCCGGGCGCGACCGCCCTGCTAGCCGCCAACGACACCCTGGCCCTCGGAGCGCTGAGCGCCGCCCAGAGCCGGGGCCTGGGGGTGCCCAGCGACCTCTCGCTGGCCGGTTTCGACGACATCTCCTGGGCGGCCCTGAGTTCGCCGGCCCTGACCACCGTGCGCCAGGACACGCAGGCGCTCGCCCGGCAGGCGGTCGAACAGGCCCTCCACCCCGGCCACCCTCCCGTTTCTCTGGCCCGCATTCCCACCGAACTGATCGTGCGCGGCTCCACCGCCCCCGCGTCCTCCCGGAGGTCCCCTTGATTCTCGTCGCAGGCAGCGCCAATCTCGATTTCATCACCCGCGTCTCTCACCTTCCTCGCCCCGGCGAAACCGTCCTGGGGCCGGGGTTCAGCACCGCCCCTGGCGGCAAGGGCGCCAACCAGGCCGTCGCCTGCGCCCGGGCCGGCTTCCCCACCCAGTTCTTCGGCGCTCTGGGAGATGACCCCTACGCCGGCGTCCTACGCGACTCGCTGCGCTCCAGCGGTGTCCAGGACCTCTGCCTTACGCTGCCCCTGCCCACCGGCGCGGCCTTCATCACCGTGGCCGAGTCCGGCGAGAACGTCATCGCCGTGGCCTCGGGGGCAAACGCGGGCCTGACCTCCACTCAGCTCCCGCCCCTCCAGGGCACCGACGTGCTCGTGCTGCAACTGGAAATTCCTCTGGAGACGGTGCAGGCCTACGCCCGTGCGGCACAGGCGCAGGGCGTCCGGGTCATCCTGAACGCCGCGCCCGCCGCCTCGTTGCCCGTAGGCCTGCTGGCCGACGTGGACGTGCTCGTCGTCAACGAGGGCGAGCTGGAGACGCTGAGCGGCCCCGGCGACCTGGAGGAACAGCTGCGCCGCGTCCAGGCCCAGGGGCCACGTACAGTGCTCGTCACGTTGGGCGGTGAAGGCAGCGCGGCCCTGAGTAGCGATCTGGACGGTGCAGCGCTGATCCGGGTCCCGGCGCCGGCCGTGAAGGTCGTCGACTCGACCGGTGCCGGCGACACGTATGTGGGGGTGCTGGCCGGAGCACTGGGGGGCGGCGAGCCGCTGGAAGGGGCGATGCGCCGGGCGACCGTGGCCGCCTCGCTGGCCTGCACCCGCGAGGGCGCGCAGCCCAGCATGCCCTCGCGTGAAGAGATCGAACGGGGTCTGCAAGGGGGCGCGGCGTGAAGCGCAGCGGCCTCCTGCATCCGGAACTCAGCGCCCTGGTCGCGCGGGCCGGGCACACCCAGACCATCGTGCTGGCCGACACGGGACTGCCCATTCCTGCTGGAACGCCGTGCATCGAACTGGGGGTCACGGCGGGCCTGCCTGCGCTGCTGGACGTGCTGCGGGCCGTACTGAGCGAACTGGTGATCGAGGGCGCGACCGTGGCGGCCGAGACCCGCCAGGAGTCTCCCGGGTGGTACGCCGAGCTATGCAGCGTATTGGACGGCGCGCCGGCAAAGAGGCCCGCGGAGATCTCGCACGAGGAGCTCAAGGCGGCTCTGCCCAGCGCGCTCGCGGTCGTGCGCACGGGTGAGGCGACGCCCTACGCCAACGTGATCCTGCACTGCGGGGTGAATTTCTGATGACGGCGCCCCATCTACCTACCCCCCGGCTGAGTATGCGGGGCATCACCCGGCAGTTCGGGCCAGTGACCGTGCTGCACGGCATTGACCTCGACATCCTCCCCGGCGAGGTCCACGCGCTGCTGGGCGAGAACGGAGCAGGCAAAAGCACCCTGATGAAGATTCTGGCGGGCGTGCAGCCGCCGACCGGGGGCGAGATCACCCTGGGCGGGCAACCGGTGCGCTTCCGCAGCGTCGCCGAGGCGTCGCGCCAGGGCGTGCGGATGCTGTTCCAGGAACTGAGCCTCGCTCCCGACCTGACCGTCGAGGAAAACCTGTTTCTCGGCAGCATGCGGCCAGTGGCGAACGACCGCGAGCTGCGGGCGCGGGCGCAGGCACAGCTGGGCGACCTCGGTCTCCGGCTGCCGCTGGGCCGCCCGGTGCGGACCCTCACCGTCGGCGAGCGGCAGATGGTCGCCATTGCCCGCGCCCTGATCGGGGATACCCAGGTGCTGGTTCTCGACGAACCCACCGCGCCGCTGACCAGTCACGAGATCGAGCAGCTCTTCACCTTCATCGGGCAGGTGCGGGCCCGCGGCGTGTCGGTGGTCTATATCTCGCACCACCTCGCCGAGGTCTTCCGCATCGCCGACCGCGTCACCGTGCTGCGCGACGGCCGGAAGGTCGCCACGGCGGCCGTCCGGGACACCACACCCGCCCAGATCATCGAGTGGATAGTCGGCCGCCACGTCGAGGTGCAGTCGCGCGTGCATCCGGCGCAGCCGGAGGTCGCCTTTACCGTGCAGGTGGCGCCGGAGACCCAGCCCCCCTTCGAGCTGACGCTGCGGCGCGGCGAGATCGTGGGTCTGGTGGGCATCATCGGCAGTGGGCGCACCGCCGCCACGCGCGCCCTGATGGGCGTGGGGGGCCGCAGTACCTGGAACGGCCGCCGGGTACGCTCGCCCCAGGACGCCCGGCGAGTGGGCATCGGGGTGGTGCCCGAGGACCGCAAGACCGAGGGCGCGGTCCTCGACGGCACCATCCGCGAGAACATTGCCCTGTCGAGCCTCGGGCAGGTCACGCGCCTGGGCGTCGTGCAGCCGGGGGCCGAACGCGCCCTGGTGCGGCGCTGGATGGAGGACCTGCACGTCCGCCCCGCCAACCCCGAGTACCGCGTGGGCGCCCTGTCGGGCGGCAACCAGCAGAAGGTGGTGCTGGGCCGGGTGCTGGCCACGCGCCCGCAGGTCCTCGTGCTGGAGGAGCCCACGCGCGGCGTCGACATCGGCGCGCGCGAGGAGATCTACGAGGTCATCGCCGGCCTGAGCCGCGCGGGTCTGCCCGTCGTGCTGTCGAGCAGCGACTCGCCCGAGGTGCTGGGCCTCGCCGGGCGGGTCCTGGTCTTCCGGGACGGCGCGGTCGTCAAGGAACTTCACGCCCCCATTTCTCTCGAGGAGGTCACGGCCCATGTCACTGGTGCAAGCGTCGCCTAACCCTGTTCGCCTGACCCTGAGCCGCTACGGCCTGTGGTTCATCTTCGCCGCGCTGGTCATCGTGGCGAGCCTGCTGTCCGACCGCTTCCTGACCGGCGGCAACCTCCTGAACATCGCCCGCCAGACCAGCGTCAACGCCCTGCTGGCCTTCGGCATGACGGCTGTCATCCTCACGGCGGGAATCGACCTGTCGGTCGGCTCCATCGTGGCAGTGGTCGGGGTGGGCGCGGCGCTGCTCGACCACGCGGGCCTGCCCTTCGGCCTCACGGCACTGATTGTGCTCGTGGCCGGGGGAGTGATCGGGGCGCTCAACGGTCTGGTGGTAGCGTACGGCCGCATCGCGCCCTTCGTGGTGACGCTCGCGGCCCTGACCATCTGGCGGGGCGTGACCCTGGTGATGACCGACGGCACGCCCGTCAGCGGCCTGAGCAGCACCTTTCAGGCCTTCGGAAACACCGACTGGCTGGGGCTACCCAGCACGGCGATCGTCGCCCTGATCGCCCTGGGCATCACCTGGTTCGCCCTGCGCCGCACCGCCTGGGGGCGCGGCATCTATGCCCTTGGCAGCAGCGAGGACGCCGCCCGCTTCGCCGGTCTGGGCGTCGAGAAGCTCAAGGTCACGGTGTACGCCTTCAGCGGTCTGCTCAGCGCGGTCGCGGCCCTGCTGCTCACGTCCCGGCTGTATTCGGCGCAGCCCACGGCCGGCAGCGGATTCGAACTCGACGCCATCGCGGCGGTCGTGGTCGGGGGCACCAGCCTCTCGGGCGGGCGCGGCACGGTCATCGGGACCCTGCTGGGCGCCCTGATCATCGGCGTGCTGAACAACGCCATGAACCTCCTCGACGTCAACGCCTTCTACCAGCAGATCGTCAAGGGCGGCGTAATTCTCGGCGCGCTGCTGCTTGAACGCCTGCTCAACCGCAACTGACTCTTCACGACACTTTCCTCAGACCCCGGAGGTCTTCCATGAACAAGTACCTGACGCTCGCCCTGCTGACCCTCGCCACCAGCGCCGCCGCCCAGAGCAGGCCCGTCATCGGCCTGAGCCTGAGCACCCTCAACAACCCCTTCTTCGTCGAGCTGCGTGACGGAGCCAAGAAGGCGGCGACCGCCGGCAGGGCCGACCTCGTCGTCCTCGACGCCCAGGACCGCGCCGACAAGCAGGCCAGCGACATCGAGGACCTCATCACCCGCAAGGTCAAGGTCATCATCGTCAACGCCACCGACAGCGACGCCATCATCCCCAGCATCCTGGCCGCCAACGCCGCGAACATTCCGGTGATCACCGTGGACCGCAGCGCCAACGGCGGCAAGGTCGCCTACCACGTCGCGTCCGACAACGTCGCGGGCGGCAAGCTGGCCGGCGACTACATCAAGAAACTGCTGGGCGGGCGCGGCAACGTGGTCGAACTCCAGGGGATTCCCGGATCAAGCGCGGCCCGTGACCGTGGCGCAGGGTTCAACGCGGTGCTCAAGACGGCGACCGGGCTCAAGCGCGTCGCCAGCCAGCCGGCCGACTTCAACCGCGCCAAGGGCCTGAGCGTGATGGAAAACATCCTCCAGTCGCAGCCCACCATTGCGGCCGTGTTTGCCCACAACGACGAGATGGCGCTTGGGGCTTCGCAGGCTGTACAGGCCAGCAAGCGCAAGATCCTGGTCGTGGGCTTCGACGCCACGCCGGATGCCCTGGCCGCCGTCAAGGCCGGCACCCTGGCCGCGACGGTCGCGCAGCGCCCCGGCGACATCGGCCGCCTCGGGGTCCAGCGCGCCCTAGAGATGGTCAAAACCGGCAAGGTGCCCGCCAAGACAGTCAACGTTCCCGTAGCCCTGAGTCTGATTACCAAGTAGACCTTATGTTCGAGTGGAGGCCACCTTCGGCCTCCGCTTCTTTTTGGCCTTCGCCCGAATCTACGTGGAATTGGGGTATGCAGTGCCCTGGCAGAGGCAGGTGGCGCAATGACTCCAGGTCGGCCTCAGGTGCTGCACCTCGCGCGCGGCACGACAGACGGCCGACCTGGAGCCTCGGCTGTGGCTGGCCAGCCGAGCAAGCGAGGAGGGCTCAGCGAGAAGTCCCTCCGCTTCCCGCACTTCGCGGCAGGATGACCGTCACCGCCAATCCCGACAGCGGACCGGGACCGAACTGGAGTTCACCGCCCTGAAGCTGCACGGCCCGCTGCACGATGGCCAGACCCAGACCATTGCCTTCGTCACTTCTCGTCTTGTCGACCTGATAGAAGGGCTGCGCCAGGTAAGGCAGATTGGCGGTAGGTACACCCGGTCCGGCATCCTGCACCACGAGCCGGACTTCGCCAGCTGTACCGGTGACCTCGGCAGTCACGTCCGCTCCTCCGCCGTGGTGCAGGGCATTGCCGATCAGATTCTCGACCATGCGGGTGAGCAGCACCTCGTCGCCCATCAGGGTCGCCTCGCCGGAGGTCACGAACTCCAGTCTGATCTCTGGAGCCGCTTCACGCGCCCGGTCCACGATTTCACCGGTCAGTCGGTCCAGGTCCACCGGAAGCCGCTGGACCGACTGCGTTCCGCGCGCCAGCAGCAGCAGGTGTTCCGTCAGGCGCTGCATCCGGTTGACGTCCACCAGGGCTTCGCGCAGGTCGTCCTTCAGCCGCACCAAGTCACGCCGTCCCGTCAACGACCCCTGAAGCCGGATTTTGAGGGCCGCGAGAGGGGAGCGCAGATCGTGGGCGGCGGCCCGCGTGAACTCTTCCTCGCGTTCCCGCACTTCCGCCAGTTGGGCGAAGGAAGCCTGCAGGGTGCTGGCCAGGCGGCCGAGTTCATCATTTCGCTCCACACCCGGCAGTGGGCGGCGCAGATGTCCGCCCTGCCCCAGCCGGGTCGCCGCCTCCTGAAGTCGGGCGAGCGGCCGCAGAAGCTGGCCAGCAAGCAGGAAGCTCAGAAAGGCGACGAGAGCGGCCGCAGCCGGAACAGTCACCGCCAGCGCCCGCAGATAGGCCCGGAGCGGATCGACAACGCCCAGAACGTCGCTGGCGACCTGGGCCTGCGCGACCTTGCCACCGACCGATACAGCGGCCACAAGGACCTGATGACTGGAGCGGGGCGCGTATCCGGCCGGCAGTTCGGTGGGCAGGTCCGGAAATTCCTCCGTGACTGCCACGACCCGGCCATCCATGATGACCCGCGCGTCCACGTTGCGTGGGAGAGCCGTGAGAGTCAGCGGCTGGCCTGCCGGAGCGGGCGGGCCGCGGCCGACTTCCTGTTCCAGTACGGGCAGCAATGTCGTCAGGCGTTGATACTCCGCCGTCACCAGAAAGGAACGGAGCGCGAGGAACTGCACAGCGGCGACGACGAGGACGACCAGGGCGGTCTGGAGTGCCACGCCGAGGGCCAACCGGGTGCGGATGGTCACGGAACGCGGTATCCCAGCCCCCGAAAACTCTGGATGGCTTCTGGCGCCAGCTTTCGCCTCAGGTAACTGACGTAAACATCAACGACGCGCATC
Organism: Deinococcus sp. Leaf326; assembly: GCF_001424185.1. Lineage (NCBI taxonomy): Bacteria > Thermotogati > Deinococcota > Deinococci > Deinococcales > Deinococcaceae > Deinococcus > Deinococcus sp. Leaf326. Next base: position 168,139 of record NZ_LMOM01000032.1, on the reverse strand, counting down.
TCGCCCGTGAATTCCGGTCCCCAGATCCGAGAGAGCAGTTCCTCACGGGTAAACCACCTTTCTCTCGACAGGACCAAGACCTCCAGAAGCGCGTATTCCCGGCCGGTGAGCCCGACGGTCTGACCCTGCCACAGCAGCCGGCGGACGGCGATGTCCAGCAGACCCGCGCCGCCGGCGAAGACGATCCGGGCACTTCTGACCGCGGCGCCTCGCCGGACGACAGCCCGGAGGACCGCCAGCAGCTCGGGCAGCTCGAACGGCTTGACCAGGTAGGCGTCACCACCCAGATCCAGACCTTCAACGCGGTCTTCCAGCCCACCGCGCGCCGTCAGGAAGACAATGGGCAGCTCGTTACCGCCGGTTCGCAACTGCCGGGCGACCTCGAAGCCGCCGAGGCCAGGAAGCATGACATCAAGCAGGAGAGCGTCGAAGCGGCCTTCCTGGGCTCTCGCCAGACCCTGAGTGCCGTCCGCCTCCCACTGCACGTCGTGTCCGACATCGGTCAGGGCGTTGATGGTCGGGAGAGCGATCCGGCGGTCGTCCTCGACTAGAAGCAGCCGCACCGCCCTAGAGCCGTCCGGAGAGAGAGGGGGGCGCAGTCATAGCGCCATGCTAGGCGGCTCTCCGGAAATTGCCGGCGGACCCGCATTTATTCGCCCTTTACAGGCCGGAAGTTCTTGCACCCGTCTAACACCCGTTCTCTAGCGTCTGGGGCAGAAGCCTATGCGTCCAGTTCCCGCTCGCAGCGCACGTTCGCAGCTTCACGGAGACCCTATGAAGAACATCCTGATCACCTCGGCCCTGCTGTTCGGTTCTGCTCTCGCGGGCGGTGCCGGTGCCCAGAGTGCCGGTACCGGTATCCCCTCGACCAATGTCAACGCGGCGGCGCCGAGCAGCGGACAGGCGAGTGCCCAGAGTACGGGTACAGCGTCCCCTCTGCCCTACAACCGCGCGACCACCCTGCCCAGTTCCGGCACCACCGACCTCAAGAAGAGCGTCCAGGCACTGCAAAATACCTTGACCGAACTTCAGGCATTGCAGCTCCAGACCAAACAGGCCCACTGGAACGTGTCCGGTACGCTGTGGTACACACTGCACGAACTGCTCCAGGATCACTACGAGGGCATCAGCAAGTATGCCGACGAGGTCGCGGAACGTCAGCTCTCGGTCGGCGCGTCGAGCGATGGCCGCGCGATCACTGTCGTCGCGGCCTCGAGACTGCCGGAGATTCCTGGCGGTTTTCTGGACGACGCACAGGTGATCTCGTTCTTCACCTACCAGTACGAAACGGTGGGCCAGCGCATCTACCAGCGTGTCGGCGACGTCGAGAAGGTGGACCCCACGACAGCCAATCTGCTGTAGGAAGTTGAGCACATCATCGAGAAGTACCAGTGGCAGATGCGGGCCTTCCTGCAGAACACGCCGACCGACCCCGACAGCGGCGCGGACCTCAACAACGGCCAGCCCCTGCCGGTGCGCGGCAAGTAAGCCTGGATGGAAGTCCAGGGAATCCGGCCGTGTCCGGGTTCACTTCTTCCCATCAGGACCCGGACTCATTTTCCGGGCAATGGAGGTTCCTGATGTCTCAAACTGCCCTGCCCGCCCGGCCCATCTTAGGGCTGGTCTTGCTCACCCTGACGGGCTGGATTCACTTCCGGGATATTCCCGAGAAACTGGGAGAAACTCCCTACATGGGCTGGTTGTACATCCTGTTGGTCGCCGGATGTGCAGCGGCAGGAGCTTGGTTGCTCTCCAATCTCTGGCGGACCGGCTACGTGTTGGGCTCGGTCATCTCGGACGGGGCTATCGTCTTTTATGTGCTGACCCGCACCGTGGGCCTGCCAGGGGCTCGCGATGACGTAGGCAACTGGAGCGAGCCGGCCGGCATTGTTGCACTCCTCTCGGAAGTGGCCTTCCTGGTAATTGCCCTACTTGCTCTACGGCGTGCTGCCCAGTTGCCCCCTGGCCGGCGTGAGAACTGAGTTGATCTTGCGCTCCCGTCATTAATCCGAGTCGGGACGCGAACTGCTTTCGAGCAAAGCCTGATGGGTCGTCAAGTCAGGTCTGTCGGCTATGGATGGTTGCGCCGCGTTGAGTCATCAACGGCAGGGGCGAGAACAAGGGCAGTGGTGAAAACGTCAGTGCCTAGCAAGCACTGCGTCACGAGTATGAACAACTGTGAGCTTGGCGTACTCCGGGCAATGAGCCGCGCAGGTTCGGACTGGCCACCGAGAAGATTTCTCCACCATTTTCGAGGCCCGCTCTGTCGGCACTGGCCGACTGGATTTACTTCGGAGAAGTTCCCGAACCGCTGAGCGAGACGCCAGACCTGGGGCGGCGGGTACCCGGGCCTGATCCGGGGCCGCGTGAGTTCATCCTCAGCCGCACACTCTCAGGTAGAGCGGCCGTTCGTCGCCAGTCAACCAGACTCAGTGAGTCACCTGTGCCAGGGCCGCGGCGCCGACCTCACGGCTCAATCAGGCCCAGCGACAGCCCCAGCGTCGCCGCACCCATGCGGTCAGGCGCGCCCAGCTTGCTCAGGATGCGCTCGACATGAATCTTGGCCGTGCCCGCCCGAATGCCCAGGGCCGCGCCGATCTCGGGATTGCTCAGGCCGCGCGCCACGTGGGTCAGCACTTCCCGTTCGCGCGCCGTCAACAGGTCGCCGCCCAGCCCGGCCTGCGGTTCGAGACTGCTGGCGCGGGCACTCATCTCCTCGCGGCGCAGATGCCGCGCCTGCCGCGACGTGCGGGTCAGTTCGGCCGAGAGCCGCAGCAGTTGCGCCGCCGTGCCCACCTGCCCGGCCAGCACCTCCAGGGTCAGCAGGTCGCTGGCATCTGGGTCCATCGGCCCAGGCTCACCACCCAACACCAGGGTCCCCAGCCTCTGCCGGCCCGCACAGACGGGCACCTGCAGGACGGAGCCGTCACGGAGCCGTGTGAATCCGGCCTGTCCGTCGCCGGGCACCAGACCTGCCAGGCCCCCGTCCGCACGCGGGGCGTCAGTGTCCGGCAACATCCCCTTGGACGGCGCGTCCGACTCTTGCAGCGCCAGGAGCACCGACTCCGGTGGAGGCTGATCCGGGCCCGACAGCACCCGGCCCTGATGACCGAGCACCCAGCCATACCGGGCCGCATAGACCTGACCGGCGGCGCGCAGGGCCACTTCCCAGACGCCGCGCTCGTCACGCTGTTCCCGGAGCTCGCGGCCCAGAGCGGCCAGCAACCGGAGCCGCGCCGCGCCAGCTCCGGCCGCCTGGTACAGATCACGCACGTCTTCCGCCCGCGTGATTTGCGCCACTGAAAGTTTCATGGCCCCAGTATGGCGAGGAATTCCGGCAACTGAACGCGGGCCAAGCCATCGACCATGTGGGAACCTCTCCAGGAGCACTTCCCTCTGCGCCCCGGCCTCTCCCCATCCAGCAGACGCGAACCCTTCCAGGGAAGGCCAGAACCAGCCGTCTCTTCTCTGTTCTCCGCGTCCAGGTCAATGGTGGCCGCCACTCCCGGAGAAACCATAGGAAAAGGCCCCGGCGCTCCCCACATGAACAGGAGATCACCGGGGCCTCCCTGAGATTCAGAGCGGCGAGAAGACGAACTTGTCGCTCGAGCCGCCGCGCAGCACGCTGTCGGTATGCTCGCCCAGGTACATGTTGCCGGTCACGGCTTCGAGCGCGCCCCATACCGCGCCGAGCGTGAACGTGCACTTGCGGTCGCTGCCCTGCGCCTCGCCGGCCGAGCACACGGTGTCCTGCGTCTCGATGACAACGTTCTCGCCCTCGTGGTACGCCCGCGTCACGGCGGCCAGACGGGTGCCGTCGCGGCCGATGGCCTGGTCGAGCAAGCCGGCGAGCTGCTCGACCGGCACGTTGCTGCCGGTCAGGCCCAGGCTGGCCACGAGGTCACGGCCGCGCACCTTGCCGGCGCGGGTGAAGACGACGGCGGCGCCGTCCGGGCCGAGGGTGTCCTCGACGCCGACGATGACGGCCTTGAAGCAGACGACCGAGCTGAATTCGCCCAGCTCGCTGCGGACGTAGGAATCGGTGGCAGTGGTCATGGAAGTTCTCCTGGGGTAAAGGCTAGAAAGGATGGTGTTGAGGCGGTCGCCGGACGCGGTCATGGCAGGAGAGTCCGGTGGCGGGGGCTTACAGGATGCCGGCGACTTCCTGGGCGGCGTCGCGGGCTTCCATGTGCAGCAGCCCGAGGTTCACGCCGGTCGGGGCCACCACGGCCAGCACGCCCTTGGTGCCCGCCGCGTAGATGTACACCTGGCCGTCGCTGCCGCCCACGCTCATGTCGGTCAGGGTGCCCGAGCCCAGCGTGTCGTTGATGCGCTTGCCCAGGCCCAGGGCGGTCGCGGCCATCGCGGCCACGCGGTTGGCGTCGGTGCCCGCGCCCATCGTCTGGGCGATGGGCAGGCCGTCCACCGTGGCAATCAGCGCGCCGCGCAGCTCCGGCAGGGCGGCGCGCAGGGTGCTCAGGGTGGTGTTCAGGCGGTCTTGCTTGCTCAGCGTTGCGGTCATGGGACGCTCCTTGAAGGGTCAGAAAAGAGGCGAGGGGCCGGGATTCGGGGCAGACGAAACGGTGGGGGCCGCGTTCAGGGTGAGTTCCAGCAGGTGCGCGAGCACCCGGCGGGCGTCTTCCTCAGAGGTGGCGTTCAGGCCCAGCACGCGGTCTTCGGGCAGGCCGAAATACAGCGCCACGTCGGCCGGGGCCCAGACACGGGGCTGGTCCTGGCGGGTCACGCCGATCACGAAGGGCACGGCGATGCGGCTGGTGATGAACTCGAAGATGTTGCGGGCAGGCAAGAAGTCCTGCGGGCGGTCTCCAGCGACGAGGAGGACGAGGCCCAGCGCGCCCTCGCACAGCACCTCCCACATGAAGCTGAAGCGGTCCTGGCCGGGGGTGCCGTAGAGGTGCAGTTCCTGGCCACCCAGAGTGAGGGTGCCGAAGTCGAAGGCGACGGTGGTGTTGGCCTTGCCGATGTCCTCGCTGGCCTCGGCTTCGGTGGCGACGACGGGCGTCTGCGAGAGGGTCTGGACGAAGGTGGTCTTGCCGGCCCCGACCGGGCCGGAAACGACCAGTTTCAGGGGAAGGGCGCTGAGGATGGTCATGCGGCTCCCGAGCCGGTGAGGCGGCGCAGTGCGCCCAACAGCCGGCGCAGTAGTGGGGCGGGGGCCGCCACCGGCGCGGCCGTCAAGGGGGTGGGTGCTCCGGAGGAATCAGCCACCGCAGGGGCCGAGAGCGCCACGGTCCTCAGCGGAGCGATCAGGTCGGCGGCGCGTAGGCGGTACAGCGTGGCCTGAAGCTCGGCCTCGGACTGACCAGTCAGGCGCGCGAGTTCGGCGGCGCTGGCCCCCGTCCGCAGGTTCGGGGCGAGCAGCTGCCAGCCCGGCACGAGCGCCGCCGGGACCTCGGCCCCGGACGGCTGGGCCACGAACCGGGTCTCGGGGTGCGGGAGCTGATCGGCGGGAATGGTCCGGGCCAGCGTGTCCTGAAGCAGGTCGTGCAGGGGGAGGGCGTAGAGCCGTGCTCCCTGACGGGCGCCGACGCCCGGCGTGGCTGACCGGGGCTGGAACTCGAAGGCTCCCTGCCCCTGGGCGTGCAGATGCTGCACGGTCGCCTGGGCCTGCGCCGCACCGGGGACCGGAAAACCGTCCACGTACAGGGCGCTCAGGACGCCGCCCTCCAGCACCATCTCGACTGTCCGGCCCTGATAGGCCTGGTGAAAGAACAGGGTTCCCGCCTGGGCACTCAGGACTTTGAACAGATCGGTGAGCGTGTGATGCGCGAGATCACCGAAAATAGCCATAACACTCCTTTGGATCGGGGACGAGGAAGGGCGGAAACCGGCCGGGGCCGCACCGGCCATGCCCTGCACGCCAGCGACCCAACGGCGAGAACTGTAAAAAATCTCACCTGACAGCGCTGTCAATATGCCGGCATAGGCAATTGACCCGAGGACACCTGGAGGGGCGGACAGGTCTTTCAACCTCTAGGACGGTGTTTTTCGCCTTCCAAACAGGCAAAACGCAGGAGCGGACTTTACGCAACCCAGACCAACAGCTCCACATTGAACTGTGATAGATCTGTCAAAACGCCGAATGGGAATGAATTTGTCTGTTTTTCCCCGTCCCATACGCTCGATTCACATTTCCGGCAATATAAGGACAACTTCATGACGGTTCCGCCCGATGGGGGAAATTGACAGCTCCGGCGCGTCCGGTATCGGGGAATACACTCTGTTTCCGGGAACTGGTCCCACCCGGCCCTATGCTGAGGCCATGACTTCCGCTTCCCAGCCCCTACGGGTTGCCCTCGTCGGCACCTCGGCCCGCTCGGACTACCTGTACGGCCCCCTCCTGCGCGGGCTGGCGCAGGACACGCAGCTCGTGGCGGTGTGGGGACGCAGCCCCGACAGCGCCGCGCGCCTGGGCCAGAGCCTGGGTGTCCCGCACTTCACCGATCTCGCCGAACTGATCCGGCACACTGCCCCCGACCTCGCCGTAGTGTCGGTCGCGGGCGCGGCGAACGGCGAGGTCGGCCTGATGGCGGTGGAACATGGCCTGCACGTTCTGCTTGAGACTCCCATCGCCCCGACGCTGGCGGAGGCCGACGCGATCATCGCCGCCGCGCGGAGCCGGGGGGTCAAGATCGAGGTGGCCGAGCAGTTCCACCGCCGCCCGATGGAGCAGATCAAGCTGCGGCTGCTGGAGAGCGGGCTGTTCGGGCGGGTTCACAGCTCCTTCAACGATTTTGCCGGGCACGGCTATCACGGCGTGAGCGTGATGCGCAGCTATCTGGGCTTCGGCGCGCGCCCCCTGCGGGTCAGCGGCTCGGTGCACGAGTACCCCCTGGCGGCGCACTGGTCGCCGCTGGCAGACACCCGTGGCCCCCGGCAGGAGACGCAGGAGCACGGGCTGGTCGAGTTCGACGGTGGGCAGGTGGGCCTTTTCCACTGGACGAGCGTGGGTTATGACTCGGCACTGCGCTGGTGGCGCTCGGGGCGGTTCCTGGCCGAGCGCGGCATGGGCCTGAGCGTCGGCGTAGGTCTGGACGTGCAGGAGCGCCTGAGCCTCCTGACCCCCGACGGTGAGGCCCCGCAGTTCATCACACTCGAACGCCGCCTGGAGCGCAACGACGGCGGCGCGCTGCGCGAGATCGTGGCCCACACGGGCGACCCGCAGCTGCCGGCCGTCACCTGGGCCAATCCCTTCCGGCCCGCGCGCCAGGGGCACGGCCCGCAGTGGCACGACGACGAGATCGGGGTGGCCGGCTGCATCTTGAGTCTCGTAGAGGCGATCCGCATGGGTGGGGAACCCAGCTACGGCCCCTGGCAGGCCCGGCTCGACCAGGAGATCGTGCTGGCGATGCAGGAATCCGCCCGGCGCGGCGGTGAGCCGGTGACCCTCGACGCTCCGGCCGGCCCGGCCTGAACCGGGGTCCGGATCAGTTCGCCTCCTCGGGCAGGTGCAACTTGACGGGGATGATGATGTCGGCGGGCGGGCCGCCGCGGCGCTCGATGCGCCCGAACAGCCGCCGGGCCGCCTGACGGCCCATCTCGACCGCGTCGTAGGACACCAGGGTCATGGGGGTGGGCAGGATACCGGCCAGCTCGAAATCGTCGAAGCTCGCCAGGGCGAGGCTGCGGCGCCGGGCGTGCAGGGCCTTGAGTGCCCCCAGCGCGATGCGGTTGTTGGTCACGAAGACGGCCGTGGGGCGAGTCGCCATGTCGAGCAGAACGTGCATGGCGGCCTCGGCCTGCCGGTCGCCGTGGTACCCCTGGAGAATCAGGGCGGGGTCCGACACGATCCCGGCTTCGGCGAGGGCCTCCAGGTAGCCGGCCGTGCGCTCGCGGCCCGTATAGACCGCGGGGTCGCCGTCGATCATGGCCACGCGGGTATGACCGTCGCGCAGGAGGTGGGTCACGGCCGCATGTGCACCCGCGCGGTTGTTCAGGACGACCGAGTCGAAGTGCCCCGACGTGCCGATGGGCCGGTCGACAGCCACGACCGGAATGCCGCGCAGCGCCCCCGGCGTGAGCTGCAGGTGCGCCTCGGGCGTCGGCACGACCACCAGCCCGGCGACGTTGTGCTGCAAGAACGCCTCAATGACCTGCCGCTCGCGCCCGGGCTGCTCTTCGCTGCTCGCGGTCAGCAGCAGGTGGCCGTATTCATGGGCGACCTCCTCGATCCCGCGTGCGATGGAGGAATAGAACGGGTTGCTCAGGTCGCCCGTCACCAGCCCGATCAGGGCGGTCGACTGCCCTGGTCGCAGGCTGCGCGCCTGTTCGTTGCGCCGGAAGCCCAGTTCTTCGATGGCGACCTGGACGCGCGAGCGGGTGTCGGGGTCCACCCGCGGCTCCTGATTGACCACCCGTGACACCGTCTTGATGCTCACCCCTGCGAGCCGGGCGACGTCGTGCATGGTGGGCCGGGAACTCATAGGGGGGAGTGTAGAGGCTGACCGCAGAGGGGGCAAAGGCCGCGCCGGCCTGGACTCGGGTGCGTCGGTCATGCCGTGGCACCTGACCGGGTAACGCGGACTCCGGCCGGAGTACGGCAGGCCGACACCAAGCTGGCCTGGGCACCGGACAGGCCATAGGGAAGACGAAAAGGCATGACTCATCCTATGACAACGTTGTCGGAAAAGTTGTGCGATTTTTTTGCTTCTCGAGACGAAAAGAGCTGGAGGGGCTCAGCGATTCGGCGTCTCTACAGCGGTCTAGACGAGGGGTCATTTGAAGCCGATTTGGCAAAAGCCCTGCCAGCCGCAGAAATTTCCGGCTCGGTGGCACTAGGTGTCCACCCGACAGGAACGGGTGGGGTCTTGACAGTCAAATGCCAGATGACTACGATCATGTCAACGTTGTCACAACCCACCGCGCATCTGCCGAGACACGCCCCGCTGTTCGTACCCGCCGCCGTTTTTCCTGTTGGAGACGGCCTTTGCCCTGCCCTGAGGTGCCCATGACCTACTCGCCGCCCACCGGTTCCGCCCCCCTCCTCGAAACGAGGGGAATTACCAAGCGTTATGGCCATGTCGAGGCCCTGCGCGGCGCCGACTTCACCGTCTATCCCGGCGAAGTCGTGGCGCTGCTGGGCGACAACGGCGCCGGCAAGAGCACGCTGGTCAAGGCCATCACCGGTACCATCCGGCCCGACGAGGGTCAGGTGCTGATCGAGGGCCGCCCAGTCGAGATGCGCTCGCCGCTCGACGCCCGCAGCCTGGGCATCGAGACCGTCTTTCAGGACCTCGCCCTGATTCCGGACCTGGACCCGGCAGGCAACCTGTTCCTGGGCCGCGAGATTCTGCGTCCTGGCCTGCTAGGCCGCTTGGGGGTCATTGACCGCAAGGCCATGCGTGAGCGCACGGTCGAGGCCTTCACCCGCCTGGGCGTGAACATCCAGGACGCGCAGGCCAAGGTCATCGGCATGTCCGGTGGACAGCGCCAGGGCGTCGCGGTGGCGCGCGCGATGGTGTGGGCCAGCAAGATGGTCCTGATGGACGAACCCACCGCCGCCCTGGGCGTGGTGCAGGCGCGCCACGTCAACGATCTGATCCTGCGGGTCCGCGATCAGGGCGTGGCGGTCGTGCTGGTGAGCCACAACATGCAGCACGTCTTCGAGGTCGCCGACCGCATCGAAGTGCTGCGCCTGGGCCGCCGCGTCGCGCAGTTCCACAAGAACGACACCACCATCGAAGACGTCGTGGCCGCCATGACCGGCCTGAGCGTTCCGGGAGCCGCATGAGCCTTTCGCGCACGCCCGGCGCCGCGCCGGCCTCGCCCCTGAAACTCGCTGCCCGCCGCCTCCTGGGATCGCAGGCGACCCTGACGGCCGGCACCCTCCTGGTAGTCATGGCTATCTTCGCCGCGCTGTTTCCGGGCAAGTTCGCCACCCTCTACAACCTCCAGACGCTGCTCGTCGACTACTCGGGCATCGTGCTGCTGGGCGTGGGGCTGACCTTCATCATGACCAGCGCCCGCTTCGACCTCTCGGTCGGCGCCGTCCTCGTGTTCTCCTGCGTGCTGGGCACCCAGGCCATGACGCTGGCCGGCGGCAGCAACGGCGGCTGGGGCGCGGTGCTGCTGGGTCTGGTGGTGTGCCTGGGCACCGGCCTGCTCGCCGGGCTGCTCAACGGCTTTCTGATCGTCAAGGCGCGCGTACCCAGCATCATCGTGACGCTTGGGACCCTGAGCATCGCCCAGGGCGCCGCCTACGTCCTCACCGGGGGCGTGGACCTGTACGCCGTACCCAAGGTCATGCTCGACACGCTGGGCCAGGGCCGCATCCTGGGCCTGCCCGTGCCTATCCTGGTGGCCGCCGCCGCCGTACTCATCGGGGCTTTCGTGCTCTCGCAGACCCGCTTCGGGCAGTACACCTGCGCCATCGGCAGCAACGCCGAGGCCGCGCGCCGCGCCGGCATCAACGTGGACCGCGTCGCCATCAGCCTGTACCTCATCTCGGGGGCTGGGGCCGGACTGGCAGGCTTCATGAGCTTGGCCCGCTACGGCTCGACCACCCTGGCCGCCCACCAGAACGACAACCTCACCGCGCTGCTGGGCGTGGTCCTGGGGGGCACCAGCCTCTTCGGCGGCACCGGCACCGTGATCGGCACGGCCATCGGCGTCTTCATCCCGGGCGTCCTCTCCAACGGCCTCGTGATGATGCAGGTCCTTCCCTACTGGCAGTACATCATCGTCGGCATCGTGCTCATCGCCGTCGTCTACATCGACCTCGTCAAGCGCCGGGGGCGGACCGAGGGCGGCTGAGCCTCCCCTTCCCTGCTCCGGCACCCACCTCTCCAGTTCACCCCCTTTTCTCGCCCCTCTACCGGTCCCGACAGGACTACCCCCAAGGAGAACCACATGCGTCACTTCGTCACCGCCGGTCTGTCTGCCCTCGTCCTCGCCGCCAGCGCCCACGGCGCCGGTGCCCAGAGCGCCACTACGACCAAGGCCACTGCGGCCAAGAAGTACCGCATCGCCCTGATCCTGGGCACGACGACCGACAACTTCTACACCTCGATGCAGTGCGGCGCGCAGGAAGCTGCCCGGCGCCTGGGCGACGTGGAGCTGACCATCCAGGGCGCGCCCCGCTGGGACGCCACCCTCCAGACTCCGGTGGTCAACGCCGTGACCGCCAGCGGCGTGCAGGCCATCGCCATCGCCGTGAACGACGGCCGCGCGCTGTACGCTCCCCTCAAGGCCGCCAACGACAAGGGCATCAAGATCGTCGGGGTGGACACGCGCCTCACCGACTCGGGCTTCGTGGTCTCGAACATCTCCTCAGACAACCGCGCCCTGGGCGCCGAAGCGGCCCGCACCCTCGCCAAGCTCATGGGCGAGAAGGGCACGGCGCTCATTCCTCCCATCACGCCCGGCATCACCACCGTCGCCGACCGCATCCAGGGCTTTATCGACGAGATGAAAGCCAACCACAAGAACATCAAGATCGCCTACAAGGGTATCAGCGAGGACGCCTCGGCCTTCAGCGCCGCCTTTGCCGCCAATCCCGACATCACCGGCATGTTCCTGATCGCCAACAACGAGGCGCTCGTGGCCGCCGGGGCGATCCGCCAGCTGCCCGCCAGCCGCCGCGACAAGATCAGCGTCGTGAGCTTCGACGCCGCCCCCGCACTCGTGCAGGCCCTCAAGTCCAACCAGATTCAGGCCATCGTGGCCCAGAAGCCCGCCCAGATGGGTGCCCTGGCCGTCGAGACCGCCCGCAAGGCCCTGATGGGCCAGGCCGTCGCCAAGTCGCAGCCCACCGGCGGCGTCGGCCTGACCCAGAACAACATCAACCAGCCCGCCTTCGCGCAGTACGTCTACAAGTCCAACTGCAACTGAGCGGCTGAGGCGCTTCGGGCGCTTCGCAGGGGTCCCCTGCCCCCTCCCGGCCCTCTCTCCGCCGCCCAGGTCCACTGGGCGGCCCCCTTCTTTTTCACCGTCCGCCCCGTTCCTGCTCTTCACGTTTTCCTTTTCTTCCCGAGGACCTTCCCGTGAGTTCACACCCTGCCCCCGCCCCACCCGTCCACGACGTTCCCATGCCCGCGCCGCGCCGCGACCTGACTCCGGCGATGTTCACCGTGATCTCGCAGGTACGCGCCCGCCTCGCTGGGCAGCCCGAACTGGCGACCCTGTTCACGCAGTGCTTCCCGAACACCTGGCAGACCACCCTCGAAGACCTTCCGGAGGGCCAGACCTTCGTGCAGACCGGCGACATCCCAGCCATGTGGCTGCGCGACTCGGCGGCGCAGGTCAGCCCGTACCTGGCCCTGTGCGCCGCCGACCCCGAGGTGCGCCGTACCGTGGCCGGCGTGATTCTTCAGCAGGCGCACCTGCTGGAAACCGACCCCTACGCCAACGCCTTCAACCGTGAGCCGGGCAATGAATACCATTTCGACGTGCCGCCGCCCGGCCCCTGGGTCTGGGAGCGCAAATTTGAGCTGGACTCGCTGTGCTTTCCGCTGTGGCTCGCGTGGCGCTACTGGCGGGCGACCAGCGAACTGCCCCTGGACCTGCGCCCCACCCTGGAGCGCATCATGGACGTCATGACGACCGAACAGGACCACGACGGCCGCTCGGCCTACCGGTTCGAGCGGCCCGCCGAATACTGCGTGCTGCCCAGCGACACGCTGGCGCGCGGCGGCCGGGGCGCGGCCCACGCTCCCACCGGCATGGTGTGGTCGGGGTTCCGGCCCAGCGACGACGCCTGCACCTATCCGTACCTCGTGCCGGCCAACATGTTCGCCGCCGTGGTGCTGCGCCAGGCTGCGCAACTCGTGCGGGAGCTGTACGGCGACGCCGAACTGGCTGCGCGGGCTGAGACCCTGGCCGTCGACATCCGCGAGGGCATCGAGACGCACGGCGTGACCGAACACCCGGAATTCGGGCGGGTGTACGCCTACGAGACCGACGGCCTGGGGAACTGGCTCCTCATGGACGACGCCAACGTGCCCAGCCTGCTCGCGGCCCCCTACCTGGGCTACTGCCGCGCGGACGACCCCACCTACCTCAACACCCGGCGCATGCTGCTGAGCGCGGCCAATCCCCACTACCACGCGGGCCGGCATGCCGCCGGGATCGGCAGTGCCCACACGCCGGGGCGGCGCATCTGGCCCATCGCGCTGTGCATGCAGGCCCTGACGGCGCAGGAGACCCCCGAGGGCCGCGCCGAGGTCGTCGCCCTGCTGAACACGCTGGCCCACACGACTGCCGGCACGGGCCTGATGCACGAGAGCTTCGACCCCGACGCACCGGACACCTACAGCCGCCCCTGGTTCGCCTGGGCCAACAGCCTACTGGCCGAGACGGTCCTGACCCATCTTGACCTGCTCGCGGGGGACGCGTGACCCTCTCGCGTCTGGAACGCCGGCTCCGGGAACTCGAGGGCCACCTGGGCCGTCTGGGGGCGTGGCGCGACGAACGCACCGTGACACTGACCGACTGTACCTTCCAGGCGCCGGGCCGAGCCGGAGTGCGCCTGCAAGAAGGTCAGCCCTGGCCCGAAGGCCCCGGTACCCTGGACGACCAGCCCGTGCGGCTGCGCTGCGAGTGGACGGTTACGCCGGACTGGGAGGGCCTGCCACTGGAGCTGCTGCTCGACGTGGGCGGCGAGGCGCTGCTCACGGCCTCGCTGGACGGTGAGGTGGTCTACCGGGGCGGCCTGAACCCCTACCACCGCCGCGCTCCACTGACTCGGAGCGCCCGCGCGGGCCAGCGCCTGAGCGCCGAGGTGGTGGCGGTTCCGCGCGGACTATTCGGGTCGCCGGTCCCGCGCCCGCACCTGGAACGCGCGCGGGTGTGCGCGCCGCAGCCGCAGGTCGCCGCGCTGCTCGACGACCTCACGGTGACGGCCGCCGCCATCCGCACGCTCGGGCGCGGCGCGCTGGAAGGCGGCAGCGATCTGACAGGCCAGGGCTACGGCGCGGAGATCGCCGCGCGGCTCCTGAACCTCACCGACGAGGTGGTCGGTGCGCTCGCGTGGCCTTCGGCGGCGGCCGGCCACCTGGCCCGGCTGCACGAGCTGGGCGGGGGCGAGTCGTTCACCCAGGGCATCTGGAGCCTGCCGCGCGAGCTGCCGCCCACCACGCCCCTTTCGCCCGAGGTGACCGCGCGCGTCGCGCACGCCTGTATGCAGCTCCGGGCCGGACTGGCGCACCTGCGCGCCGAGTACCCGCCGCGCGGCCGGCTGGCCCTGACCGGCCACGCCCACCTTGACCTGGGCTGGCTGTGGCCGGTCCCCGAGACGCGGCGCAAGGGCGTGCGGACCCTGAACACCGTCATGGAACTGATGGACCGCTACCCCGACTTCACCTTCAACCAGTCGAGCGCGCAGCTTTATGCCTGGATAGAACAGGACGACCCCGAACTGTTCGCGAAGATCACCCGGCGGGTGGCCGAGGGCCGGTTCGAGCCGGTGGGCGGCATGTGGGTCGAACCCGACTGCCAGATGAGCGGCGGCGAGGCGCTCGCGCGGCACCTGCTGTACGGCCAGGGGTATTTCCGCGAGAAGTTCGGCCGGACCTGCGAGGTCGCGTGGCTGCCCGACACCTTCGGGTTCACGCCTGCGCTGCCGCAACTGCTGGTCCAGGGGGGCGTGACCGGCTTTTTCACGACCAAACTCAACTGGAACGAGGAGACGCGCTTTCCGCATGACCTGTTCATGTGGGAAGGCCTGGACGGCACCCGCATTCCGGCGCACAGCCTGAACAACCCCGGTGGCAGCCGGCCCGGCCTGGGCGGCTACAACGGCGACGTCCAGCCCAGCGACCTGCTGGGCACCTGGGAAAATTTCGGCGGCAAGGCGGCGCCCGGCTGGGGCGAGGAGGCGCCGGTCAGCCTCTTTACCTTCGGCTACGGCGACGGTGGCGGCGGCCCCAGCGCGCCCATGCTGGAGGCCTACGACCTGCTGCGCGACTTTCCGGGTCTGCCCGCCCTGCACATGACCCGCGTGGACGACCTGTTCCGGCGCCTGCCGCAGGAGGGTCTGCCCGTGTGGGTGGGGGAGCTGTACCTGCAACTGCACCGGGGCACCCTGACCTCGCAGGCCCGCGTCAAGCACCTGAACCGTCAGGCCGAGCACCGGCTCTTGGAGGCCGAGGCGCTGTGTGCCCTGGCTGGGGCCGACCCGGAAGAAGGGACCGGGGCAGGCGCAGGTGCGCAGTCCGAACTCGGAGAGCTGTGGAAGACCACGCTCCTCAACCAGTTTCACGACATCCTGCCGGGGTCGAGCATCCGCGAGGTG
The DNA here is from genome assembly GCF_001424185.1 of Deinococcus sp. Leaf326. Taxonomy (NCBI): domain Bacteria; kingdom Thermotogati; phylum Deinococcota; class Deinococci; order Deinococcales; family Deinococcaceae; genus Deinococcus; species Deinococcus sp. Leaf326. The sequence goes on along the minus strand of NZ_LMOM01000032.1, from coordinate 152,889 downwards.
TACGGCGACACGGTGCCCGAGCTGGAGGGCGTGGCGGCCCGCGCCGCCGAACTGGCCCGCGCCTGCTGGACCCCCGAGACGGACACCTGGACCGTCGCCAATCCCCTCCCCTGGCCCCGCCCCCTGAGCGTACTGCTGCCCGCAGATGCGGGCCCGCTGTCGGCCGGCGGCGCGGCGCTGCCCACCCAGGCAGTGGAAGGCGGCCTGCTCGTTCACGCCCCGGACCAGCTCGTGCCGGCGATGGGGACGCTGACCCTGCGGCGGAGCGCGGGCCCGGCCGCCACGCCTTCCCTGCCGGTGTCCGTCACGGTGCGCCAGGACGATTCCGGCACAGTCCTGGACAACGGCGCCCTGCGGGCCGAGATCGGCGAGGACGGAGTGCTGCGGCGCCTGACCGACCTGCGGACCGGGCGCGAGGTGCTGGGGCCACAGGGGCATGTCCTGCGGGCCTACCCGGACCTCCCCTATGCCTGGGACGCCTGGGACGTGGCGCGCGACCTGGGCGCGGCGCACACCGAGGTCCTGGATGGCCCCTGCACCGTGCGCGTGGTCGAGGACGGGCCGCTGCGGGGCGCCGTGCAGGTGACGCGGCCCTGGCGCGCGAGTCAGGTCACGCAGACCTTCCGGCTGTGCGCCGGGTCGGCGCGGCTGGAGATCACGCTGGACCTCGACTGGCAGGAGCGTCACACCCTGCTGCGCGCCGAGAGCGACCTGAACGTGCGCGCGCACGAGGCGTGGGCCGAGACCGCCCTGGGGGCCCAGCCCCGGCCCACGCACCGCAACACACCCGACGACGCCGCACACTTCGAGGTCAGTGCGCACCGTTGGATGGACCTCTCGGAGCCCGGCTACGGCGTCTCGCTGCTCAACGACGGGCGTTACGGCCACAGTGTACGCGGCAGTCTGCTGGCCCTGAGCGTGGTGCGCGGTCCCATGTGGCCCGATCCGCAGGCCGACCTGGGCCCACACACCCTGACCTACGCCCTGTATCCCCATGCGGGCGACTGGCGCGGGGCACACACCCCCCGGGAAGCGCTGGACCTGAACAGCCCCCTGTTAGCCCAGGCCGGGCGACTGGAGCTGCGCGCCGCGCCGCACCTGGGCGGTCTGCCCCTGATGCTCAGCGCCCTGAAGCGCAGCGAGGACGGCCAGAGCCTGATCCTGCGGGTGTACGAACCTGCCGGGCAACGCGGCGAGGCCACCGTGACCCTTGGCCGTTACTCGGCGGAGCGGCTGAACCTGCTTGAGGACGCCCTGCCCGGGGAGGCCGGTGACCGGCTGGAACACGGCGTCCTGCACCTTCAGGTACGGCCCTTCGAGACGGTCTCGCTGCGGCTGAGCCCGGCAGGCACGCCGTGAGTCCGGCGGCGCTGACCCTGGACGTGGGTGGCAGCCACGTCACGGCCGGTCTGGTGGACCTGGAAACCCGGCAGGTGCGGCGCACGGCGCGGCGCAGCCTGCACCACGCCGCGCCCCTGGAGACCCTGTTGGACACCTGGGCCCAGGCCGCGCTGGAGGCCTGCGGCGAGGGCGGCCTGGAGGCCGTGCATATCGGGGTGGCCGTTCCGGGCCCCTTCGACACACGCAGCGGCCGCTCGCAGATGCGCCACAAGTTTCCCGGACTGTACGACGTGGCCCTGCGGCCCCTGCTGGCCTCGCGGCTGCGGGGGCAGGTGGGCCACCTGGGCACCGTGCCCGAGATCGTGTTCGGCAACGACGCCGACCTCTTCGCGCTGGGCGAGTGGTGGAACGCCGGCGCCGACCCGGCCACGCGCCTCATCGGGCTGACCCTGGGCACCGGCCTGGGGTCGGGATTCGTGGCCGGAGGCCAGGTCGTCACGTTCGGCGAGGACGTGCCGCCGGACGGCGAACTGTGGAACATGCCGGCCGATCCCGGCATCTTCGAGGACCACGCCTGCGGCCGTACCCTGGAGCGCCTGAGCGAGGAGGCCTTCGGGCAGCGCCTGCCCCCCGTGGTGCTGGCCCAGCGTGCCGATGCGGGAGACCGGCTGGCCTACGCGGTGTTCCGGCAGTTCGGCTATGATCTCGGCGAGCTGCTGCGGCCCTGGGCCGAGCAGTTCAGGGCCGATACGGTGGTGCTGGGCGGCAGCGTGAGCCGGGCCTTCGGCCTGTTCGGGCCGGAGGTCGCCGACGCCCTGCCCGGCTGCCGGGTGCGCCAGAGTCAGGCGTTCGAGCTCGCTCCCCTGATGGGCGCGGCGGCCCTCGCCCGTCCGCCCTGGGTCAGCCGCCCGGATTGAGACTGGAGCGGCGCCGGTGACCGGCTGACGCTGCCCCGGCAGATCGGGCACAATGGGTCCTGACCGTGAACAGTCAGAATCCCGCAGAGCAGACCGCGCAGGACCCCGCTAAGCCGGAGAGCGTGAGCATCGACCTGAACGCCGATGCGGGCGAGAGCTTCGGCCCCTGGGCGCTGGGCGACGACGCGGCTCTCTTTCCGTCTCTGACCTCGGTCAACGTCGCCTGCGGCTTTCATGCGGGCGATCCGCTGACCATCCGGCGCACGCTGGAGCTGGCCCGCACGTGTGGCCTGGGGGTGGGGGCACATCCCGGCTACCCCGACCGGGTGGGTTTCGGGCGCCGGATCGTCGAGGCCACGCCCGAGGAGGAGTACGCCGATACCCTCTACCAGATCGCCGCGCTTCAGGGCATGGCGCGGGCTGGCGGCACCGAAGTGCGCCACGTCAAACCGCACGGCGCGCTCTCGACCCGCGCCTGGACCCATGCCCCGACCGCCGAAGCCATCGCGCAGGCGGCCCGCGACCTGGGCCTGCCGCTCGTGGCGCTGCCCGCGACCCTGCTGGAAACGGAGGCGCGGCGGCTGGGCGTACCCGTGGTCCTCGAACTCTTTCCAGAGCGGGCGTACCTGCGTGACGGCCGGCTGGCTCCGCGCTCTTTGCCGGGGTCGAGCATCCACGATCCGCAGGCGGCGGCCCGGCGCGCGGTCCTGATGGTCACGCAGGGCCGGGTCGAGGCGATGGACGGTGGCTTCTTCGAGGCGCGGCCCGACACGCTGTGCATCCACGGGGACAACCCGCAGGCCCCCGCTATCGCCCGCGCCGTGCGCGCCGCGCTGGAGGCCGAGGGCGTCACCCTGCGCATGTTCCCCGTGCCTGACGCGCCGGGCTGAGGCGATGCGCGGCGAGGGCTTCTATGTCGTCTTCGGCGACGAGATCGGGCGGGCGGTCAACGGGCGGGTCCAGGCCCTGCACCGCGCGCTGCGCGCCGACCTGCCCCCGGCCGTGACCGACCTGTGCCCCGGCTACACCACCCTGTACGTGGAATACAACGCCGAGCAGACGACGCGCTCGGCCGTCGCGGCCTGGGTCCGGAGGCATCTGAATGCGGTGCAGGATGACGTGACACAGGCCGGACGTACCGACCAGACTCGCACTATCGAGATTCCGGTGCGCTACGACGGCGCCGACCTCGCGGACGTGGCTGTCCGCACCGGCCTGGACCCGGCCGAGGTGATCCGGCGGCACACGGCCCCCACGTACCACGTCTACGCGGTGGGCTTCACGCCCGGGTTTCCCTTTCTGGGCGAGGTCGAGTCGGCGCTGCGGCTGCCCCGGCGTTCCACCCCCAGGCTGGCGGTGCCCCTCAACGCCGTGGCCATAGCCGGCGCGCAGACCTGCGTGTATCCCCTGCCGTCGCCGGGCGGCTGGAACCTGCTGGGCACGGCCCTGCGCACCCTGTACGACCCGAACCGGCCCGAACCCTGCTTGCTGGCGCCGGGCGACGCCGTGCGCTTCGTGCCGGGCGACGGCCCCGCGCCCACCCTGCCGCCGGTGCGCCCGCTGTGGCCGGAGACCCCCGCGTATCCTGCCTTGCGGGTCGAGAAGCCGGGGCTGCTGGACGTGCTCGTGGACGCTGGGCGTTTCCGGCAGGCGCAGGTGGGCATGGCGCGCGGCGGCCCGCTCGACCCCCGCGCTGCCAACCTCGCCAACCGGCTGGCTGGCAACCCGCCTGGCACGCCCCTGCTGGAGCTGACACTGCTGGGGCCGGTCCTCACGGCACTGCGCGACCTGCGGGTGGCGGTGGCCGGCTTCGGCATGACGGCCGTGGTCGGTGGAGAGCCCGTGCCCCCGCACTCGGCGTTCGGGCTGCGCGCGGGCGAAACGCTGCGCTTCCGGCCGGCAGCGGGGGGCACACGCAGTTACCTCGCGGTGGCGAGCGGGCTGGAGACCCTGCCCTTTCTGGGGAGCAGCAGTGTAGACCTCACTGGACGGGTGGGCCGCGCGCTGCGGACCGGAGACGTGCTGGGTATAGGAGAGGGCATGGTAGCCACCGGCTACTTCGGTGACACAGCCCCCCCGCTGACTCCCCCGCGCGATGAGGTCCGGCTGCGGCTGCTGCCCGGCCCGCAGGCGAGCTACGAGGCCCTAGTGGCGCTGGCGAGCGCGCCCTTCACCGTGCGCGAGCAGGACCGCATGGGCGTGCGCCTGGAGGGGCCGGAAGTGCCGGGCGGGGGGGTCGTGAGCGAGGCGACCCCGCACGGCGCGGTGCAGGTCACGCCGGCCGGGCAACCCATCCTGCTGCTGAACGACCGGGGCCGCCTGGGCGGCTACCACAAGCCGGCCGTCATCCACCCCGACGACCTGCCGCTCGCGGCGCAACTGCGGCCCAACCAGCGCATAGTGTTCCGGCCCCTGGTGTCCGGCCCGCCCCACGGCTGGGCGCGGCGCTGGGTGCTGGACCCCCAAGGAGAAGACTGAGATGAGCGACAGGAGATTTGAAGGCCGCGTGGTCCTGGTGACCGGCGCGGGCGGCGGCATCGGACGCGCGGTGGCCGAGCGCTTCGCTGCCGAGGGCGCACGCGTCGCCGTAAACGATGTGCGGGCCGAGCTCGTCGAAGCGGTTGTGGAGGGCATCACGGCCTCGGGCGGCGCCGCGCTCGCCGTCCCGGCCGACGTGTCGGACGCCGCACAGGTTGAGGCGATGTTTACGCGGGTCGAGGCCGAGCTCGGATACGTCGACGTGCTGTACAACAACGCGGGCCTGATCGACACCACCCGTCACTTCCTGGAGGCCGACGAGGCGTGGTGGGACCGCATCATCGGCGTGAACCTGGGGAGCGTGTTCCTGTGCTCGCACCGCGCCGCGCGCGTGATGGCCCGGCGGCGGCGCGGTGTCATCATCAGCACCTCCTCGGGCGGGGCGACCCGCGCGCACCGGGGCAACGTGGCCTACGACGCGACCAAGGGCGGAATCGAGGCGATGACGCGTGCGATGGCCCTGGACCTCGCGCCCTACGGCATCCGGGTCAACGGCGTGGTGCCGGGCTTCATCAACACCTACGGCCTCACGGACGCCGAGCTGCGGGTGCGCGAGCAGACCGTGCCGCTGGGCCGCTACGGTACCGCCGGCGACATGACCGGCGCGGCGCTGTTCCTCGCCTCGGACGACGCGGCGTACATCACCGGTCAGTTCGTCTCGGTGGACGGCGGCGTGCTCGTGCAGCAGCGCTCGGCGAACGTGGACACCTTCCCGGTCGAGGGCTTTCCGGTCGTCGAGGCCGATCTGGCCTGAGCAGGCGGGCGGCGCTCCTTTCCGGCAGGCGCCGCCCACCCCCGGTTCAGACCTCCGGGTTGACCGTGAGGTCGTCGGCCTGAGGCAACGTGACCGGCCCCGCGGCGACGTCCCGGCGGCGCTCGCGCCATTCCAGGAGGTAACCCAGGGGATCGGGATCGGGGTCGGTGTCCTGGTCGTAGGTACCTCGCCGGCCCTGCGTGGCACGGAACAGCTCGGCCAGCGGCGCCTTGGGCTCGCGGTCCTCGGTGAGCAGGCCGTTGCGCTCCTGAAAGGTGTCGGTGAGCTGGGTGTAGCAGAAGCCTGCCAGCCCCATGCAGCGGTTCACCGCGCCCAGCAGTTCGGCATAGACCGCCAGAAAGTCCTCGCTGCTGCGCACGCGGCTATAGCCCCAGCCGGCGTCGCCCCCTGGCGCGTAGGCCACGCCTCCGAACTCGCTCAGGACCACCGGGGTCCCAGGGTCCAGGTCGCCGAGCAGGATTTGGCGCCCGCCGGGCTGATCGCTGCGCAGGGTGGTCCAGGTGCGCTCGGGGGTACCGTAGCGGCGCTTCAGGACCTTGGCTTTGGGCGTGTAGTCGTGGACGCCGATCAGGTCACCCACCATCGTCTCCCAGCCGTCGTTGCCCAGCACCGGGCGGGTGTCGTCCAGGCTGCGTGCGAGGTGGTAGAGCGACTGCACGAGGTGGCGGGCTTTCGGGTGCGTGCGCAGGTCCGGCACCCCCCACGACTCGTTGAAGGGCACCCAGGCCGCTACACAGGGCCGGCCCCGGTCGCGCCGGATGACCTCGGTCCACTCGCGCGTCAGGGCCGCCACGCTGCGGTCGCTGTAGGCATAGGCGCTGGGCAGCTCGGTCCAGACGAGCACGCCGATCTGGTCGCACCAGTGCAGGAAACGGGGCGACTCGACCTTCTGGTGCATCCGCACGCCGTTGAAGCCCAGCCGCCGCACGAGTTCGGCGTCCAGCCGCAGCTGCTCGTCGGTGGCGCTCATGTGGGTGTCGGGCCAATAGCCCTGGTTGAGCACGAGGCGCAGCGTATACGGCAGCCCGTTGAGCAGAAACCGGCCCTGCGCCCAGCCGAACTCGCGCAGCGCGGTCGTACTGCTCACCTCGTCGATCACCTCGCCGCCGCGCAGCAGCCACGCGCGCACCCCGATGAGCTGCGGGTGCTCGGGCGACCACAGCAGGTCGCGGCGGTGGTCGTCAATGCCGCCGTCCGCCAAATGAACCGTCCGGGTGATCTCGGGGCCGGTCACGCGGTAGAGGTCGTCGCTCAGCACCTCGCCGCGGGCCTGGAGCTGCACCCTGAGCCGCCACTCCCCTGCCCCCGGCGCCGCGTTCAACCGGGCGCGCAGGCGCAGGCTCCAGGAGGTCAGGTCGGGTGTACCCTCCAGTTCGGTGAAGTGCAGCGCGGGCACATGCTCGAGCCACACCGACTGCCAGAGGCCCGTCGTGCGCGGATACCAGATCTTGTGCGGCTCGTCCGGCAGCCAGTCCTGCTTGCCGCGCGGCTGGTCCAGGGCCAGGGGGTCGTCGTCCACCCGCACCGTGAGGGTCAGCGACCCGGTTCCGAGGTGTGGTGTGAGGTCGAAACTGAAGGGCGTATGGCCGCCGATGTGCTCGCCGAGATAAGCGTCTCCCAGCCAGACCCGCGCGTGGTAGTCGGCCGCGCCGAAGTGCAGCAGCACCTGCCCCCCGCGCCACGCGGCCGGGACCTGGACTTCTCGCCGGTACCACACGGTGTGTAGAAAGCCAGGCAGCGACAGCCCGCTCGCCGCACTTTCTGGCGCGAAGGGCACCTCGATATGCATGGCGCCGTCCAGCGCTCCTGCGTCCGGCCCGACCCCGAACGCCCAGGACCCGTCCAGGCTCCGCCAGGTGTCCGGCGAACGTTCCAGGGCGGGGCGGGGGTAGGGAACGGCGGCGGTCGTGGGCCGAGCGGCGGAGCGGGACATACCACGCATCCTGGCACCGCGGCCCCTAAACTTTCAACTAAAGTCGCGGGTTTCTAATGGGGGTCCCGGGGGGCGTACCGGGGCGGGTTGCTAGAGTGGGCCCCGGCCATACATGACCGGGCAGTGCCGAGTTCCCGGACTACTCGGTTGCGGAACCACACTATTGCCGAAGGAGGCTGCCCCCTGCCCACACACACGCCCAAGCGGCGCGAGGCCCGCACGTTGATGGTCGAGGGCACCCACCTCGTCAAGGTGACGCACGCGCTGAGCAACGACACCCGCATGCTGATTCTGAGCCTGCTCTCGAGCCAGGTCCTGAACCTGACCGAGCTGACGGCGGCGCTCGCCATGCCCGCCTCGACCGTGAGCTTCCATATCAAACGGCTCGAAGACGCCGGGTTGTTGCACGTCGAGTACGTGCCGGGCACGCGCGGCGCGCAGAAGCTCATCAGCAAACGCTACGACGAACTGCTGCTGACGCTGCCGGGCGCGGCGGTCGTGCAGGACAGCCGCGACGTGGTGGTCAGCATGCCGGTGGGCAACTACACCCTCATCCGCGCCGCACCGAGCTGCGGGCTGGCCGCCGCGCACAAGATCATCGGGATGCTTGACGACCCACGTTCCTTCTACGAACCCGAGCACGTCTTCGCGCAGATCCTGTGGTTCCGGGCCGGCTACGTCGAGTACGCCTTTCCCAACAACGTGCCCTACGGCGCGGCCCCCACTCGACTCGAACTGAGTCTGGAACTGTGTTCGGAGGCGCCCCATTTCGACGAGCACTGGCCGTCGGACATCACACTGTGGATCAACGACGTGGAGGTGGGCACCTGGACCTCGCCGGGCGACTTCGGGGGCGTGCGCGCCCGCCTGACCCCGGCTTGGTGGGCCGAGGACCAGACGACCCACGGCCTGCTCAAGCGCTGGCTCGTCACGCCGCAGGGCGCCTGGATCGACGGCGAGCGGCTCTCGGACGTGACGCTGAACGGGCTGAACCTCACGCGGGACCACCACATCCGGGTTCGCCTGGGCATCAAGGAGGACGCCCGGCACGCCGGCGGCCTGAACCTCTTCGGCCGCTCGTTCGGCAACTACCCGCAGGACATCGTGCTGCGTCTGGGGCACGAGTCGCTACCTCCCACCAGCACGCCCTGAGCTGTGCGCGGCGGGACACAGGCGCGGGCAGGGCAGAGATGGGGGCTTTCTTAAACCCACCAATTTTGTTGACGGTTTAGGGCCGAGGTGTTACAGTCCAGAGGTCTACACATCTGGTCGTGGGCGCCGTCCGAGGTGCGCACAGAGATCGGCGCGGCGAACAGCCTCCGGGGCTGTCCGGGCGCCCATCCCGCCGTACCTCCTGCCCTGTCCCCTTTCTCCAGGAGGAACCTGTCATGCGCCGTATCACCCCGTTGCTCGCCCTGCTGGCCCTGGGCACCGCCGGAGCCCAGAAAGTCTCGCTGACGTTCCTGCACGGCTTTACCGGCCCCGACCGCCCCGTGATGGAAGGCCTGATCAAGAAGTTCAACGACACGCACCCCAAGATCGAGGTCCGCGCGCAGGCCCAGCCCTGGGCCACGACCTGGCAGCAGTTGCCGGCGCTGGTGGCCTCTGGGCGTGCACCCGACGTGGCGGTCATCAACGAGGACCAGATCACGGGGTTCATCGCTCGCGGGGCCGTCTCGCCGCTGACTCCGGCCGAACTGAGCGGCGCAGGCATCAGCAAGAGCAAGTTCTTCGGGCCGCTGTTCGCCACGGCCGACTACAAGGGGCAGTCCTACGGCGTGCCGATCTCGAGCGTCGCCTACGTCATGTTCTACAACAAAGACCTGATGAAGAAGGTCGGCCTGGACCCCGCCAAGCCGCCGCGCACCCGCGCCGAGTTCCTGCGCGCCGCGCAGCTGTGCACCGTGGACAAGGCCGGCAAGAACTCCACGCAGGCGGGCTTCGATTCCAAGAACCTGAACACCTGGGGCGTGAGCCTCTACAACAACTGGGTGGGGTCGCGCGCCGCTTACGCCGCTATTTTGCAGAATGGCGGCGCGCTGACCGACAAGAACCAGAACGCGGCCTTCAATTCGCCGCAGGCCGTGAGCGCCGTGCAGTTCCTGGTAGACCTCGTGCAAAAGCAGCATGTGGCGCGACCCAACAGCACCGAGGAAGCCGAACTCGCCGCCTTCTCGCAGGGCAAGGTCTGCATGTTCCCCAGCGGGCAGTGGTACCTCGACCGCTTCGAGACCCAGAAGATGAATTTCGGCGTGACCTTCCTGCCGCGTGTGGGGGGCAGCGTGCGTGACGCGGCCTGGGGCGGGTCAAGCCACCTGACCCTGCTCAAGCAGCGGCCCGGCTACAGCGCCGACAAGCGCCGCGCCGCCCTGGAGTTCGTCGCGTGGCTCAGCCAGCCCGCCCAGAACCTGAGCTGGACCGCGACCGGCAGCCTGCCCACCCAGGCCGCCGTAGCGAGCAACCCGCAGTTCGCCAAGGCGCCCATCAGCGGCATCTTCGACCGCCTGGGCAGCGTGTACGCCACGAGCGGCTACCCCTGGGTCGGACAGGTCATGGGACCCTTCGACGCCGCCTGGGAAGCCGCCTACCTGGGCAAGAAGACCGTGACCCAGGCCCTGAACGACGGCGTAAGCGAGGCCAACAAGCAGATCGAGCAGGCCCGCAAGAACTTCCAGTAAAGCTCCGGCGCGGGGTCGGCGCGGCCCAGGGAACAGGCTTTCCCACAGGCCGCGCCGGCCCCTTGCCCGTCCCTTCCCGCCCGACAGGAGAGCCATGACCGACCACGCGCCCCAGCCGGCCCGCCACGCGGCGCGGCGCGGCGACGCCCCACGCGCCGGCGCCGCCGCCCGGGCCGAACCGTACCTGTACCTGCTGCCGCACGCCCTGCTGTTCTTCGTCTTCACGGTGTACCCGGTGGGCTACGGGCTGTATATCGGGATGCACCGCTGGGACCTGCTGAGCAGCGTGCAGAGCTTCGTGGGCCTGGAATTCTTCCGGAATCTGTTCGTCCCCGGCACGCCGCAGTTCGACTTCTTCTGGCGCACGCTGCTGAATACGGCGCTATTTACGGTGGTCAGCGTGCCGCTGCTCGTCGCCGCGGCGCTGGGGCTGGCCCTGCTGCTCCAGCGGCCCATCTTCGGGCGCACCTTCTTCCGGGCGGTGTTCTTTCTGCCAGGCGTCCTGACGGTCTCGGTCATGGGCATCCTGTGGCGCTGGATGTTCGACAACCAGATCGGGCTGGTGAACGCCGCGCGCGAAGCCCTGACCGGCGCCCCCCCCATTCCCTGGCTCTCGACCGAGGGGCTGGCCTGGGTGCCCATCGTGGTCGGCACGGTGTGGTGGACGGTCGGGTTCAACATGACGCTGTACCTCGCGGCCCTGAGCAACGTGCCCGCGAGCCTGTACGAGGCGGCGGCGCTGGACGGCGCGACCCCTGGCCAGCAGTTCCGGCACATCACCTGGCCGCTGCTGGCCCCGCAGACCCTGTTCGTGTTCATCACGACGGCGCTGGCCTCGTTTCAGCTGTTCGGGCAGTCCCTGGTCATCACGGCGGGCGGCCCCAACCGCAGCACCCAGAGCGTGATCCAGTACATCACCGAGGAGGGCTTCACGAACAACCAGATCTCCAGCGCGGCGGCGATGGGCTTCGTCTTCGGCCTGATGATGCTGATCTTCACGGCGGCGCAGTTCGGGCTGATGGCCCGCGACGTGAAGGGAACTTCGTGAGCGCGCCCGGCACGCCCGTCCCTGGCGCCCAGGCCCGGCCGAGGCCCAGGCCGCGCCGGCGCTTTCCGCGCGAGGTGCCGCGCTTCCTGCTGCTGTGCGTGCTGGCCGCGCTGTTCCTGGCGCCGGTGTACTGGATGCTCTCGACCTCCCTGAAGTCGGAGGCCGACGCCATCGTCTCGCCGGTGCAGTGGTGGCCGCTTCACCCCACGCTGGACAACTACCGCGAGGTGCTGACCTCGCCCGACGGCAACATCCTGCGCTGGACCTGGAATTCGCTGGTGGTCGCGCTGACCTTCACCGTGCTGCATGTCCTGCTGTGCGCGTTGACCGCCTATCCGCTGGCGCGGATGCGCTTTCCGGGGCGCGACACCTGGTTCTGGTTCATCCTGTCGAGCCTGATGATTCCGGGCATCGTGACTCTGGTCCCGACCTACATCATGATGCTCAATTTCGGCTGGATCAATTCGTACCACGCCCTGATCTGGCCGGGCGTCAGCGGGGTGTTCGGGGTCTTCTTGCTGCGGCAGTTCTTCCAGGGCATTCCGCGCGAACTGGAGGAGGCCGCCAAGCTCGACGGGGCAAGCAGCCTGCTCATCTGGTGGCGCATCATCCTGCCGCTGAGTCTGCCGGCGGTCGTCACGCTGGCGGTGTTCGCCTTCATGGGGTCGTGGAACAACTTCCTGTGGCCGCTCTACACCGTGACCGACGTGGACAAGATGACTCTGCCGGTGGGCATCACCACCTTTTCGCAGCGCTACGTCACCGAGTACGGCAAGTTGATGGCCTCAACCACCCTGGCGGCGGTCCCGGCATTGATCGCCTACCTGATCGCGCAGCGTTTTCTCGAAGCGGGCCTGTCCACGACGGGCCTCAAGGAGTAGTTCATGCTCAAGTGTGCCCCGGCCCTGCTGGCCCTGGCCGCCGCCCTGCCCCTGCTCACCTCGGGGGCCGGGGGTGGTCCGGCGCCGGCCCGGACCTTCACCAACCCGGTCGTGGACGCCAATTTTCCCGACCCGTTCATTCTGCGTAGCGGCGCGACCTACCACGCCTACGCCACCAACGGCACGGGGGGCAACGTGCCGCACATGATCAGCCGTGACCTCGTGAACTGGGAGCGGGCGGGCGACGCGATGCCCACCCTGCCCGCCTGGGCACGGCCGGGGCTGACCTGGGCGCCCGAGGTGGCGAAACTGCGCGGTCAGCACGTGCTGTACTTCACCGCCCGCGACCGCGCCAGCGACCGCCAGTGCATCGGGGCCGCCGTCTCGGCCTCGCCCGCCGGGCCGTTCCGGGGGGTGGGGAATGGGCCGCTCGTGTGTCAGGTGGCCGAGGGGGGCAGCATTGACGCCAGCCCCTTTATTGATACGGACGGCCGAGCCTACCTCCTCTGGAAGAACGACGGCAACTGCTGTAACCTCGCCACGCACCTCTATGTGCAGCCATTGAGCGCCGACGGCCTCAAATTGACCGGCAAGGCGACCGCCCTCATCCAGAATTTCGCGCTGTGGGAGGGCAACGTCATCGAGGCCCCGACGCTGTACCGGCGCGGCGACTTCTACTACCTGCTGTACTCGGCCGGGCCCTTCGACTCGGACCTGTACGCGGTGGGCTACGCGGTTGCCCGCAAGGTCACGGGGCCATATAGCAAAGCCGCCGAGAATCCGATTCTGGTCTCGAAAGGCGAAGTGGCCGGGCCGGGGCACCAGAGCGTCGTGACCGACGCGGCCGGGCAGACCTGGCTGGCCTACCATGCCTGGACCGGGGGCCAGATCGGCGACGATAAGGGCTACCGCAGCATGCGGCTCGACCGGATCTCCTTCCGGGACGGCGCCGTGAAGGTGCAGGGCCCGACCCTGACGCCCCAGCCTGCCCCGGCGGTGGCTCCATGAGCGACGCCGTGGCTGCCGACCTCTTGCCGACCGGGCCGCTGCACGAAGCCTACTTCGCTGACCCCTTCGTGCTCAAACACGAGGGCCGCTACTACGCCTACGGCACGGGCGGGATGGTGGACGGGCGGGCCTTCGCGGTCCTGACCTCGGCCGACCTGCGCGAGTGGCAGGCCTGCGGCGGGGCACTGGAACCCATCAGCGACGAGCCGCGCGACTACTGGGCGCCGGAAGTGGCCTACGCCGGCGGCCGGTTCTACATGTACTACTCGGTAGGCATTGGGGACCAGGGCCACCACCTGCGCGTCGCGGTGGCCGACGGGCCGGCTGGGCCTTTTCATGACCTGGGCCTGAACCTCACGCCGGACGAGCCCTTCGCCATCGACCCGCACCCCTTCCGGGCCAGCAGCGGCGAGTGGTTCCTGTACTTCGCGCGCGACGACCTGAGCGGCGAGCGCCCCGGCACCGTGCTGTGCGTGGCCCCGCTGCACGGCATGACCCGGCTGGGCGAGGTGCGCACCGTGCTGCGGGCCAGTGGCGACTGGCAGCGCTATCAGTCGGGGCGGGCGATGTACGGCGGCGTCCACGACTGGCACACCCTGGAGGGCGCCTTCGTGCTGGAGCGCGGCGGGAAGTTCCACCTGCTGTACTCGGGCGGCGCCTGGACCGGCGAGGGCTACGGCGTGGGCCACGCGGTCGCCGACCATCCGCTAGGCCCCTTCCACGAGCCGCAACAGGCCGCGACCGTGCTGCGGACCGGCGACGGCCTCACCGGCCCCGGTCACGCCAGCGTGACGCAGCGGGAAGGCGAGGACATCCTGGTGTTCCACGCCTGGAATCCCGAGCACACCAAACGGCAGCTCCACGCCGCGCCGCTGGACTGGTCCGGGGGCGCGCCCCAGGTCCGGCGCCCCTGAACCCGCCACTACCCACCCCGTCCCCTTCTCCGGAGGTCCCATGCTGAAGTGGAGTGTTTCCCTCCTGCTCTCTCTTCCCCTCGCTGCCTGTGGCCAGCCCGCCACGGTCGCGCCCACCGCCGGTCAGACCGCACCGACCGCGCTGCTCACCCCCCAGGCCCAGACCAGCATCCGCAACGCCGACCCCAGCGTGCTGCGGGCAGGGTCCACCTACTACTCGGTCGAGTCGGACGGCAACAACATCTACACCCGCGCCGCCGGCAGCGTGGACGGCCTGGCCGCGGCGCCGCGCGTGCTCATCTGGGCGGGTGCTAGAAATCTGCCCAACGTGTGGGCGCCGGAAATCGTGCGCGAGCCGGTCGACGGGCGCTACTACATCTACTTTGCGGCCGGGGACGGGGGCGGCGGGCAGCGCATGTACATGTCGTCCTCGGCCAGCCCGGGCAGCGGCTACAGCGACCCGCAGCGCATGGCCCTGCCCGACGACCGCTGGGCCATTGACGGCACGGCCTTCACCTTCGGGGGCGCGCGCTGGTTCGTGTGGTCCGGCTGGGCGGGCACCACCAACGGCGAGCAGAACCTCTACATCGCCCGCATGAACACCCCGACCTCGACGACCGGGGGGCGCTTCATCATCTCGCAGCCGCGCGAGGGCTGGGAGCAGGCCGACCCCTCGCCGCCCACCCGCGTCAACGAGGCGCCCGAGCCGGTCGTAGACCCAGGCGGACAGCTGCACATCGTGTATTCGGCCAACGGCAGCTGGGCGGCGAACTACTGCCTCGCCGACCTGCGCCTGAGCAGCGGCGACCCGACCAACGTGTGGGCGTGGTACAAGTCCAATGGCTGCCTGTTCGGCTCCAACGGCAACCTGATGATGAGCGGCTGGGACCCTACACTGAACGTCAATGGGCCGGGGCACCACAGTTTCGTGCTGCTGAACGGCGACGTCTCGACCAGCCCGCCCTCGGGTTCGCGCTTTCCCATGATGTTCCATGCCGTGCCCAAATCCCTGAACTACACCTGGGGCAACCGCTCGTGGTACAGCGGCACGTTCATGTGGTGGGGCAACACGGCCTACACGCGCGGCCCCGGCAACGGCCCGACGAGCAACACCGGCTGGAGCCTGAAGTTCTTCGAGTAGGCGCGGCGGCCGACTTCCCGTAAGCCCTCTTCCCTCCCCCACCGGAACCTGCCGGCGAGGGAGACTTCCATATTCAGGGCGCGCGCCGAGTCTTGAGAAGCAGCCAGGTCACACCCAGGACCCCCGAACACAGCGTGCCGATCAGGACACCGAGCTTGGCCCCGGTCAGGAGCGCGGCATCGGCGAAGGCGAGGTTGGCGACGAACAGCGACACCGTGAAGCCTATTCCTGCCAGCATCCCCGCGCCGGCCAGCAGCGACCAGTTCACGCCGGCCGGCAGCACGGCCAGCCCGGCGCGCACCGCCAGCCACGCGCCGCCCAGCACGCCCAGCGGCTTGCCCAGCACGAGCCCAGCCACCACGCCCAGCGTGACCGTGCCCAGCGTGGCCCCGCCGATCGCCACCCCCGCATTCATAAAGGCGAACAGCGGCAGGACGGCGTAGGTCACGTAGGGGTGCAGCAGGTGTTCGAGGCGGTGCAGCGGGCTCTGCGCGCGCTCCAGGGCAGCCTCGGCCCGCTGGAGGTGCATGCCCAGGCGCTCGTTGTCGGCGTCGGCCACCAGCGCGCCCGGCAACGACACCGCGAGCGGCGCGGCCCGGCGCAGCGGCACTGCCAGGGCCAGCAGGACCCCGGCGATGGTGGCATGCAGGCCCGACTGGAGGACGAGGAGCCACAGCACGACTCCCAGCGCAGCGTATACCCCCAACCGCCGCACGCCCAGCCGGCCCAGCACGAGCAGCGCGCCCCAGGTCAGCGCGGCGGCCAGCATGGCGGGCAGGTCAAGTTCGCTGGTATAGAACAGCGCAATCACAACGACGGCTCCCAGGTCGTCCACGATCGCCAGCGCCGTTAGGAAGACCTTGAGGCCCACCGGCACGCGCGGGCCCAGCAGCGCCAGAATGCCCAGCGAGAAAGCGATGTCGGTCGCCATCGGAATGCCCCAGCCGCGCAGGCCTGGCCCCCCCAGATTCAGGAGGGCGTACAGCAGCGCCGGCACGGCCATGCCCCCCAGGGCGCCCGCCACGGCCAGGGCCGCCCGGCGTGGGTTGGCCAGTTCTCCGACGAGGAGCTCGCGTTTGATCTCCAGGCCAACCAGCAGAAAGAAAATCGCCATCAGGCCGTCGTTGACCCAGTGTTCCAGACTCAGGTCCAGGCCCTGGCGGCCGACCAAGACGGAGAGGTGCTCGTGACGCAACGCCTCGTACCCCTCCGCCAGCGGGGAATTGGCCAGCCCGAAGGCCAGCGCGGCGGACGCGAACAGCAGCAGCCCTGCGAAGGACTGGCTGCGCACGAACTGGGAAAACGGGCTGGGCCCAGGCGGCAACGTCAGGGGCCGACCGGGCTCGGGGGAGCCGGCCCGCGGGGCCGGAGGGGGAACAGAAGACATAGGACCTCCTCAACAAGGCAAGGGTGGAGCCGTCACCAGACAGACTCCACCCATTCAGCGTATGGCCGCCGCTGCCTGCCGCGCAGAGCGGCGTGTTGTAGGGGTCAGGATAACAGAAGGCGTCCTTATCCCCCTGCTGCCTCAGCCCACCTCGTCGCTTCCCGGCTGGCACGCGGGACACAAACCCTGAAGGTCCACCCTGGCCCGCGTGACTGCCCAGCCCCACGCCTGGGCGACCGGACTGAGGTCAGGCAGGTCGAGCATGATGTCCACCATCCGGCCGCAGCGCAGGCACACCAGGTGCGAGTGCGGGGTCAGGTTGGTGTCGTAACGCGCCTCCCCACCGGGGCCAGTCATCTCGCCAATCAGGCCGCGTTCGCTGAAGGTCCGCAGGTTCTGGTACAGCGTGGCGATGCTCAGGGGGTGCCCCGAGGCCCGCAGCCGCTCGGAGATTTCCTCGGGCGTGAAGTGGCCCTCGGTTCCGGCGAAAAATTCCAGCAGCGTGAGACGTGGCTGCGTCACGCGCAGGCCACTGCGTTCGAGGTGGCGGGCAAGGTCGGTGGTCATAGGCTGCCGGAGCCAGGCCCGAGAAAAAGCCGCCCAGATTCGGGCGACTCCTCCCCCGCCGCTCAGTAAGACTTTGCCTCGTGACCAAGCGTCGCCGGTGTCTGGGTAGGCTGAGACGACTGGCCGTCGGTCTTCTGCTTCAGGGCTTCTTCCACGCGGCGGCCGTAGTCGGCGTCAGCCGCCCGGAAGTATCCGAGCATCTTGGTCTGGATGCGCGGATCGCATTCGCTCAGGGCGCCAGCGAGGTTGGCGACGAGTTCGTCCCGCTCCCATTCCTCGAAGCGGCGGTACTGGTCGCCCGCCTGGCCGAAGTCGTTGGTCCGCTCAATGCTTGCCCGCACGAGATGGCCCTCCACGTGGGGGGTATGGTCCGGCGCGCGGCGTGGGGCTTCCTGGGGGCCGCTCAGAACGCTCGGTTCGTAGTTCACACGGGCGTCCTGGCCGCTGAAGGTATCGACCCGGTAAGCCATCTGCCCGTCGCGCTGGTTGGTCGCCACGTGCTTTTTCGGCGCGTTGATGGGCAGTTGAAGGTAGTTGGCGCCCACGCGGTAGCGCTGCGTGTCGGAATAGCTGAAGGTGCGTCCCTGGAGCATCTTGTCATCGCTGAAGTCCAGCCCGTCCACGAGAACGCCGGTGCCGAAGGCAGCCTGCTCGGTCTCCGCGAACACGTTCTCGGGGTTGCGGTTCAGGGTCATCATGCCGACCGGGCGCCACGGGAACTGTTCACGGGGCCAGATCTTGGTGTCATCGAGCGGATCGAAATCGAGCTCGGGGTGCTCACCGTCTTCCATGATCTGCACGAGCAGTTCCCACTGGGGATACTCGCCGCGCTCAATGGCGGCGTGCAGGTCCTGGGAGGCGTGGTTGAAGTTGGTCGCCTGGACCTGGTCGGCTTCGGCCTGGAGCAGGTTGCGGATGCCCTGCACCGGCTCCCAGTGGTACTTGACCAGCACGCCCTCGCCCTGCCCGTTGACCCACTTGTAGGTGTTCACGCCGCTGCCCTGCATGAAGCGGTAGGAGGCGGGAATGCCCCACGGCGAGTACAGCAGGGTAATCATGTGGGTCGCCTCAGGCGTTCCGGCGAAGAAGTCGAAGATGCGCTCGGCACTCTGGATGTTGGTGGTCGGGCTGGGCTTCTGCGAGTGGATCAGGTCGGGGAACTTCAGCGCGTCGCGGATGAAGAACACCTTGAGGTTGTTGCCGACGAGGTCCCAGTTGCCGTCCTCGGTGTAGAACTTGACAGCGAAGCCGCGCGGGTCGCGCAGCGTCTCGGGCGAGTGCGTGCCGTGGCCCACGGTCGAGAACCGCACGAACACGGGGGTCTGCTTGCCCTTGCCCTGAAACAGCTTGGCGCGGGTGTACTTTTCTACCGGCTCGTCGCCCACGCTGCCGTAGGTCTCGAACACCCCGTGGGCTCCGGCGCCGCGCGCGTGGACCACCCGCTCGGGGATGCGCTCGCGGTCGAAGTGCGAGATCTTTTCGATGAACTGGTAGTTTTCCAGGGTCATCGGGCCGCGGCTGCCCACGGTCCGGCTGTTCTGGTTGTTGGTGACGGGGTGGCCCTGGCGGGTGGTCAGGGTCTGGGCATCCTCGCCCTCGGCGCGGCGGGTATCGGTCGCGTTGCCGACGCCCTGCACGGCGGTGCCGGTGGGGTCCTGGTCTGCGTTGTGGTGGTCAGTCATGGAAGTCTCCTTGCCGGTGCAGTCCACCGAACTCCCAGACCATAATGATTATGATTACTTCTGTCTACCGCCCGGTCAGGCGCAGGTCTCGGTCTTTTCGGGTCCGGTTCTCATTCGGGGGCCGGCCCGGCGGGTCCGTCATGCAAGCTGCCGGCCAACGCTTCTGCTTCGGCGGCGGCGTGCGCGAGTTCTTCTCCCAGGACCGGAAGCTGCGCTCTGGGCGGCCGCAGGGCCTGGGCGTGCAACGACAGACTGCGGGCCGCGCCGGCGTGTAGCCGCAGCAGCGCCTCCTCGGTCCTCTGACGCTCCAACCGCGCGCGGGCCGCGCCCTGACCCCAGGCCGGCTCAATCCGGACCGCGCGCACCAGCGCCTCGGCCTGCATGCGCAGCCGCCGCGCTTCCTCGCGCGCCTGACTGGCTTGGTTGGCGGCTCCGGCCTGTGACTCTTCCCGGTCCTGTGCCGCCTTCCACAGATCCTGCACGGCCAGCAGATACCGGTGCTGGGCCTCGGCGGCGTCGCGCAGGACCCGGCGTGCTCCCGGCCCCTGCCAGCTCGGCCACAGCAGGTAGGTTAGGAGAGCCACCGCGCCGCCCAAGAGCGTGAAGACGAGCCGCTGTTCGGCTGCCTGCCCTTCCGACAGCCCCGACCCCGCCACCGAGAACAGGACGTACAGGGTGATGGCCCCCGAGAAAGCCGCGTACCCGGCCGGAAACAGCGCGTAGGTGAAGAAGGCCGCCCCCACCCCCAGCAGGGCCAGCGCCGTGTGCGGCGGGTGAAGCGCCGTGACCAGCGCGCCGAGCGCCACTCCGGCCAGCGTGCCGCCCAGGCGGGCCACGCCGCGCGTAAGGGTCGAGACGTAGTCCTGGCGCAGCACCACACCCACGGTAAGGGGCAACCAGTAGCCGTGCGGTACGTTCAGCCGGCGCTCGACGTACACGCTGAGACCCAGCACGAGAGCGTACTTCAGGGCGTGGCGGCCCAACAGGGTCCGCAGCGAGGCGCTGCGCGGCCAGTCACCCAGAGCTGGGCGGAGGGCGCCGCTCCTCTTCCCCGCGGTCAGCGCCTCGGGCAGGGGCGGACGGTCGAGGTCGGCGAGCAGTGCCAGGATGAGGGCCGCCCAGGGCCGCAGCTCTTCCCCGGCCGGCCCGCTCAGGTCTGCGACTGCCCGCTCCAGCGCTTGCCGGGAGGCAGCCGAGGACCGTACCTCTCCCCGCTTGACCCCCTGCTCGATCTGGCGCAGGGCTTGGAGGAGCGCGGCCGCCAGCGCTCCGGCCTGCCGCTCGCCTTCCAGGCCTTCGAGGCGTAGGGCCCGGTCGGCACGAACATACCCCACGAGCGCAGCGCGCAGGCCCTCGGCGACCCGCAGTGCCTGCCGCAGCTCCGCGTGTTCCTGCCGGCGCTCCGGGCCGCGTTCCTCCCGGAGGTGGGTGCGCGCCTCGTTCAGGAGGTCCCAGGCCTCCTGCAGGGAGGTGGCGTCCAGCAGAGCGTGCGCTTCGAGCGGCAGCGTCTCGGCCCAGTGTTCCAGCCGGCGGTAGACGAGAGCGACTGCCCGGCGCTCAGCCTGCCGGGGCCGCGCAGGCCACGCCACCGTGAGCAGCAGCACCTGCAACAGCCCCCCAGCCAGCACCAGTCCTCCGCCCGGCAGCGCGAGGTCGCTGGGCAGGCGCAATCCGGTCAACACGATCAGGGTCATGGTGGACTGAATGGCGACGGTCGTCGCGGCCGCGCCCTGCGCGCCGTAGAGCACGAGCAAAAAGCTGACCACCCCGACACTCAGGGTCGTGGCGAGGGTACTCTGGCCCGCCCAGATGGCGAGCACGGTGACCAGGCTCATGAGGACGCTGGAAATCAGCATGACGCGCAGGCGGCTGCGGGTCACGCCGGTAAAGGAGGCTAGGCCCGCATTGAGCGCCCCGGTCGAGGCGAGCACCCCCAGGGCCGCGTTGCCGCTCAGGGCACCCACCAGCACCGGGACTGCCACCCCGATGGTGCAGCGCAGCGCCGTGTCCGGACGCCACTTCGCGCCGTCAAAAGCAAAGGCCGTCTTGAGGACCAGGGGCAGGCGGCGGGTCACGCGCCTCATGGTAGCGGCCCGTCCACAGGGCTGCGCTAGCCTGGGTCATCTCGCAAGGAGGTGCCAAGACCGGCCATGACCCTTTCTTCTTCCCCTCCCCTGCGGCTGGGCCTGGACGCCGGCGGCAGCGGCACCCAGTGGTCGCTACGGCGTGGCGACCAGACTGTCGCTTCTGGAACCGCGTCTCCCCTCACCGCCGCGCTGCTGGACCTGCCTGCCGGCGCCCAGGCCCTCGCCGAGTTGCGTGCAGCGTTGCCCCAGCCGCCCGCCGCCCTGCACGCCGGACTGCCAGGCCTGAGTGCCGGATCGGTGCGGGCGGCTCAGGTTCAGCAGCGCCTTGCCCGGGCGCTGGGCCTCTCACCGGACCGGATCAGTGTCGAGGGAGACCTCGACCTCGCCTACCGCGCGCACCTGCAGCCCGGTGCGGGCGTACTCGTGTACGCCGGGACCGGCAGCATCGCCTACCACGTCGGCGCATTGGGCGAGACCCTGCGCGCGGGGGGACGGGGCTACCGGCTCGGGGACGAGGGCGGCGGAGCCAGCCTGGGCCGCGAGGCGCTGCGCCGAATCACGGACGCCCTGGACCTGGGCGTCCGGCCCACTGGTCCCCTGGCCGACGAGATCGCCGCCGTGACTGGTGGCCTGGACTGGGACACCCTGCGCGCCTTCGTGTACGGCCCACCGGGGGCGTCGGCCCTGGCACGGCTGGCTCCGACGGTGGCACGGGCCGCGGAGGCAGGCGACCCGGCTGCCCAGGCCATCCAGACCGGCGCCGCGCGGGCCCTCGCCGACCTTGCCCAGCGGGTGCAGACCCAGCTCCAGGCCCACGGCGCGGCGCCGCTGCCGGTCGTGGCGACAGGCGGCGCGCTGCGGTCACCTGGACTGGCGGCCGAGATGCGGCGGGCCTGTCCTGGCGTGACCATCCAGTGGCGTGACCATGCAGCGGTCGCCGCCGAATACGCCGCCCGCCTCCTGCACGGCGATTGAGGCGGCCGCAGCTCCGGGTATGGGGACAGGTCCTCCGTCCAGAGAACCCCTCTCTCTGCCTGCACAGTTGATCACGTCCCCTCGGAACCGCGCCTGCCCGACGGCCGTCCTAGCTCCTCAGCGCCTCCACGAACCAGCGGGTGATGACGTCTGGGCGCGTGATGGCCGACCCCACCACCACGAACTGTGCGCCGCGGCTCAGGGCCTGCGCCGCATCGGCCGGGGTATTCAGGCGGCCCTCGGCCACGAATGGCAGGCCCGCGCTGCACAGGGCGTCCATCAGCGCCCAGTCGGGGGTGCTCTGATGGGGGCTGTCCGGGGTATAGCCGCTGAGGGTGGTGCCCACGAGGTCCGCTCCTGCGGCCAGGGCCGCCTGCGCCTCGGCCAGCGTGCCGATGTCGGCCATCACGAGCGCGCCCGCCCCGCGCACCGCCGCGAACATCCCGGCGAGCGGTTCGGGGCGTGGGCGCAGCGTGGCGTCCAGGGCCACGATCTCGCAGCCCAGCCGCGCCAACCGCACGCCTTCTTCCGCCGTCGGGGTGATGTACACGTCGGTGTCGGGGCGGTCGGTCTTGGTCAGGCCGATCAGGGGAAGGGCAGATACGGCACGCACCGCCTCCACGTCCGCGAAGCCCTGCACCCGCAGCCCCGCGGCTCCGCCCTGTTCGGCGGCCTGGGCCAGCCGCGCGATGACGCCGGGATCACGGAGTGGACTGCCCACGTCGGCCTGACAGGACACGACCAGCTGGCCGCGCAGACGTTCCAGCACATCCGGGCGCGTCATCGGCGGACTTCGGAAAGAATCGGGGGAAGGACGGTCATGCCGTCAGGATACCGGCCGTCTCCGCGGGCTACTCGCGCGCGTGTTCCAGCGTGCTCTCGATCAGGGTGGTGACGTGCGCGTCGAGCAGGCGGTAGTAGGCTACGCGGCCCTCCTTGCGGTAGGTCACGACCCGGCCGGCGCGAAGCAGCCGCAGTTGATGACTTACGGCACTCTCGCTGATGCCCACGACCGCCGCGAGGTCGCACACGCACAGTTCGCCCGCGTTCAGTGCACTCAGCAGCTTGAGGCGGGTCGGGTCGGCCACGAGTTTGAGCAGCGCGCTCGCCTGCTGCACGCAACCTTCGTCCGGCAGAGCCAAGCGCGCCGCCTGCACCGCTTTCGGGTGAATGCCGGGGTCGTCGCAGACCCCTTCTTGAGAAACAGTTCTC
Source organism: Deinococcus sp. Leaf326 (assembly GCF_001424185.1). Lineage (NCBI taxonomy): Bacteria > Thermotogati > Deinococcota > Deinococci > Deinococcales > Deinococcaceae > Deinococcus > Deinococcus sp. Leaf326. The sequence continues at coordinate 129,805 of NZ_LMOM01000032.1, read as the reverse complement.
ACCCGCAGACCATAGCGCATGGGTGTAGGCAGCTTGGGGTATGGACCGCTTTTTCCACCGGAACGGAAACTGGGCCACTTGCATGTACAGAGCCGGGCCACGCTCCCGGCTTCGCGTAGGCTGGACCTCCGCTGGCCGGGAGGAGAACCGCCTTCCCGGCTTCTCCCCAGTTCACCCCGCTCCCGAGGAGGACCTTCATGTCCGCATCCCCCCCTCCGGCCTCCGGCCTGGACCGCTACTTCGGTCTGAGCCGCCACGGCTCCACCGTGCCGCGCGAGATGCGCGCGGGCCTGACCACCTTCTTGTCCATGAGCTACATCCTGTTCGTCAACCCGCAGGTGCTCTCCAGCGCTATTCCGGTACCGAACGCCTCCCTGCAACTGCTCATGACCACGGCCATTGCGGCGGCCTTCGGCAGCCTGATCATGGGTCTGGTCGCCCGGTATCCCTTCGCGCAGGCCCCCGGCATGGGACTGAACGCCTTCTTCTCCTACACGGTCGTGCAGGGGCTCGGCGTACCGTGGCAGACCGCCCTGGGGGCCGTGTTCATCTCCGGGGTCCTGTTCGTCCTTCTGAGCGTCGTGGGGGCGCGGCAGGCCATCGTGCAGGCCATTCCCAGGTCCCTGAAGTTCGCCATCACGGCGGGCATCGGGGCCTTCCTGGCCTTCCTGGGCCTGAAGAATGCCGGAATTGTGGTGGGCAACCCAGCCACCTTGCTGGCACTGGGCAACCTGACCCTGCCGCCCGTATGGCTGGCCCTGACCGGTCTGATCCTGACGGCCGTCCTGATGACCCGGCGGGTCACGGGCGCAATTCTATGGGGCATCCTGATCGTGACCCTGCTGGGCGTCGTGCTGCGGCTGCCGCTGTATGCCGGGGGTGCAGAAGGAGCCTTACAGGCCTTCCCCGGTTTCGGTGGCCAGTTCCTGGGCATCTTCGGCGCGCCGGTGTGGCCTGGCGGCCTGGTCGGGCAGCTCGATCTCGGTGGCGCGCTGGGGCTGGGGCTGCTGAGCGTGGTGTTCACCTTCTTTTTCGTGGACTTCTTCGACGCAACCGGGACCCTCACGGGCCTCTCGCAGCGGGCCGGGTTTCTGGACGAGCAGGGCAACATGCCGCGCGCCCGGCGGCTCTTCGCCATGGACGGTCTGGCGGCCATGTTCGGGGCCTTCATGGGCACCTCCACCACGACCGCCTACGTCGAGAGCGCCTCGGGCATCGGTGAGGGCGGACGCACCGGCCTGACCGCGGTCACGGTCGGTGTCCTGTTCCTGCTGAGCATGTTCCTGTGGCCGCTGGCCGGAGCTATCCCCTCGGCCGCGACCGCGCCAGCTCTCATCCTGGTGGGCGCCCTGATGATGGACAGCGTGCGCCATATCGACTGGGACGACCTCAGCGATAGCGTGCCAGCGTTCCTGACCATCATCGCCATGCCCCTGACCTTCTCCATCGCCAACGGGGTGAGCCTGGGCGTCATCAGTTTCTGCGCCATCAAGCTGCTGAGTGGCCGGGGAAGGCAGGTCAGCCCGATCCTGTACGGCATCGGCGCTCTGCTGCTCGTCCGGTACGTCTGGCTATCCGAGGGCTAGCGCTACCAGACAACAAGCCGCCTGCACCCCGCCGGGCGGCTTTCTGCTGTCAGCCCGACCCATCACACTGGGGGCCATGTCTGCCCAGGTCCTGTACCGCTCCGCCGAACCCCGCGACGAACGCCTACTTGGAGAGATCGCCCACGCCACCGGCTACTTCGGGGACCCGGCGACCTGCTTCTTTCCGGACCTGCAACTGTTCGCCGATCTGTGGGTCCGTCCCTACCTGCACGGTGGGGGAGGGGCCTCCTTCGTGGTCGAGCTCGGGGGCGAGGTGCAGGGGTACATTCTGGGCGCGCCTGATCCGGACGCCTACCGCCGCGCAGTGGTGCAGACCGTCCAGCAGCGCGTTCTGCCGCGCCTCTTGGCCGGGCAGTACCGGCGGCCGTGGCCCGGGCTGCTGTATCTGCTGCGCGCTGCCGTGTTCGGTGGACCACATGCCGATCCGGAGACGTTCCCAGCGCATCTGCACCTCAATCTGTTGCCCATCGCGCGGGGCCGGGGCCTGAGCGGGCCTCTCCTGGAACTGCACCTGGCCCGGCTGGCCGAACTGGGGGCGCGGGGGGTTCAGCTCTCAACCACGCTGGAGAATGCGGCGGCCCTGAGGACCTACCAGCGATGCGGATTTGTCATCTCTGGGGCACGCCGTACCCCACTCTGGACGCCGTGGCTGGGGCGTCCAGCGGTTCACGTCGTCATGACCCGTCCGGTGACCTGAACTCAGGATTTCCCGACCCGGTTTCGGCCGTGCGGCACCTTGGCGCGCCCGGAACGTGTACTACAGTGGCCCCATGCCAAAGTCAGTCGTCCATCCTCCTTCGGACCTGCGGCGGAGCGCGCCGTGAAGGTCATCAGCATCTACAACCAGGCCGGCGGCGCGGGCAAAACCACCGTCACCCGCGACCTCGGCTACGCCCTGACACAGCTCGGATTCCGTGTCCTGCTCATTGATCTCGACTCGCAGGCCAGCCTGACGCGCTGGCTCGGACAGCTCACCCCCGGCGCGGACGGCAGCAAGGCCGCTGGCACCCGGCTCGACCGCACGGTCTTTCCCGTGCTCACCGATCCCGACGCCGACCTGCCCGAACCCCTCAGCGCCTTCGGTATGGACCTGATTCCGGCCAACACCAAGCTCAGTGTGGGCGATTCGGTGCTCTACGACGACCAGAACCGTATGGGTCAACTGCGCGCGGCCATCCGCCGGGTAGAGGGCTACGATTTCGTTCTTATCGACGCGCCGCCCGGCCGTACCGCGATGGCCCTGGCCGGCGTGGCGGCCAGCGACCACCTCCTGATTCCGGTGAACGTCGCCAAGGCGCTGGACAACATCGACAACGTGGCCGAGGTGCTGACCACCGCGCGTCGCTTCTCCCCCACGCTCTCGGTGCTGGCCCTCGTTCCGCACTCGTTCATGCGCAACACCCGTCACCACAAGGACGTACTGCGCGGGATGCAGGAAGACCTCGCTGCCCTAGCCCCCACGACCACGCCCATCAGCCACAAGGACACGCTGTACGACGACGCGACGCTCTACCAGCAGCCCATCGCCGTCTATGCCCCCAGGAACTCCGCTCCCGAGGAGTACCGTAGGCTGGCCGGGGAAGTTCTGGGCCTCCTGGGGATGCAGCCTGCCGCCGGAGTGACGCCGTGAGCCGTGGGCCGCGGCCCAGCGCCGTGAAATTCGACGCCGGCCTCACGGTCGCCGGCTTGAGCGCGCCGACCGTCTTCAACGTCTCGCCGGACCAGATTCAGGTGCGGCCCGACTTCAATCCGCGTGGTCAACACACCCCGGTGGCCGATGCCTTCAGCGAGCCGGCGCTGCGGGCCCTGGGGGAGAGCATGCGCCGCGACGGCGTCCTGACCCCGCTGATCGTGTCACAGGCCGCTGGGGATACCTACTGGCTGATCGCCGGCGAACGGCGGCTGCGCGCGGCCCGGCTGATCGGCCTAGCCACCCTGCCTGTCATGCTCAAGACCGAGCAGGACGCCGCGCGGCTGGCCCTGGTCGAAAACCTGCAGCGCCAGAATCTCAACCCTGTGGACGAGACCTTCGGCGTCTTCCGGCTGCTCTCGCTGGAGACGGGCCTGGACCTGAACGAGCTTCCGGCCGCCCTGCGCGCCGCCCTGCGTGAGCCGGGCCGCGATCCCCATGACCTCGCCGCGCGGCTGGAAAGTTACGGCGCGACCTCACTGGAAGCCTGGGCCAGACATCGCCCGGCTTTTCTGAAGATGACCCCGGACGAGCTGGCGGCCGTTCGTGAAGGCCGACTTCCCTGGCGGACCGCTGCCGAGCTGACCCGGTTGCCTGAAGGTGAGGGCCGTACCGCTCTGCTGGCCCAAGCGCTAGCCGAGGAACTCTCGACTGCGCAGGTGAGCCGACAGATCCGGGAACTTCAGGGCAGTGACGCCTTTGCAGCCCGCACCCGTCAACTCATCTCCGAACTCAAGCCGGCGCGACTTGCAGCTCTCCCCCTGCACCAGCGAGAGCGAGCCGAACAACTCCTCACCGAACTCGCCAAACTTCTACGTCCCTGAATCTATTCTGCTGGGAGACGAGGACACATGTCCTTAGACTGCAAGAAAATGGCTTTGTAGCCGTAACCCCCTCTGGTTGCATTGACAATTTCCGTCTGACCCGCTCTACGCGTTCTGCTGGAAAACGAAAAGTTGGATTTGCAGGGGTGATAAATTTAATAATTTATGCACATAAAAGATTACTTAGTTACACTGGTGTCATAATCCTGACAACGTGTCGTAGATCGCCCAATTTTCCCTGCTTTCCACTACCTGAGCTTGGTTGACTGAGGGCACCCTAGTCTTTAGCCCCTGAAAGGCTCAGGAAGGCCTATGCAAGTAGATCACCGTAGACTTACCGCAGCAGCTCCTCTGCTAGCTCTTACAGGGCCCTTTTAGAGCCTTTCAGGGGCAATTGGTTCCGCGTTTGCCTTCCGATCTTCAGACACCCATTCCAGGAGAGCCCATGTCGATCCAGATTTTCCAGCTGAGCACGAGAGCTACCTTCACCAAGCCGCTTGACTTCCCGGAACTGAAAATGGCTTCCGGTACCGCCGTCCAGAGGAACTCATGACACGCAAACTGCGCTGGGCCCTAGTGGGCGGCGGGGTGGATGCGTTTATCGGAGCCGTCCACCGGCACGCGGCGGCACTTGATGGTCAGTACGACCTGGTGGCTGGGGCACTCTCAAGCACGCCGGAAAGGGCACAGACGTCGGGCCGAGCGCTGGGGTTGCCCGAGGACCACATCTACGATTCCTGGCAACAGCTACTGGAACGCGAACGGGCACGCCCCGACCCGGTAGAGGTCATCAGCATCGTCACGCCCAACCATCTGCATTTTCCGGTCGCGCTGGCGAGCATCCGGGCAGGTTTCCACGTGATCTGCGACAAACCGCTCGTGCATACCGCCGAGCAGGCACGCACACTGGCAGCGGCAGTGGAGGAGAACGGGACACTCTTCGCCGTAACCTACAACTACAGCGGCTACCCGTTGGTTCGGCAGGCCCGCGAGATGGTGCTAGGGGGCGCACTGGGCGAGGTGCGCAAGGTGCAGGTGAGCTACCACCAGGGCTGGCTGGCCCGCGAGGACGGGGGCAAGCAGGCGGCATGGCGCACCGACCCGGCCCTGAGCGGCCCGGCTGGGGCGCTGGGAGACATCGGCACCCACGCAGAGCAGCTCCTGAGCTTCGTAACCGGACAGGAGATCGCGTCACTCAGCGCCGAGCTGACGACTTTCGTGACCGGGCGCGCGGTGGACGACGACGCCAACGTCCGCCTACGCCTGAGTGGCGGCGTGCAGGGCCTGCTGACCTGCTCACAGGTCGAGATCGGCCGGGAGAACGACCTCCGGTTCTCCGTCTTCGGCACAGAGGGCAGCCTGAGTTGGCAGCAGGAAGACCCCAACGTGCTGGTTTTCGACCGGTTGGATCAGCCACGTCAGGTCCTTACCCGGGGCGGACCGGGTCTCGGGCGAGCGGCTCAAGCTGCTTCCCGCCTGCCGGCTGGGCACCCCGAAGCTTTTATCGAAGCGTTTGGAAACATCTACCGCGACTTCGCAGCCCATGTGCGTGCCCATGAGACCGGGCAAAATCATATCCCCGCCTACCCGACCATCCGGGACGGTGTACGCGGCGTGGAATTCGTCGAAGCCGCTCTGAGCAGTTCACGCGAAGGCGGAATCTGGGTTGATCTGCCCCGCTAAGGTTGGCCCCGAAAGACCCCCTCGGACCATCCGGTCAGGAGGGGGCTTTTTTTGGCTCCTCGCCCTGATTGATGTTTTTAATGATTTTAAAAGATGTTAAAAACATATGATGATCATCATCAGGGGGGCGGCAAAAATGATGTCTAGGACGATGTTTTCTTCTTAAATTCCCCAAAGAGACAAGCTCAAAAGGCCCCAATTCCCCAAAGAGACAAGCTCAAAAGGCCCCAATTCCCCAAAGAGACAAGCTCAAAAGGCCCCAATTCCCCAAAGAGACAAGCTCAATTCCCCAAAAAGACAGCATGTAAGTTTGGGGAATTCCCCAAAGAGACAGGCTCACTCCTCTCTAATTCCCCAAAGAGACAAGCTCAGATAAGCCAATTCCCCAAAGAGACAGGTTGAGTGGATTGCGGAGGTTAAAAGACGATACACACGCTATTTGCTGCCCTAATTCCCCAAAGAGACAAGCTCGCCAGGGGAGGCAATTCCCCAAAGAGACAGGCTTCCCCAAAGAGACAGGCTCAATAGAGACGGCGGAGACGTTAAACCCCGATCAGCACGCGGAATTCAGCGGCGAGGATCGATTGTGACCGGTCGGCCGCGGCGCGGGTCAGTCGGCGCGAAAACTCCAGGCCGTCCAGGGTGCCGTTGCCCACCAGGGTCGCGATGACGGCTATCTCCTCGGTGCCCAGATGTTCGCCCATCATCATCTGGAGAAGGCTCAACATGCGGCGTTCGCGGGCATCTGGGAGCATCTCGCGCCACGCTAGGGCCTGTTCGGCTTCCCAGGTCTCGTCGGCCAGTCTCTCTACGGGCGGCGCGTCAACAGTCCTGGATCTGGAGCGTGTCTTTTTGGGGAATTCTCTGGATGATCCCTGTTCCGGGACTTCGTCAGGCCTGAAATATTCGGCGTATCGCTCGGGGTTGCGGAACATGTCTACCAGCAGCCCCTGACGGTTTTTGACGGGGGTACGCGCCTGTCCCACCACGCGACCGAAAGCCGCGACGGTGGACTCGACCTGCGCGGCGTAGGTCTGCACGGTCTTGACGGCATTGGGCGCGCTCAGACCATTGCGGGTGAGCAGCGCAACCAGTTCGGTATTGGGCGGCGCGGCGACCTGCCCGAACCGGTAGGTGATCTGCTGGCCCTCGCCGCGCCCGATATAGATCACTTCGACGAGGTACGCGGTGTCGAGCAGTTCCTGGTGGGCCGGTTCCAGGGCCCGGCGGATCTTGTCCAGTCGCCAGCCGTGCATGCCCAGATGCTCGCCCCAGTTGCGGGTCGAGACCGTATAGGTGTCGGTCGGTACCTTGCCCATCGGTGCGCGGCGCTCCTCCAGGCTGCGGTACAGGGTCCGGACCATCGGTTGCGAGAGCTTGGAATAGAACTCTAGGTCCAGGGGGCGCAGGTGGCCGCTGCGCACACTGCGGGTGATTGCTCGCGCGAGCTGGATCTCCAGGATGGTGTCGGCGCGCAGCAGCCCGATCTCCTCGGCGACCTCGGTGGCGTCCACCCGCGCGAACGAGCTGATGATGCTAAATTCTTCGCTGACCCACTGGTGCTGGCGGCCGTCGAACCACGACTCGGTGATGGCGAAGGTGCTGCCCTGGAGACGGCGCAGGCCTTCGAGGACCTCGCTGTACTGCCGGCCCCCCACCGTCAGGCCCGCGAGCGTGAGCAGGCGGTAGGCCGAGAGCTGGATGACGCCCGCGTTGGGCAGCCCCTGCTCGACGAAGGCGTTCACCAGCCCGATGATGATGTCGTTGTCCAGGCCGTGCGGCACCACCGCGTCGGCGCGCGAGACGCACTTGACGTGAATGGCCCCCAGCGCGTCCACAGTAAGCTGTTTTTCCCAGGACTGCAGGGTACTGGGGATGCGGTTTTGTGCCAGTGCCAGCGCCAGCCGGGCAATGTTGCGCTCGTCGTGGCCCTGAAGCTGCTGGGGTTCTTTCCGCGTGTTCTTGCCCACCGGGGCAGTCTACGCGCCGGGGCGGGCAGCGCTGGCCGGAGGGCTCCGTGCCTCCGCCGCGCTATGCTGGGGGCGCTGACAATCAGGCCGCTGTTCTGCATGGATAACCAGTGGCCCGCCCCTCCCTTTTCCGAGGCGCCAACCATGTGTTTCCGGGTGCGGGGTGCCCGGAACACGGCGCGGGCCAGTTCTGGCGAGGAGAATGCGGCATGGAGAGCGTGAGCATCACAGTGAATGGACAGCGGCGGGAAGCGCCGGGCGCGCGGCCCCACACGACGCTGCTGAACTGGCTGCGGGACCAGGGCCTGACCGGCTGCAAGGAAGGCTGCGCCGAGGGCGAATGCGGGGCCTGCGCGGTGCTCGTTGCCCGCTCCGACGGCGAGGAGGGCACCCGCTGGGAAAGCGTGAACGCCTGTCTGGTGCTGCTGCCCGCCCTGAGTGGGGGAGAGGTCGTGACCGCCGAGGGTCTGGGCACGCCGCAGAACCTGCACCCTGTGCAGCGCGAGCTGGCAGTGCGGGGCGGCAGCCAGTGCGGGTACTGCACGCCGGGCTTCGTGACGAGCATGGCGGCCGAGTACTACCGCCCTAGGCGCCTGGACGGCGAACACCACGCCCCCAACGGCTTCGACATCCACGCCCTGAGCGGGAACCTGTGCCGCTGCACCGGCTATCGCCCGATTCAGGACGCCGCACACGCCCTGGGCACGCCACCGGAGGAGGACGCGCTGGCCGCACGGCGCTCTCGGCCCGCCCCGGCACTGCCCCCTCTGCACCTGTCGGGCCCTGGCGGCGACTTCCAGCGGCCCGGCACGCTCGAGCAGGCGCTAGAGGTGCTGGCCCGGCAGCCCGACGCCAAGGTGCTGGCGGGCGGCACCGACTGGGGTGTCGAGGTCAATCTGCGCCACGCCCGCGCGGGGCTGACGGTGGCGGTAGACGCCCTGCCCGAACTGCGTGAACTGACCTGGTCGCCGGACGGGGTGGAGATCGGTGCGGGCCTGAACCTCAGCGAGATCGAGCGCCGGCTCGGGGGGCGCGTGCCGCTGCTAGCCGAGTGGTTCCCGCAGTTCGCCAGCCGTCTCATCCGCAACAGCGCGACCCTGGGGGGCAACCTGGGGACCGCGTCGCCTATCGGGGACAGCCCGCCCGTGCTGTTGGCGCTGAACGCCTCGTTGCGGCTGGTATCGGTTAATGGCGAGCGCGAGGTGCCGCTGGCCGAGTATTTCACCGGCTACCGGCAGACCGTGCGCCGTCCCGGCGAACTCATCCGCAGCGTGAAGATTCCGCTGCCGCTCGCGCCGGTCACGGCCTTCCACAAGATCGCCAAGCGGCGCTTCGACGACATCTCCAGCGTGGCGGTGGCCTTTGCGCTGGAGCTGGATGGGGACACGGTGCGTGAGGCGCGCATCGGCCTGGGCGGCGTCGCGGCCACGCCGCTGCGGGCACGCGCCACCGAGGCGGCCCTGACCGGCCAGCCCTGGACCGAGGCCACCGTGCGCGCCGCCGCCCGCACCCTGCGCGGCGAGGGCACCCCGCTCGACGACCACCGCGCCTCGGCGGCCTACCGCGCGGCGATGCTGGAACAGGCCCTGCTGAAGTTCTATTTCGCGCGGCAGGAGCAGCAGGAGGTGGGCGCATGAGCAGCTTCCACGAACGGCCCGCACGCGGCGCGGTGGGCGAGGCGATCCCGCACGAGAGCGCCGCGCTGCACGTCACCGGGCAGGCGCTGTACACCGACGACCTGGGAGGCCGCCTCGGGGGGCTGCTGCACGCCTGGCCGGTGCAGGCTCCGCACGCCCACGCCCAGATCCTGGCGATGGAGACGGCCCCGGCTCTCACGATTCCCGGTGTCGCCCGCGTCCTGACGGCCGCCGACGTGCCCGGCGAGAACGACTCGGGAGTCAAGCACGACGAGCCCCTGTTTCCCTCGGAGGTCATGTTCTACGGGCAGGCGGTCGCCTGGGTGCTGGCCGACACGCTCGATGCCGCCCGCCTGGGGGCGCAGGCCGTGCGGGTCGAGTACGGTCCGCTGCCGGCCCTTGTGACGCTTACCGAGGCCATCGAGGCCGGTTCCTTTCAGGGCAACGCCTCTACCCTGCGCCGGGGCGACGTGACGCAGGGCTTCGCGGAAGCAGCGCACGTCTTCGAGGGCGAGTTCGAGTTTGGCGGTCAGGAACACTTTTATCTGGAGACGAACGTGGCGCTCGCGCAGGTGGACGAGGCCGGGCAGGTGTTCGTGCAGAGCAGCACCCAGCACCCGACCGAGACCCAGGAGATCGTGGCGCACGTGCTGGGCCTCTCGTCGAACGCCGTGACCGTGCAGTGCCTGCGTATGGGCGGCGGCTTTGGTGGCAAGGAGATGCAGCCGCACGGGTTCGCGGCGGTGGCGGCGCTGGGCGCGGTCCTCACCGGGCGGCCCGTCCGGCTGCGCCTGAACCGCACCCAGGACCTCACCCTGACCGGTAAACGCCATCCCTTCCACGCGGTCTGGAAGGTGGGGTTCGGTGAGGACGGCAGGCTGTGCGCCCTTCAGGCCACCCTGACCAGCGACGGCGGCTGGAGCCTCGACCTCTCCGAGCCGGTGCTGGCGCGGGCGCTGTGCCATGTGGACAACGCCTACTACCTGCCGCACGTCGAGGTACATGGTCGCATCGCCAAAACCCACAAGACCTCCCAGACGGCCTTCCGGGGCTTCGGGGGGCCGCAGGGGATGCTGGTCATCGAGGACATCCTGGGCCGCTGCGCGCCGCTGCTGGGGCTGGACCCCCACGAGCTGCGGCGGCTGAACTTCTACCAGGAGGGCGAGGCCACGCCCTACGGCCAGCCGGTGCGCCACGCCGGCCGCATCACCGAAGTGTGGGACACGCTGCTGGAACGTTCGGACTTCGCGGCCCGCCACGCCGGGGTCCTGGCCTTCAACGCCGCGCACCCGCACCGCAAGCGGGGGCTGGCGGTCACGCCGGTCAAGTTCGGGATCTCGTTCAACTTCACGTCCTACAACCAGGCGGGCGCGCTCGTGCACGTCTACAAGGACGGCTCGGTCCTCATCAACCACGGCGGCACCGAGATGGGCCAGGGCCTGCACACCAAGATGCTCCAGGTGGCCGCGACCGCGCTGGGCGTACCGCTGGCCTGCGTGCGCCTCGCGCCCACGCGCACCGACAAGGTGCCTAATACCTCGGCCACGGCGGCGAGCAGCGGGGCCGACCTCAACGGCGGCGCGGTCAAGGACGCCTGCGACCAGATCAAGACCCGGCTCGCCGAGGTGGCCGCCGGCTCGCTGGGCACGCGCTCGGTGAAGGTTGGCGCGCTGGGCGTCCACCCCGACGACGTGCGCTTCGAGAACGGGCGGGTATTCGCGGTCGGTCACCCCGAACTCGGCATGGACTTCCGCGAGGTCGTCCATGACGCCTACCACCTGCGCACGCAGCTGTGGGCGGCGGGCTTCTACCGGACGCCGGGCCTGCACTGGGACCGCGTGAACCTGCGCGGCGAGCCCTTCAAATATTTCTCCTACGGCGCGTCGGTCAGCGAGGTCGAGGTGGACGGCTTCACAGGCGCCTATACCCTGCGCCGCGCCGATCTGCTGCACGACGTGGGCGATAGCCTCTCGCCCCTGATCGACATCGGGCAGGTCGAGGGCGGCTTCGTGCAGGGCGCGGGCTGGCTGACCCTCGAAGACCTGCGCTGGGACACCTCTGATGGCCCGAACCGGGGCCGACTCGCCACCCAGGCCGCGAGCACCTACAAGCTGCCGAGCTTCTCGGAGATGCCCGAGGTGTTCAACGTGGCCCTGCTGGAACGCGCCACCGAGACTGGCGTGGTGTACGGCTCCAAGGCGGTGGGCGAGCCGCCCCTCATGCTGGCGATCAGCGTGCGCGAGGCGCTGCGGCAGGCGGCGGCGGCCTTCGGACCGGCCGGGCGTGGGCAACTGCTGGCCAGTCCCGCCACCCCCGAGGCGGTGTACTGGGCGCTGGAGACGGCCCGCACGGCGGCGCTGACGGCTGTGGCGGCCGATGACTGAGAGGGGCGGATGACCTGGCTCACGGGTCTCGACACCCTGCGCGCTCGCAACGCGCCGGGGGTCCTCGTCACGCTGGTCAGCGTGCGCGGCCATGCCCCGCGAGGGGCCGGGGCCAAGATGATCGTCGGCGCGGACGAGTGCTGGGACAGTGTCGGCGGCGGCAACCTGGAAGCGACGGCCACCGCGCGCGCCCGCGCCCTGATCGCCGCCGGGGTAGGCACGCCCGAACTCCTGACCCTGCGCCTGACCGACCGCGCGCCGAACGAGCACGGCCGGCAGTGCTGCGGCGGCGAGGTGACGCTGCTGCTCGACCCGCTGCCCACCCGGCGCCCCACCGTCGCCGTCTTCGGGGTGGGCCACGTGGGGCTGGAGGTCGCGCTGCTGCTCTCGCGCCACCCGCTGCACCTGCACCTCGCCGACTCGCGCGCCGCGCAACTTGTCCCGGAGCGCCTGGCGCTTCTGGACGGGGGAGAGGCGCAGGTGCACGTCCACCACGTTCCTATTCCCGAGCTGGCGCTGGCCGAACTGCCCGCCGGCGCGCACGTCCTGATCCTCACGCACGACCACGCCGAGGACGCCGCCCTGTGTGACGCGGCGCTGCGCCGCTCCGACCTCGGCTTCATCGGATTGATCGGGTCGAGTGCCAAGTGGGCGCGCTTTCAGGAGCAGCTCCGGCGCGAGGGTCACAGCGACGCCGACCTCGCCCGCATCACCACGCCCATCGGGCTGCCGCACCTGCATGGTAAGACCCCAGCGGTCATCGCCCTGGGCGTGGCCGCGCAACTCTTCCTCCACTTCCAGACCGAAACGGCCTTTCAAACGACATGACCCATACACAGACTTTCCTGCTCCAGCCTTCGGCCGACCCTGTCCTCTACCGCGCCACGTTCATGCACACGCCGCGCAGCCCCTTCGCGGATGAGGGGGCCCTGCACGCCGAGGACGACGGCGGCCTGCTCGTCGCGGGCGGCGTCATTCTCGCCAGCGGTCCCTGGGCCGAGGTGCGCGCCCAGGCGCCGGACGCCTCCGTCACCGACCTGCGCGGCGGCCTGCTGCTGCCCGGCTTCGTGGACACCCACGTCCACTACCCGCAGGTGCGTGTGGTGGGCGGCCTGGGAATGCCGCTGCTGGACTGGCTGGACCGCAACGCGCTGCCCGAGGAGGCCCGGCTCGCCGACGAGACCTACGCCCGCGCGGTCGCCCGCGAGTTCCTGGGGGCGCTGGCGATGAACGGCACGACCACCGCCCTCGTGTTCGGCGCGCACTACGCCGGGGCCATGCACGCCTTTTTCGAGGAAGCGGAGGCCTCGGGCCTGCGTACCGTCGCCGGGCTGGTCGTGGGCGACCGCCTGCTGCGCCCCGAGCTGCACACCACCCCTGAGCGTGCCTACGCCGAGAGCCGCGCCCTGATTGAGCGCTGGCACGGCCGGGGCCGTGCGCTGTACGCCGTGACGCCGCGATTCAGCCTCTCGGCCAGCGAGGGCCTGCTCGACGCCTGCGGGGCGCTGCTGCGCGACTTTCCGGACGTACGCTTCACCAGCCACATCAACGAGAACGTGACCGAGGTCGAGGTGGTCCGGGGGCTGTTTCCGGAGGCGCGCGACTACCTCGACACCTACGAGCGCGCCGGGCTGGTTGGGCGGCGCAGTGTGCTGGCGCACAACGTCTGGCCGTCGGACCGCGAACTCGGCGCGATGGCCGAACACCGCTGCACGGCGGCGCACTGCCCGTGCAGCAACTCGGCGCTGGGCAGCGGCTTCTTCCCACTGCGGCGGCACCTGTCGGCGGGCGTGCACGTCTCGCTGGGCAGCGACGTGGGCGGCGGCACGGGCTTTTCGCTGCTCAAGGAAGGGCTCCAGGCCTACTTCATGCAGGGGCTCATGGGCGAGGGTGGCGTGGCCCTCACCCCGGCCCATCTGCTGTACCTCGCCACCCGTGCGGGCGCCGAGGCGCTGGACCTCGGGGACCTGACGGGCGACTTCAGTGCGGGGCGGCAGTTCGACGCCGTTCACCTGTTGCCCCCGACTGGCACGCCGCTGGCCGCCGTGTACGCCCACGCCGAGGGGCCGGGGCGCCTGCTCGCGGCGACGTTCGCCAGCGGGACCCAGGGCGACGTGGCGCGCGTATGGGTAGGTGGCGACGAGGTCTACGCGCGGGGCTGAGTGACGCCCTCTCGCGGAGGCCGCGCCGGCCGTTCTGCAGCGTTGTCGAGCTGCCGGATGGCCGGCGACACGAAGCCCAGCAGGCCCACCGCCGCGCCCAGCACGCCCAGGATGACGAACAGCCAGCGCACGCCGACCTGTTCGCCCAGCGGAGTCGCCACAGCCAGCCCGATGGGCGCGGCGACCCCCGTGACGGTGTTCATCAGTGACAGCACCCGCCCCTGCAGATGCGGCGGAATGGTGGTCTGGAGCAGCGCCGTCAGCGGGCCGTTGCCCAGGATGTAGGTCATGCCGCTCAGGACCCACCACACGACCGCCAGCCAGAACAGCTCGCGCGGGGCCAGCGCCGTCAAGGCCAGCGTCAGGCACGACGCTGCGAAGCCCACCAGAATCCAGGGCACCTGCCGCCTCGGCGCGACGGCCGCCACGATCAGTCCGCCCGCGATCATGCCCAGGCCGGACAGGCCCTCCATCAGGGCCACCTGTCCGGCCCCGCCCGCGAAGTGCTCCTTGACGAGCAGCGGCACGAGCGTGAACGACGGCACGATAATCAGAACGATGGCGCCCATCAGCCCGAACAGCCGCCGCAGCCCCGGCTGGTGCCACACCAGGCTCACGCCCTCGCGGAACTCGCTCCACAGCCCCCCGGAATCGTCCCCCGCCGGTCGCCGGGGCTGCGGAATGCGGTAGAGCAGCAGCGGCACGATACCCAGCAGCGCCGTGAACACGTCGATCCCCAGCGCCCAGCCGATGGGCATGACCCCGATGGCCAGGGCGCCCAGCGGCGCGGCCGCCACCGTCATCAGGCCCTGAAGGGTCTGGTTCAGGCCGGCGGCGCGCGGCAGGAAGCTCGCCGGTACGAGCATCGCCGTGCTCGCGGCAGCGGCCGGCGACTGGAAGGCCTGCATGGCGCTCCGGATGAACATCATGGTGTAGACGTGCCACAGCTCGACCCGCCCGGTCAGGAACAGGGCGATCAGGACCACCATGCACAGGGCGCTGATGGCGTCCGCGCCGATCATCAGCGCGCGGCGGCTGTAGCGGTCGGCCAGGGTGCCGCCGAGCGGACTGAGCAGCGCCTGGGGCAGCAGCGCGGCCACCCCGGCGGTCGCCAGCGCCGAGACGCTGCCGGTCGTGTCAGTGATCCACCACAGCAGGACGAACTGCGTGAGGGCCGACCCCACCAGCGAGGACGCCTGCCCGCAGAAGATCGCCCAGAAGCGCGGCTGCCAGCCGGGACCGGGGTCCGGGTGGGCGGCCACGGCCGGAACGTTCACAGCCGGGTCCATGCGGTCAGCTCCTCTTTCAGGGCGGCGCGCTGCGGCCCGTCCAGGTCGGGCAGGCCCACCTGCCGCCCGAGCCACAGCCCGTCGCAGGCCAGCCGGATGGCGTGGGCGCGCCCGGCCGGCAGCCCGTCGGCCTCGGCGTCGTGCAGCACGAAGGCCTGCACCTCCTGCAGGGTGGCGAGCTGTTCGGGCAGGGCGCCCAGGGGCGCCAGGGCGGCGCTGAGGGCCGGTTCGTCCACGTCGGGCCGGAGGCAGACCTCGATATAGGCCCGCAGCCAGGCGCCGGGGCGCGGGCCGTCCTGCGCGAGTTCGGCGCCGTGAACCGCCGCGAGTTCACGCTGGAAGTCCTCGACCAGGGCGTACGCCAGGGCCAGAAGGAGCCGCTCCTTGGTGGGGTAGTGGTGCAGCAGGCCGCCCTTGCTCAGGCCAGCTTCCCGCGCCACCGCGTCGAGCGACAGGGTCGCGCCCTGACGCCTCAGGACCTGTCGGGCCGCGGCGAGCAGGGCGTCGCGGGTCAGTTCGGGATGGGCAGATCGGGCCATAGCCTCAGCTTACCGACCGTCTGGACGGTTTGTAAAGTGGACAGGATAACTGGTGTCTATCAGTAAGGCGAGAGGTGCAGCGGGGGACTGAAAAACGCCCCCCTGTCAGAGACGCGCGCGGTGGCTGACCGGGGGAAAGGGCGGATTTCGCTGAGGGGTTCAGGTCCCTCAGGGCTCCTCACGGGGGGAGCCCTGAAAGGAAACCGGGTCAGAAGGCCGGAACGACTGCGCCCGAATATTTCTTGAGGATGAAGGCCTTTACCTCGGGGCTTTGCAGCGCCTTGACCAGCTTCAGGTAATCGGCGTTCTTGAGGGTGGCGGGCTTGACGGCCAGCAGGTTGGCGTAGGGGCTGCGCTTGTCTTCGAGCAGCAGGGCGTCCTTGAGGGGATTGAGGCCGGCGTCCAGCGCGTAGTTGGTGTTGATGACAGCGGCGTCCACGTCGCCCAGGGCGCGCGGGAGCTGCGCGGCTTCCAGCTCGCGGAAGCGCAGGCGCTTGACGTTGGTCGTGATGTCCAGCACGGTAGCGCTCACGCCTACGCCGGCCTTCAGGCGGATCAGGCCCGAGCGTTCGAGCAGCTTCAGGGCGCGGCCGCTGTTGCTGGGGTCGTTGGGCAGGGCGATGGTCGCGCCCGCCTTGAGGTCGCTGAGCTTCTGCACGCGTCGGCTGTAGACCCCGATGGGTTCGACGTGCACCTTGGCGCCGGCCACGATCCCCAGCGGGCGGCCCTGCTGAAACGAGTTCAGGTAGGGCAGGTGCTGGAAGAAGTTCACGTCGATGCTGCCGTCGGCCAGCGCAAGGTTGGGCTGCACGTAGTCCGAGAATTCACGGATCACGAGGGTGACGCCCCGCTTGGCGAGCGCAGGCTTGACGAACTCCAGAATCTCGGCGTGCGGCACCGGGCTGGCCCCCACACGCAGGGTGCCGGCAGAGGCGGTGGCGGTCAGGGTCAGGGCGGCGATCAGAAACAGGTGCTTGGTCATGTAGGGGACTCCATAGAGAGAGGGGTCTGAAGGTCGGGCAGCCGGGGCTGTGTGGGGCGGAATTTCCCCCACTCCTCCCAGGCTCAGAACGCCGGAACGATGCTGCCGCCGTACTTCTTCAGCAGCCAGGCCTTCGCCTCGGGGCTGGTGAGGGCCTGGGCGAGCTTTTGCAGGTCGGGATTGTTGAGTTTGTCTCTGGTCGTGGCGAGAATGTTGACGTATACGCTGTTCTTGCCCTCGCGGAAGATCGCGTCGCGCGTGGGGTTCAGGCCGATTTCCAGTGCGTAGTTGGTGTTCACGATGGCGGCGTCCACATCGGCCAGTGAGCGTGGGAGCTGCGCGGCTTCCAGTTCGCGGAAACGCAGGTTCTTGACGTTGCTCACGATGTCGGTGACGTTGGCCCGCGCGCCTACGCCAGCTTTCAGGCGGATCAGGCCCGCGCGTTCGAGCAGTAGCAGTGCCCGCGCCCCGTTGCTAGGGTCATTGGGAATGGCGACGGTCGCGCCCCGTTTCAGCGCCGTGACCTCGGTGACGCGCTTGCTGTACAGCCCCAGCGGCGGCAGGTAAATTTTGCGCACAGGCACGATGTTGAGCGGGCGGTTCTGCTGGAAGGCGTCGAGGTAGGGCTGGTGCTGGAAGAGGTTGGCGTCGAGACTACCCTCGCCGAGCGCGACGTTGGGCTGCACGTAGTCCGAGAACTCGCGGACCACGAGGTTCACGCCCTGCCTGGCGAGCGCGGGCTTGACGAATTCGAGCAACTCGCCCGCCGGCACGGGCGTCGCGCCGATGCGCAGCGTGCCTGCCGAGGCCGAGCCGGTCAGGATCACGAGAAGGAGGGCAGAGGGCAGACGCAGGGAACGGGTCGTGGACATGGGGAACTCCTGGGAAGGTGGGGCGTGAGGAGGGAAGGGCGGGACAGGTCGACCCGGCTCCGGCCACACAGGCGGGAGGGCACAGGTTCAGCAGGGTGTGGGGTCTAGCGGTGGTCGGTGCGGGTCGCGGCGCGGTCACCCAGCCACTGCACGCCCTGCACCAGAACGAGCAGGACGACCACGGTGGCGATCATCACGCCGGTCTCGAAGCGCTGGTAGCCGTAGCGGATGGCGAGGTCGCCCAGGCCGCCGCCGCCGATGGCGCCCGCCATCGCGCTGTAGCCGATCAGACTGATGAGCATGACGGTGAAGCCGTGGATCAGGGCCGGACGGGCTTCGGGCAGCAGCACGCCGAGTACAGTCTGGGCCGTCGTTGCGCCCATCGCGCGGGCGGCCTCGACCACGCCGCCAGGCACGTCGCGCAGCGCGCCGTCCACCAGCCGGGCCACGAAGGGAATCGCCGCGATGGTGAGCGGGACGGTCGCCGCCACCGAACCGATGCTCGTGCCGGTGATCAGACGGGTCAGCGGAATGAGCAGCACGAGCAGGATGATGAAGGGCAGGCTGCGCCCCACATTGACCACCACGTCAAGCACGCAGTACACGGCCGCCTGGGGCCGCAGGCCGCCGGGGCGCGTGAGGGTCAGGACCGCCCCCAGCGTCGTGCCGACGAGCTGCGCGATGAGCGCCGAGGGCAGCACCATCGCCAGCGTCTCCAGGGTGGCCTGCCACAGCAGCGGCCACATGGCCTCCCAGGTCACGCGCCCACCTCCTGCAGCGCGGGCTGCGGGCTGGGCTGGGGCACGGTCTCGCGCACGGCCAGCCACACGTCCGCGCCCTGTGGATGCGTCTCGGCGCGGACGATGCGGGCTCCCTGCCGGGCCAGGTGTTCCAGCGCCGCGCCGTCCAGGGCGGGGAGGGTCAGGTGCCGTAGCGTCTCGCCGCTGTGCAGGGCGTCCTGGGGGCGGTGGGCGTCGAGCAGGGCGCGGGTCACGGCGTGCTGCGGGCGACGCAGCACCGTGCCCGTATCGCCCGCCTCGACGAGGTGGCCCCCGTCGAGCACCGCCACATGGGTCGTCACCGTGCGGATGACCTCGAGCTGGTGGGTCACGAGAACCAGCGTCAGGTCGCGCTCCTGCTGAATCCTCCGCAGCAGCTTCAGAATCCCGGCGCTCGTCTCGGGGTCCAGGGCACTCGTGGCTTCGTCGGCGAGCAGCAGCGCCGGCTCGGTGACCAGGGCGCGGGCAATGCCGACGCGCTGCTTCTGCCCGCCCGAAAGCTGCGCGGGGTAGCGCTCCGCGAAGCCGCCCAGGCCCACGAGGTCCAGTAGTTCGCGCGCCCGGCGTTCGCGTAGGGGCCGGGGCGCGCCGCGCAGCTCCAGCGGCAGCGTCACGTTGCGGAGGACCGTGCGCTGCGCGAGCAGGTTGAAGTGCTGGAAGACCAGCCCGGTCCGCTCCTGCAACCGGGCGCGGGTCTGGGGCGTCAGCGCCTCGCCCTGAAGGTGCAGCTCGCCGCTGTCGGGGATTTCCAGCCCGCTGATGAGGCGCACCAGCGTGCTTTTGCCCGCGCCGCTGCGCCCGATGATACCGGTGCGGCTGCCACGCGGAATCTGGAGGGAAAGGTCGTGCAGGGCGGCCTGGGCCTGCCCGGCGTAGCGTTTGCCGACGTGGCTGAATTCCAGCGCGGTGGACATGAGAGAGGGCGCTCCTGCGGGAAAAGACGGACAGAACACCGCAGCAAAAAGCGGTCCCCTTCCTGGGCGAAGTGCGTCGGGAAGGGGACGGAGCGGCCATGCGCGCCTTGTGGAACCTGCAGAGAGGAACACCCTTCCTTTACCCGGTCTGCGGCCCTGGTCATCGTTGAGGCCCGCAGGTCTGGACTTGAAAGCACCCGCCGTGATGAGGGCTGGTTGCTGCGGCGGTCTCCGGGGTCCAGTCCCCTCACGCCGACTCTGGATAAAGGCGACCCCCTGAAGGGTCAGGGGGCAAGGTAGTTCAGTTGAGCTTTGTTGTCAACGTTCCAGGCTAGAGGAGAGTCGCTCGGCAGGCTACCGCCGCGCTTTCAGGCGGCTCGCCAGGCGAGCATCCAGCTCTGGTGGCCTCGGCGGCTGGCCCGGATCTGACGGCCGTCCGGCAGGACCCAGATTTCGACCTCCTCGAGCGCCTGCCAGAACCAGCGGGCCGGCTTGGTGTAGCAGTCCACACGCTGCACTTCGGTACTTTCGGTCGTTTCGGGCAGGAGGAGCAGCCCTTGGAGTCGGGTCCAGCGGTTCAACATCATGCGCTCAGTATGGACACTCAACGTTACGCTTTTGTTAATTCGGGCATATTCGTGCGCGAAACGCACGCAGCTGTGCTAGCGGAGGGCTGAAACACGCCTCTGTGCGCCACCTTTCCCCCCACTAGGGGGGCACTCACGGGGCCGCTGTGCGTGTCCGGGACCGTCCCTGGGCCAGCAGGGCTCCGCACAGGATCAGGGCGCCGCCGGCCAGTTGCGACGGCCCCAGCGGCTCATTCAGCAACAGGGCAGCGAAGAGCAGCGCCCATAGGGGATCGGTGGTGGTAAGCAGGCTGGCTCGCGCCGCCCCCAGGCGCTGCACAGCGCTGAACAGGGCAGGCATCGAGATCAGGGTGGGCACGAGCAGCATGCCCAGGATCAGGCCCCAGTGGCTCGGGCTCTGCGGCACGCTCAGGGTTCCGCCCAGCGTGCCCAGAACCGCGAAAGTCAGGGCCGACACCAGCGTGACGTGCGTGGTGACGGTCAGTGGCGCGCTGCCAGCGGCCACGCGCCCGCTGAAAAAGAGATAGGCCCCGTACAGTCCACCCGAGAGCGCGCCCAGCCCCAGGCCCAGTAGGTCACGGTCGGCGGCGCCCGGGACCCCCACAACCACCCCCAGCCCCAGAACGCTGCACAACAGGGCGCCGAGCTGGGCGGGGCTGGGCCTGGCTCCCGCCAGGGCGCCGTACAGCACCACGAACGCCGGCGCGACATAGACGAGCAGCGCCGCCGTCCCCGCCGAGATCCGGGCCAGCGCGGCAAAGTAGGCCACCGTGGACCCCGCATACACCGCGCCGAGCAGCAGTAGTTTCACCCGCTCGCGTGCCGGGGCGCGTCCCTGCCCCAGCGCGAACAGCAGCAGGGCGGTCAGCCCAAAACGCCAGCTCAGCAGGGTGGGGGTGCTCAGGTGCGCGGCCGTCGCCAGCTTGCCCCACAGCCCCAGGGTGCCCGAGGTCGCCGCCGAGAGCAGCGCCAGCCCGATGCCCGGCAGGTCGCCGCGCAGGGAGGAAGACGTGGAAGAGGAACTGGGAGCGGCCTTGAGCACACCGACAGCCTAGAAGCCGCAGGGGGGCGCCGTCTTGCACGAAAAGGCTTGGTCGACTGCGGAAAACGGCACAGGGCCGCCTTACAGGGAACTGGATGGCCCGG
This sequence comes from Deinococcus sp. Leaf326, assembly GCF_001424185.1. NCBI lineage: Bacteria > Thermotogati > Deinococcota > Deinococci > Deinococcales > Deinococcaceae > Deinococcus > Deinococcus sp. Leaf326. The sequence goes on along the minus strand of NZ_LMOM01000032.1, from coordinate 108,740 downwards.
CGCCCGGCGCTATGTCACAGTAGGTTATGGACGATCCGCGTGTGTGGCTCCGGCCCGGTCCGGCCGGCGAGTGGCTGGTCGAGAGCCTGTTCGATGCCGTGCCGGATCTCAACTTCTTTGTGAAGGACCGGCAGGGGCGCTACGTCAGTGTGAACGACGCCCTGCGGCGGCGGAGCGGAGCGCAGCATAAGAGCGAGCTGATTGGCCGGACGGCCGCCGAGGTCTTCACTGGCGAGGCGGGCGAGCGCTTCAGCGGACAGGACGAGCGCACGCTGCGGGCAGGTGAGGAACTCCGCGACGTGCTGGAACTGTATTTCGGCGGCGGGGGCGAACCGGTGTGGTGCCTGACCTCCAAGTGGCCACTGCGCGACGATTCGGGCGCGGTCGTGGGGCTGGCCGGCGTGTCGCGCGATGTCCCCCCGCCCAGTGACCGGTCCGGCGGGCGTCAGGGAGATTTCGCTCGCGTGGCTGAGGCCCTGGCCTACATGGCGCGCTGCTACGACCGCCCCCTGCGGATGCCGGAGGTGGCGGCCCGCTCCGGGCTTTCCGAGGACAGCCTGGGCCGCCTGGTGCGCCGGGTATGTCACGTCACCCCCAAACAGTTTCTGCTGCGGGTGCGTCTGGACGCGGCCACACGGCTGCTACGTGATCCGGCGCTCTCGGTAGCGGCAGTGGCCCACGCCTGCGGTTACAGTGACCACAGCGCGTTTACCCGCACCTTCCGCGCCGTAACCGGCCTGAGTCCCCAGGCCTACCGCCAGCGCATGACGGCCCGGTAAGGGCCACAGGTCCGGGAGTCAGGGCAGGGGACCGGCCCCTGTCTGGCCCGCGACGGCTGCCACGCCGCCAAGGATGAAGCGTTCCAGCAGTTGGGCCCGCGCCTCCGGGTCGGGTGCGCCGGCCGTGACCTGCTCGTAGGCGGCGCTGCTCAGCAGGTCCAGCACGAGTGGAATGAGCAGCGGCTGTTCACGCCCTGGCCCCATGCGGCGGCGCTGAAGCTCGCGCAGTTCGAGGCGGGACTCGATGGCCGCCAGAAAGTGCCTTCGCCGCTCGCGGAACAGTGGGCCGCCGCCGCTGCCCAGCAGCAGGAGCAGTTCGCGTTCTTCGAGCAGGGCCAGGAACAGCCGCGCGAACGAGAGGTCCTCCTGACGCCCCAGCAGGGGTTCGAGCCGCGCGGGCAGGTCGTGGAGCCGGGCGTCGAGCAACGCTCCCAGCATCTCCTCGGTTGAGGCGAAATAGGCGTACACGGTGGGGCGCGAGGTATGCAGCGCCGCCGCCACATCGGCCATCCCTACCGCCTCGAACCCGCGTTCGACGAACAACTTCGCCGCCGCCGCGAGAATCTGCTCGCGCCGGTCCTCGGCTTTCAGGCGGCGGGCAGCGGCTGGACTCGACATGCCACCGAGTCTAGCATAAACTGACAAAACGTCACTTGACAGACTGTCATCTTAGGCGGATACTGATCTCACTGCTGACAGGGTGTCAGTTTGAGGAGGCCAGGATGGGATTTCGTGAAGATTTCAGGCAGTTGAGCCCCGCCGAGCGCAGTCTGTGGCGTCATCCGATGATGTGGGTGTCGGCGGCGGCCATCGCGGCAGTGCCGTTGCTATATGTGACCATCTATCTGGGCAGCTCGCTCGACCCCTACGGCAATCTCGACCGCCTGCCGGTGGCGCTGGTAAATCTCGATCAGGGTGCAGTGCGTCAGGGCAAGACCTATGACCTGGGCACCGAAACCCTGCGGGAACTGCGTCAGGAACCGGCCTTCGCCTATACGGTGTTCCGGACCGAGGCCGAGGCGCAGGAGGCAGTGAGGCGCGGGCAGATGTATTTCTCGCTTACCATCCCTCCTGAGTTCAGCCGTCAGGCGGTAGCGGGCGACAGTCGCCAGCACGGCCTGCTGAAGTTCTACGTGTCGCAGGGCAGCAGCTATTTCGCCAGCCGCGTGGCCTCCAGCTTCGCCACGACCTTGAGCGACCGCCTCAACCGCACGCTCGGTGAGAACCGCTGGGAGGTCGTGCAGGCGTCGTTGGCCCGTTCGGAGAAGAGTCTGGCGGACCTGCGAGCGGCCACGACCAAGCTGCGCGACGGCGCGCAGACCCTCAGTGGGGGCGCCGAGCGGCTGGCGGCCGGGGCTACGCGCCTCGACAGTGGAGCGCAGCAGGCGAGTACCAGCGCCGCTCAGCTCGCGGCCGGGGCCGGCACGCTGGCGGGGGGGGTCAAGACCCTGACCGCCGGTACGGGCCGGCTGTCGAGTGGCCTGCGTCAGCTGGAAGCCGCCGCGCCCGGCGAGGCTCAGCTTGCTCCGCTGCGTCAGGGGGCTGGGCAGGTCGCGCAGGGGGCCAGGGCACTGTCGGGGGGGCTGGGCGACCTAGCGTCGGGGGCCGGGCAGCTGGCGACCGGCGCCGCCTCGGCCCGCAGTGGGGCAGGCAAGGTGAGCCAGGGCAATGCGGCGCTCGCGGACCAGCTGCCTAGGCTTTCGCAGGGGCTGGGACAGCTCTCGCAGGGTGCAGGCACGCTGGCGCAGGGTGCGGCGGCGTCGGGGAAGGGCGCGCAGCAACTGGCGACCGGCGCTGGGACGCTGAAGACCCAGCTGGGGGCGCTGGCGCAGGCCGCGCCTGCCCCCTTGAAGCCGGGGGCCACCGCCGCTGCCGGGAGAGCCGAACAGCTCGCCCAGGGGGCCACCGAACTGGCCGCGGGCACGGCTGAACTCTCGCAGGGCGCGGCCACGCTGTCGGCCCGCAGCCGGGAGGCGGCCCAGGGCGCCCAGGCCGCCGCCACGGGCGCGGCCAGCCTGAAGACTGGTAGCGCGCAGCTCGCCGCGGGAACGGGTCAGGTCGCGCAGGGCGCCTCGTCGCTGTCGGCAGGGGCCAAAAAGGCGGCGACCAGTGCGCAGACCCTGGCAAGCGGCGCGGCCGGAGTCGGGCGCGGCGTGGAGACCCTCGCCCAGGGCAACCTGAAGATCAAGACGGCCCTCGGGGACATCACGGGCCAGCTGCCTAGAGACGCCGACCTCGGGCGGCTGGACACGGGGGCGGCTACCCTGGCAGCCCGCTCGGCCGACCTGTCCGGCGGCCTGAAGACGCTGGCGCAGGGCAGCAGTGAGCTGCGTCAGGGCGCGGCCAGTCTCCAGAGCGGCGCGCAGCAGCTGTCGAGCGGGCTCTCGCAGCTTTCGGCCCGGCTGCCGCCCCAGCCCGAGAGCTTGGGCGGCGACCCGGCTGGCCTGAGCGCCAGCGTCCTGCCGGTCACGCAGACGTTCGCGCCGGTCGCCAACAACGGCGCCGGGTTCGCGCCCTACTTCCTGGCTCTGAGCCTGTGGGTGGGCGTCACGCTGACCACCTTCATCTTTCCGTACCAGCAACTGGCCCGCAGCAGCCGGGGCACCTCGCAGTGGTCCCGCGCGCTGCGCAAGGCCGCCGTGCCCGCGCTGCTCGTGTGTGTGCAGGCGCTGCTCGTCGTGGCCGGTGTGCACGCGCTGGGGGTGGAGTTCGTGCATCCGGTGCAGGTTGTCGTGACCGCCCTGGCCTCCAGCCTGACCTTCCTGGCCCTCGTGCTGGCGCTCGTGTTCCTGTTCGGCGCGGCCGGGCGCCTCGTGGCCCTCGTGCTGCTCGTCGTGCAGCTCGCGGCTTCGGGCGGCAGCTATCCGGTCGAACTCTCCCCCGGGATCTTCCGCGCGCTGCACGGCTGGTTGCCGGTCACGCAGAGCGTCGGGGCCTTTCGGCACGCCATCACGGGTGCGTACCAGGGTCAGTATCCGGTGCTCATGCTCTCGCTGGCGGGCATGTTCGCCGTGAGCGTGGCGCTGTGGCTGCTCGGCCGTCGGCGCTGGGAATTCGTGCCCGACGAGCACTTCAGGCCGCTGATCGCCTCGCCGCTGGCGGCGGGTACGGACGACTGAGACCAGGGAAAGACGAGGGGGCCGGGGCTGCATGTTCCGGCCCCCTTTGCCGTGTGGGCCGAAGGTGGCATAACATCCCACACCCTTATTCTGTTTAGGGCAGAATAGGAGTCATATGGCACGATTGAAGACGAAAGACGACGCGGCCCCCCAGCCCCGCCCTGCCTCCCGCAATGCCGCCGCCCTGGACCTGCCTGAGACGGAGGCGTCCAGCGGCAACCTCCTCGCGGCCTTCGATGCCCTGACCGCGACGGCGGGGGTGGACAGCCGCGCCGTCGCTCTCGCGGACAGCGGCGCCGACACCGGCACGCTGGAGGCCGCCCTGACCGAGGCCCTGCGCGCCGCACACGACCGCTGGGGGCTGGGGCTGCACCACCTGCGCCACGAAGCCCGGCAGCTCGACAGCGGCGACGTGGCCCTGCTCGTGGACGGGCGCGAGGTGGTCCGTGTCGGTGAGGGCTACGCGGCGATTGCCCAGGCCTACGCCCCGATGGGCGCGGCCGACGAGCGGGGGCTCAGCCTGTGGGGGGTGCTGGGCGAGGGCCACCGCGTGGCCGCCGACGCTCCCTTCGCGGTCCTGAAGGTCCTGATTGAGGAGGCGCGCGACTTCGAGACCTACTGGACGCCGCAGCGTGGCGGGGCCTTCTCGCGCGTGTGGCGCCGGGATGAGACGCTGCATGTCGAGGTGGCCCGCCCCGCCTCGGCCGAGGAAGCCCTGGCCGACGCCGCCTGGGACGTGATCACCAGCATCAAGGACCGCGCCTTCCAGCGCGAGCTGATGCGCCGCAGCGAGGAGGCTGGGATGCTCGGCGCCCTACTGGCTGCGCGGCACGCCGGGGCGTCCTCGAACCTCGCCCGGTTGCCCGAGGCCCAGTTCGCGGTGCAGGCCGTCGTGCGCCGCCTGACCGGTGCGGAGGCCCGCAGCGCCGAGGGCTACCGGAGCGAGCTGCGCGCCGCCGCCACTGAACTCGACGAGCTTCAGGCCGCCGCGACTAGGCAGCTGTCCGAAGTGCTGCGCCACGGCCTGACGCGCTGAGGCAAGGAGACGCAGAGACAGCCGGGCGGAGGTCCGGCTGTTTTGCTGGGGGGTGCCCGACGGTTCGTGCAAAACACATGTAGGGCGGGTGGGCAGTCCATCGTAGGCAGGTTCACAGCCTGGAGAGTGGCGAGATAAGCCATCGCCACTCAACTGCACCCCCAGGCTCCTGGATACTGCTTGACATCACTTCAGGGTCGGATTTTCCAGTTCACTGTTGTTTCATCCGGCGTCCACCTTCTCCGCGCAGGCTCCTGGGCGGGCCGGGAATCTGGCCCGGGAGGTGTCTCATGTCGCTGCCGGATCTCAACCTCAAGGCCTTTCGCCGCCGCGCGCCCACCCTCGAAGCCCACTTCCAGAGCTTTTCCCGCCATATCGCCGATTTCAGTGGTACGGCCGTCGCCTTCACACTGGCGTTTTCCACGGTGGCGGTCTGGGGCGTCACCGGGCCGCTGTTCCACTTCTCGGACGGCTGGCAGCTCGTCATCAACACGGGCACGACCATCGTCACCTTCCTGATGGTTTTCCTGATCCAGAACGCCCAGAACGAGGACGCCCGCGAACTGCATGCCAAGCTCGACGCCGTATTGCAGGAACTGCGCGCCGAGCGCGGGATGCTTCACGACCCCGAACTGCTGACGCTCACCCCCAACGAGATTCTGAAAGACATGCGCCTAGGTGACGGCTGACCCGGTCGCCGGACAGCAGCCTCCTGGAGACGGCTCCGTCAGACAAGAAAGCCCCCGCGTTCAGCGGGGGCTTCTGGTTGTCCTTGGAAAAGATCAGGCGGTCGTGTTGGGCATCGGCTGGCTGCCCTGCATCCGGGCGACTGCGTCGCGCACTACGTCACCGGTGATCAGCTCCTGGGTCAGCAGGGCTTCGGTGACTTCGTGCATGGCCTGCGAGTACTCGGTCACGAGGCTCTTGGCGCGCTCGTAGGCCCGGTTCAGGATGCGCTTGACATCCTCGTCCACGAGCTGCGAGGTGTGCTCGGAGAAGGCTTTGGGCTTGGCCATATCCTCGCCCAGGAACACAGGGCCGGAATCGGTGGTCAGGGCCATGTTCTTGAAGTTCTCGCCCATGCCCCACTCCAGCACCATCTTGCGGGCGATGTTGGTGGCCTTGCGGAAGTCGTCGGCGGCGCCCGAGGTCACGTTTCCGGTAAAGACTTCCTCGGCGGCGCGCCCACCCAGCGATACGACGAGCTGGTTTTCCAGGCGTTCCTTGCTCATCAGCACCTGCTCTTCGGGCAGGTAAAAAGCGGCGCCCAGCGCGCGGCCACGCGGAATGATGCTCACCTTCTGGAGCTTGTCGCTGCCAGGGATCACGGCCGCCGTGACGGCGTGCCCGGCCTCGTGGAAGGCGATGGCGCGCTTTTCCTCGGGGCTGATGGTCAGCGAGCCGTTCTCCAGACCCAGGGTGATCTTGTCGAGCGCGCGGTAGAAGTCGCTCATGTCGATCTTGGTTTTGCTCAGGCGGGCGGCTTCCAGCGCCGCCTCGTTGGTCACGTTCTTGAGGTCGGCCCCCGAGAAGTACGGCGTGCTCTTGGCGATCTCGGGGACGTCCACGCCCTCGCCCAGCGGCTTGTTGCGCAGGTGCACCTTCAAGATGGCCTCGCGCTCCTTGAGGTTGGGCAGGTCGATGGTCACCTGACGGTCGAAACGGCCGGGACGCAGCAGGGCGGGGTCAAGCACGTCGGGGCGGTTGGTCGCGCCGAGCACGATGACGCTGCTGGCCTTGTCGAAGCCGTCCATCTCCGAGAGGATCTGGTTCAGCGTCTGCTCGCGCTCGTCGTGCCCGCCGCCGATGCCCGCACCGCGCTTGCGCCCGATGGAGTCGATTTCATCGATGAACATGATGGCGGGCGCGCTCTTACGGGCGTCCTCAAACAGGGTGCGCACGCGGCTGGCGCCGACCCCCACGAACATCTCCATGAATTCCGAGGCGCTCACCGAGAAGAAGGGCACGTCGGCTTCGCCGGCGATGGCGCGGGCCAGCAGCGTCTTACCGGTGCCGGGAGGGCCCACGAGCAGCACGCCCTTGGGAATCTCGGCGCCGATCTGGTGGTACTTGCCGGGGTTCTTCAGGAAGTCCACGACCTCGATGAGTTCGCGCTTGGCTTCCTCGTGACCGGCCACGTCGGTGAACTTGGTCTGAACGCGGTTTTCCTTGCCGTACTTCTTGGCCCGCGACTGCCCGAACTGCATGACGCCGCTCTGGCCGCCCTGGGCACGCATGAAGAAGAAGTACATCATGCCGACGAGCAGCAAGATGGGCAGCAGGCTCAGCAGGATGTTGAGCCACTGGCTGGGCGCCTCGAAGCGGTACTGCACGTTCTGCGCCTCGAGCTGGCTGATGAGCGTGGCGTCGGGCGTAGCGGCGCTGCCGGGCAGGCGCACCGTGAACTGCTGCACGTCGCGCTGCTGGACCCCCTGCGGCGTCTGCACGGGCAGGGTAGTGCCGTCCTTGGTCCGCACGGTTGCGTTGTTCTCGCGCACGACGACGCTCTCGATGCGGTTGTCGGCAAGTAGGGCCTTGAACTGGTTGTAATTGACGGTAGTGCGTCCGGGCAGCGATGTCTGCGAGAACATCAGGAACAGGGCCAGGACGAACAGGACGATGAGCCAGGGATTTAAGCGCCTCAAGGGTGGTCCTCCGGGGGACAGGGGGTGAAAACAGAACACGGGACGCAGGCCGTCCCTCAGACTTGAGTGTAACAGACTCAAGATGAGTGACGCTCAGGACGACTAGAGCTTGGCTTCACCAACCCGTCATGCCCTCTGACCCGCAGGAGAATTGTCCTTTACAGGGCGCTAGAACCAGTCCCCGCGCATCTCGTGGGTCGTGGCGTCGGCGCTCGCCAGCAGCTCGGCGTGGGCGCGGACTTTCGGCAGCTCGTAGACCGCGAAAAAGCGCGCGGCCTGCACCTTGCCCCGGTAGAAACCCTCGTCGTCGCCGCGCGCGCCCGGCAGGGCCCTTGCCGCCGCCGCCGCCTGCCGCAGCCACATCCAGCCCACCACCGTGTGCCCCAGCATCTCCAGGGCGCTGTTGGCGTTGGCGAGGTAGAGGTCGGGCCCCAGCTCGGCCGCGCGCCCCAGGATGGCCCCGAAGGCCTCCCGGTTCTGGCCAATGGCGGTGCTCAGAGCGCTACGGATCTCTTCCAGGCCGTCCAAACCCTCGGCTGCCCTTAAGTCGGCGGACATCCGCTCCAGCAGCACGGTCAGGCCACGCCCGCCCGACTGGGTCACCTTTCGGCCCAGCAGGTCGTTGCCCTGGATGCCCTCGGTGCCTTCGTGGATGGGGTTCAGGCGGTTGTCGCGGTAGTACATCTCGACCGGGTAATCGCGGGTGTAGCCGGCTCCACCCATGACCTGGATCGCGTCGCTGAGGGCCTCCTGGCTGTACTTGCTGGGCCACGACTTGACAATGGGAGTCAGCAGGTCGAGCAGCAGGCGGGTGTCCTCGCGGGCCTCCTCGGGGCCGGTGGCGAGGTCGTCCACGAGGCTGGATGCGTACAGACCCAGCGCAAGGCCGCCCTCGACGAAGGCTTTCTGCCGCAGCAGCAGCCGTTTGACGTCGGCGTGTTCGATGATGCTCACCATCGGGCCCGTGGGGTCCTTGGCGCTGGCGTGGCGGCCCTGCAGTCGCTCGCGGGCATACTCCAGGCTCGCCAGATACCCTGCGTAGCCCAGCATCACCGCGCCCATGCCCACGCCGATGCGGGCCTCGTTCATCATGTGGAACATGTAGCTCAGGCCTCGCCCGGCTTCGCCCACGAGTTCGCCGACCGTCTCGCCGCCCTCGCCGAAATTGAGCAGCGTGTTCGTGGTCCCCCGGTAGCCCATCTTGTGGTTTAGGCCTGCCAGAACGACGTTGTTCTTTTCGCCGACGCTGCCGTCCTCGTTCACGCGGTACCTGGGTACGATGAACAGCGAGATGCCCTTCACGCCCGCCGGAGCGCCCTTGATGCGGGCCAGCACGAGGTGCACGATGTTCTCGGAGAGCTCGTGCTCGCCGCCCGAAATCCACATCTTGGTGCCCTGGATGCTGTACGTCCCGTCGCCGCGCGGCGTGGCGGAGGTGGTGATGTCGGCCAGCCCGGAGCCTGCGTGCGGCTCGGACAGTGCCATCGTGCCAAACCAGCGGCCCTCGAGCAGCGGCGTCAGGTACTTGCGCTTCTGCTCCTCGCTGCCGAACTCGCGTTGAAGGTTGGCGTTTCCGATGGTCAGGAACGGGTAGCCCGAGGTACCCATATTCGCAGCCTGAAAGTGCGCCTGCACCGCCTGCATGACCACCCACGGCAGTTGCAGCCCGCCCAGTTCCTCATCGTGATGGGCGCTGAAAAAGCCCGCGTCGCGGAAGGCCTTCATGGCGGCTTCCACGCCCGGCACCAGCTTCACACGGCCGCCTTCGACATGCGGCTCGTTCAGATCGGCCTCGCGGGTGTGGTTGGCGAAATACTTCTCGGCCACGTTGTAGGCGAGATTCAGCACGTCGTCGTACACTTCTCGGCTGTGCTCGGCGTGGCGGGGCCGGGCGGTCAGGGCCCCGGTGTCGAGAACTTCGTAGAGTTGGAACTGCAGGTCGCGCTTGCTCAGGAATGGTGCCACGTCGGGGCCTCCTCAGGCGGGGAAAAAGGGCAGCGGATGTCCGCGCACGTCAATGTTGTACGTCGGCGTTTATGATAGGCCAAAGTTCCGTCCGCCGTCTTCCCGATCCCGACCCTGGAGGTTGCCCATGCGTGCCCTGCTGTGCCAAGCGTTCGCCGAACCCGAGACCCTGACCGTGCAGGACCTCGCCGACCCCGTGCCCGGCCCCGGCGAGGTCGTCATCGCCGTGCAGGCCGCCGGCGTCAACTATCCCGACGCCCTGATGGTGCAGGGGCTGTACCAGGTGCGCCCGCCGCTGCCCTTCGTGCCGGGCGCGGAAGCGGCGGGTACGGTCGCGGCACTCGGCGAGGGCGTGACCGGGCTGGAGCTTGGGCAGCCGGTGGTGGCCTTCACCGGCACCGGGGCCTTCGCCACGCACCTGCTCGCACCGGCGGCTGCCGTATTGCCGCTGCCGCCCGGCCTGTCCCCTGCGGTCGCCGCGACGCTGCCGCTGGCCTACGGTACGTCCATGCACGCCCTGGTGGACCGCGCGAAGCTCCAGGCCGGCGAGACCCTTCTCGTGCTCGGCGCGGCGGGGGGCGTGGGCCTCGCGGCCGTCATGATTGGCAAGGCACTCGGCGCGCGGGTGATCGCCGGGGTGGGGAGCGCCCAGAAGGCGTCGGTGGCCCGCGAGCACGGCGCCGACGAGGTCGTCAACTACACCGAGACGGACCTGCGCGAGGCCCTCAAGGCCCTGTGCGGCAAAAATGGCCCCGACGTAATCTATGACCCGGTCGGCGGCGACCTGGCCGAACCGGCCTTCCGCAGCATCGGCTGGGGCGGGCGCTACCTCGTGGTGGGCTTCGCAGGCGGCGACATTCCCAAGCTGCCGCTCAATCTGCCTCTGCTCAAGGGCGCCTCGCTGATGGGAGTGTTCTGGGGAGAATTCGCGAGGCGGGACCCGCGCGGAAACGCCCGCAACTTCGCGCAGCTCGCCGCGTGGGTGGCGTCGGGGCAGGTGCGGCCACTCGTCAGCGAGCGCTATCCGCTGGAGCGCGGCCCCGAGGCGATGCGCGCCCTGCTGGAGCGCCACGTGACCGGCAAGGTCGTCCTGACGCCGTGACAGACTCCACGACGGGTGCTGTGACGGCTGCGGCGCCCGCCTTCTACACCACCGCCGAACTCGCGCGCGCAGCTGGGGTCACGCGGCGCACCGTCATGCACTACGCCGAGCTGGGGCTGCTGGCCCCCGATCAGGTCACCGCGTCGGGGCGATCGCTGTACGGCCCCTACGCGCTGCGGCTGCTGCGCGACGTCATGGATATGCGCGCCCTGGGCATGACCCTGGAAGAAGCGCGCGACATGGTCACGCTGCGCCGGGCCACCCACGCGGTGGACGGAACCTACCGGCGCGACTGGACGCGGGCGGACGTGCCCCTGAGCGACGAACGCCTGGACGCCCTGCATGCCCGGCTGCGGGCCATCCACGGCGCCTACGAGCGGCAGGCCGACAACCTCGCCCGCTTCGACCGCTGGCTGACCAAGCGCTTTACCGGTGCGCTGGCCTCTGAGCCCGAGGCGCCCGGAGACGGCGCCGACCACACGGAGTAGAGGAAGCTGGGTTTCCCGGCGACGCCCGCGGAATCCAGAGGTGAAGGTGGAACTGAGCCCCACTGGTCACGGAAATGGTCTAGGCTGAGTCGGCCCCGGAGCTGTGGGGTCCTTTCCGGGGTGTGAATGTCTGACCGAAAACTGATGCCACTCTCTTCTGTCGCCGGCTCTGACCTCGAACACTCGGTACTGAGCCGCGTGTTCATCGGCCCGCCCTATTTCGCGCTGCGGCCGGTCGCCTGGCAGGGCGGCCTGTTCGGCGCGCAGGCCCAGCTGGAGGCGCTCGACACTGTCGGCCTGTCACCCGAGGCGCAGATGCTGCGGCACGCCACCCTCGCCGGACTGTGCGCCGGCGCCCTGGCCCAGCCGGACGACGCGCGGCGTCACTACATCGTGCAGGAGATCCACTATGTCGTGCAGGCAGCGCCGGGTACCGGACAGGTCGAACTCTCGGCGCAGGTCATCGACCTCGACCAGCGCAGCCTGCGCGCCGAGGTACACGTGTCGAGCGGCGCACAGCTGCTGGCGTCGCTCAACGTGCTGTACACCGTCCTGAGCGGCGAGGCCTTCGAGCGCCTCTTCGCCCGGCGGCAACTGGTGAACCCGGAGACGTCGCCGGACTGGTGCCTGCCTCTGCCGGGCGGCACCCTCACCCTCTGGGAGGGCGCCCTGATCCGCGAGGTGGAGACGCTGCCGGCCGAAACCTGCGCGGGGACCTCGCTCGGTGCGCGCGCGCTGCCGGCGTCGGTGCTCGTGGGGCACCTGACCGCGCTGGCGGCCGAGCTGGCGGGACCACCCGCCCTGCTCGCCTCGGTGGGCCTGCAGGTCAACGACCTGTGCTGGGCGGGCGAAAACCTGTGTTTCGAGGTCCGGCCCCAGGAGGGCGCGGAGGCCCAGGACAGCGTTCAGGGCTACGCCGTCTCGGTGCACGCCGGACTCAACCGCCGCCTCGTGGCGCGGGGCCGGCTGGTCCTGACGCGCGCCCTGCCGGTCTCCTGAGGGCGCGCCTCAATCCGGAGAGTCTTTCGGCTCAGGCGCCGGTAGGAACCCCTGCGCGCAGCACCCGCGCCGCGCCGCTGGTCCGCAGTTCGTAGCCGCCGGCCCCGGCACTGACGAGGGCGGTGTCGTAGAGCCCGAGGTGAAGTTCCTCGTCGCCGCAGGTCACGCTGACCTCGCCCTCCACCACGGTCAGGAGGTGCGGCGACTGGCCGGCCGGGTCGCCGCGTAGCGCCGCGCCCTCCTGGAGTGCCAGCACGTCGAGCCCAAAGAAGGGACAGGTCACGGCGCGGAACTCGGCCTGGCCGGGCGCGGGCGGCGGCGTGAGCCGGGCCTGGGCGTGCGCGTCGGTCACCTCAGCCGACTCCTGAAGGTGAAGCTGCCGGCCTGCGCTGGCGGGGCGGTCCCAGTCGTAGACGCGGTAGGTGGTGTCGCTCGTCTGCTGCACCTCGTACAGCAGCAGCCCCGGCCCCAGGGCGTGTAGGGTGCCCGCCGGAATGAACAGCGTCTCGCCCGCTCTAGGCTCCTGGCGCTGCGAGACCTCCATCACCTTGCCCGCCAGGATGGCCCGCCGCAGTTCGTCCGGCGTGGTGCCCGGCGTCACGCCGGCGAGGATGGCCGCGCCCGGCTCGACCTCCAGAAAGTGCCAGGCCTCGGTCTTGCCGAACTCTCCCGGTCCTACCATGCGCCGCGCCTGATCGTCGTTCGGGTGGACCTGAACGCTGAGCCAGTCGGCGCAGTCGAGCAGCTTGATCAGCAGTGGAAAACGTCCCCCCAGCCGCGCGGCCTCGCCCAGCAGCGCTGCGGGGTACTGCGCGCTCAGCTCGCCCACGCTGGCTCCGGCGTGAGGCCCGGCCGTCACGCGGCTCCCCTCGCCCGCCACCCAGGCCTCACCGACCGGCGGTGTGGCGGCGCGTAGCCGCTGGCCGCCCCAGACCCGCTCGTGGTACTGCGGCTCCAGGGAGAAGAGGCGTTGCTCGAGGGAACCGGAAGGCTGAGTCATCGGGGGTAGAGTAGGGCGCCCCGCCTGGCCGCGTAAAGCCGGAGTCTAACTGGGGTGCTCTCAGCTCCGGCCCGCCGCCAGCGCGCACAGGGCCGCGAGTTCGGCGAGGGTGACGGCCGCGCCGTAGCTGTCGCCGGTCAGGCCGCCGCCCAGGCGCCGCGCCGCGAAGACCGACACGAGCAGCGTGGCCCCCAGCGCCCAGACCCAGGCGGCCCCTGCCCCCGACAGCAGCAGCGTGGGCGCGGCGAGCAGCAGCGCGGGCCACAGGCGCCCACCCCGCGACTGTGCGCCCAGGGAGGGCCGGCCCGGTGCTCCCGCCCGCGCGGCCGGGAACAGCCGCATGGGGACCAGCAGCGCTGTGCGGGCGGCCACCGCCGCCACCAGCGGGGCATAGACGGGCAGGGAAGAGGAGAGCACGCTCCACAGCGCGAGCAGGGTCAGTGCTCCCGTCGCCAGCCCGAAAGCGCCGACATGCACATCGCGCAGGATCTCCAGCCGCCGTGCAGGCGTGGTCGCGGCGAACAGGGCGTCTCCGCTGTCTACCAGTCCATCGAAGTGCAGCATCCCTGTCAGGGCCAGCCACGCGGCGAGGGCCAGCGCGGCCCGCACCCCCTCCGGCAGCGGCAGGGGCAACCAGAGCATCAGGGCCACCAGCCCGCCCACCGCGTATCCGGCCAGGGGGTAGTAGGCCGCCGCCCGCGCGAAGTCGCCCTCTGCGAGCTCCTTCGTGTGGGGCAGCGGCAGCGTGGTCAGGAAGGTCAGGGCCAGATGCGCAGCCCGGACCTCCCGCCGCCAGCTCACGCGGATTCCGACCGCATCACGCTGGAGACATGATGTGGTCCGAGAGGGGCGAGCAGGAAAGACGCTGGATTCTGCGGCGTGTAGGCGCGGACGGTGTCTCCCCGGCTGGGCAGGAGCGGAGTGGACTCCAGCTCACGCGGTCGGCACCCCGGCCTCCGCGAAGGTCCGCATCTCGCGCAGGGTCGCGGCGGCGCCCCGCAGCAGCGGCGCGGCCAGCACCCCGCCCGTGCCCTCGCCCAGACGCAGGCCCAGGCGGAACATGGGTTTCAGGCCCAGGTGTGAGAGCTGCGCCGCGTGCCCACGCTCGGCGCACTCGCCGGCCGGAAACAGGTAGTCGGCCAGGGCGGGCACGAGCGCCACGCCGACCAGGGCCGCGCTGCCCTCCACGAAGCCGTCGAGAATTACCGCGCGCCGCGAGGCCGCCGCCTGGAGCATCACGCCCAGCATCGCCGCGATCTCGAAACCGCCGAACTCGGCCAGCACATCCAGCGGGTCCGTCACGGCGCTGCGTTCCAGTGCCTCCCGGATCACAGCGACCTTGTGAGCCAGCGCGGCGCCGTCCACGCCCGTGCCGTGCCCCGTGACCTCGGCCGCGTCCAAATGCAGCAGCCGGGCCGTGAGAGCGGCGGCGGGTGTTGTGTTGCCGATCCCCATCTCGCCGGGAATCAGAAGGTCGGCGCCGTCCTCGATGGCCTGGCGGGCCAGCGCCGCCCCGGCCAGGATCAGAGACTCGGTCTCGGCGCGGGTCATGGCGGCCTCGCGGCGCAGGTTGCGGGTGCCGGGGCGCACGGCGGCGCGCACGAGGCGGGGGTGTTTGGGCAGCGTGGCCGCCACGCCCGCGTCCATCACGTACACGCGCGCGCCCACACTGCGGGCCAGGGCGTTCACGGCCGCGCCGCCGGGGCCGGCCGGCGTGTCGGCCAGGAAGTTGGCGACCATCGCGCCCGTCACCTCGGGCGGAAAGGCGCTGACGCCCTCGGCTGCGACGCCGTGGTCGCCCGCCGCGACGATCACCGCGACGCCCTGCGGGTCGGGAAGGGGAGTGCCGAACACGCCCGCGAGGCGCACACTCAGGGCTTCGAGGTCGCCCAGCGCGCCCGACGGTTTGGTCAGCTGCGATTGGCGCTCGCGGGCGGCCTGCATGGCGGCCTCGTCGGCGGGGCGGACGGACTGGAGAAGCTCGGTTAGTTCGGGAGTCATGGTCGTCCTTTCAGTTGCAGCGGCAGGCCGCTGACGAGCAGGTACGCCTCGTCGCTCGCGGCGGCGACGCGCTGGTTCACGCGCCCCAGCGCGTCGCGGTAGGCCCGCGCCAGGGCGTTGTCGGGCACGATGCCCAGGCCGACCTCGTTGCTTACGAGGACGGACAGGCCGCCGCGTTCGCGCAGCGCCGCGAGCAGGTCGTCGGTGGCCGCGAGCATCTCGTCTTCGGGTTCGTTGGCCAGCAGCAGGTTGCTGACCCACAGGCTCAGGCAGTCGAGGAGCAGCGTGGGCGTCTGGACCGCGCGCGCCGCCTGGGCGACGTTCAGCGGCTCCTCGGCCGTGTGCCAGGCGGCGGGGCGGTCGTCCCTGTGGCGGGCGATGCGGTCGCGCATCTCGTCGTCGAAGGCCTGCGCGGTGGCGAGGTAGGTCACGGCGCTGCCGGGGCGCGCGGCGTACTCCTCGGCAAACCGGCTCTTGCCACTGCGCGCGCCGCCGCTCACGTAGACCAGTCTGGAGGTCACAGCAGCCCCCCCACGAAGTCCCAGTCCAGGCTGGCGCGCACCTGCACGGCGATGGCGTCGAGGCGGGCGTCGAGCGAGTCGAGCGACGCGGGAGCGTCCAGGCCCGCCCAGCCCAGAAAGCGCTCCAGATACGCCGGATTCTCCAGCAGGCCGTGCAGGTAGGTGCCGCGCACGTTGCCCTGGCGCCACAGCAACTCCGGGGCGAGGGTCTGCGCGCCGCCGCCGCCCCCCGTGCGCCCGTGGTGGATCTCGTAGCCCTGCACCTTCAGGCCGGTTTCGGGGTCCGTGAAGGTGGTCAGGCGGGTGGTCTTGTCGGGGGCGAATTCGGTGTGCAGGTCGAGCAGGCCCAGGCCCGTAACCTCCGCCGCGCCCTCGACCCCGTGCGGGTCGGTGATGGTGCGCCCGAGCATCTGCAACCCCCCGCACACGCCGAGCACCGGCACGCCCGAGGCCGCCAGCCGCGTCACCGCCCCCGCCAGTCCGGTCGCGCGCAGCCACGCGAGGTCGGCGGCCGTGCTCTTGCTGCCCGGCAGGATGACCGCCCGCGCGCCTTCCAGCTCGGCCGGGGCCGTGACCCAGCGGGCCAATTCGCCCAGCGGCGCGAACTCGTCGAGGTTGGAGACGCGGGGGAGACGCGGGATGGCGACGAAGCCCTCCCCACCTGATGCCGACCCGCGCGGCATCAGGCCGTCCTCTTCCGGCAGGGGAATGTCCAGCATGGGCACCACGCCCACGGTCGGCACGCCGGTCTGTGCGTGTAGCCACTCCGGCCCCGGCGCGAGCAGCCGCGCGTCGCCCCGGAAACGGTTGAGGACGAAGCCGCGCAGCAGCGCCCGCTCGCCCGGTTCCAGACAGTGCCAAGTGCCCAGCAGGTGCGCGAAAGCCCCACCCCGGTCGATGTCGGCGGCGAGCAGCACGGCGGCCTGCGCCTCGCGCGCCACGCGCATGTTCACGATATCGCTGCCCTTCAGGTTGACCTCGGCCGGGCTGCCCGCTCCCTCGATGACCACAACCTCGTACTCGGCCAGCAGGCTGTGCAGCGCGCCCTGCACGTGCGGCCACAGCCGCGGCTTGCGCTCGCGCCACGGCAGGGCGGTGAGGTCGGAGTCGGCGCGGCCCAGCAGCACGACCTGCGAACGGGTGTCGGCCTCGGGTTTGAGAAGCACCGGGTTCATCCGCACGTCGGGCGTGACCCTCGCTGCACGGGCCTGGACCAGTTGCGCGCGGCCCATCTCCAACCCGGCCGGGGTCACACCCGCGTTGTTGCTCATGTTCTGCGCCTTGAAGGGCGCGACCCGGTAGCCCTCGTCGGCCAGGATGCGGCACAGCGCGGCGGCGAGGTAGCTCTTGCCCGCGTTGCTCGTGCAGCCCTGAATCATGATCGCCTTAGCCATGTGCTTCTCTCCATTGCCCGAGGGCCGTCAGCAGCGCGCTGTCCTGCACCGCCCCCCGTGTGCTGACCCGAATGTGGCCCGGCAGCCCGTAACTCGCGCAGTCGCGTACCCGGACGCCGTGGGCCAGCAGCGCCACCGCCGTCCCCGCGCCGTCCCCGACTTCCAGCGTCATGAACGGAGCGCCGTGGTGCTCTACTGGCCCGAATACTGTCAGGTGACGGGCCAGCGCCCCCGCGTCCGCCCGCACGCGCGGCAGCGTGGCCGCCAGAAAGTCTCCTGCGTCCGGCAGGGCCGCGAGCAGCGCCGCCGTACCCGCCGGCAGGTGCCACGCCGGAGCGAGGTTGTCCAGTCGCGCGGCGACCTCCGGCGTGCCCAACGCGTAGGCGGGCCGGGCCCCGACCAGCCCGTGCGCCTTGCCCGGCGAGAGCAGGCGCACCACGGCCGGCGAGACGGGCGGCGGGTCAAGAAGCACGAAGGGTGCGTAGGCCTCGTCCACGATCAGCAGGGCGCCGGCTTCCTCGCACACGTCGGCCAGGTGCTGCACCTCGGCCGGGGTGGGAGCGCGCCCGGTCGGGTTGTGCGGGGCGCCGACGTACACCAGCGCCGTGCCGGGGGGCAGGAGGTCGGGGAGTTCGGACACGACCTCCACCTGTGAGTATCCCAGTGCTGCTGCCCGCGCCAGCTCGCCGAAGGGGGCGTTCAGGCTGAGCAGCAGGCCGCCCGGAGGTACGAACGCCCGCACAAGCCGGTGCAGCAGGTCCGACGCCCCGACAGAGAGGGCCACCCCGTCCGGCGTGCGGCCGTGCCACGACGCGAGCCGTTCCCGCACCGCGCGGTACGCGGGGTCGGGGTAGTGGGCATGGTCGGCCTCCCGCACGGCCCGCAGCAGCGCCGGATTGGGGCCGTAGGGGTTGGCGTTCACGCTGAAGTCCAGCCCCGTGAAGGCCGCCGAGGACGGCCCCCCGTGCGGCGCGCGCGGCATCAGGGGCGGCAGGTTAGCCATGCCGTCCCCCCGGCACGAGCAGCAGCAGAACGGCCAGCGTCAGCGTGCGGCGGGCCAGCTCCAGCGCGCGGGGCAGGTCGGTGGCCGCCGCCCCACGCCCCGCTGGGTTCAGCACGTATAGCCACTCGCCGCCCAACGCGCGCTTGTCCAGCCGCAGGCCCAGCGCTCCAGCAAAGGCGCTCATCGGGTGCCCGGCGTTCGGGCTGGGAGTGGCCCGGCGGTCCTGAGCCCAGACTCGCCAGCCCGTGCCTCCGGCGGCCAGCAACGCACACACGGCGGTCAGCCGAGCGGGGGCGAGGTTCAGGAGGTCGTCGGCGCGGGCGGCCGCCTTGCCCGCGTATTCCAGCTCCGGCGTGCGGTAGCCCCACATGGCGTCGGCGGTGTTCGTCAGGCGGTAGGTGGCGGCCAGCGGCAGCCCTCCGGCGCGGTAGGCCAGCAGCGGTGCGATCACGCTGTCGGACAGGTTCTCGGCGAGGCTCTCGATTGCCGCGCCCGCCACCTCGCCTGCGCTCAGCGCCGAGGTGTCCCGGCTCACCAGATGCCACGCGAGCAGCCGCCGCGCTTCGGGGAGGTCGTCCCGCAAGAGCGCCGCGTGTACCTCGCCCACCGCGCCGAACAGGGCGCGGCGTGCCAGCAGCGTCTTGAGGATGGCCGCCTGTGCGGGCCAGGGCAGGCGTGTGGCAAGAGTCCCCGCACCGGCCGCCAGCCCAGCCCCCAGCGTCCAGCCGCCCAGTCCCTCGGCGAGTTGCCCGGCTGGGGTAGTGGCGTTCCAGCGCCGCCGCGCCGCGCCGAGGAAATTGCCCATCCCTACAACCGGGTGCATGGCGTTCGGCGGCTCGCCCAGGGCGTCGAGAGCCAGGGCCAGCAGCAGCGTGCGGCGCGGAGCCGCCCGGATGGTCAGGGAGTCCGGGAGGGCCACCCTCAATACTCGATGCCCTGCTGGCCGCCGATGCCTGCCTGGTAGGCGTGCTTGACGGGCGTGATCTCGCTGACCGTGTCGGCCAGTTCGACCAGTTCAGGCAGCGCGCCGCGCCCGGTGATGATCACGTGCAGCGCCGGGTCACGCGCGCGCAGGACCTCCTCGACCTCGGCCCAGGGTACCCAGCCGTATTTCAGCGGGTACGTGAATTCGTCGAGCACGATGAGGTCGTACTCGCCCGACTCGATGGCGGCCCGCGCCAGCGTCCAGCCGTGTGCGGCCAGTTCGGCCGAGTTCTCCAGGTCCTTGCTGCGCCAGGTCCAGCCGTCGCCCAGGCCCTCGTAGGGCAGCCCCAGCACGTCGAGGGTCCGGTGCTCGCCGAACTTGGCCGTGTCGTGTTTGAGGAACTGGAACATGCGCGTTCTCAATCCGCGCCCGTGCGCCCGCATCATCAGCCCCAGAGCGGCGGTCGTCTTGCCCTTGCCGTTGCCGGTGTTCACGATGATCAGGCCCCGGCGGCCCTTGCTGATGCCTTCTTTCTTGCGGTAGTTGTCGCGCTGTTCGGTCAGCTCGCGCATGGCGGCCTCGCGGCGCTCGCGGGTGGTGTCGTCCATGACAGGCAGGAAGGGGCCGTGGGGGCGGGGCGGCGAGAAGCTGCTCCACCCCGCAGGCCTTACTTCCCGGCCTCCGGGTGAATGAAGCGGATCAGGGCGCGCAGGGCGGCGGGCAGGCGTGGGCCGGGGCGCGACAGGGCGTCGTCCTCTTCCGGGGTGGGCTGGTACACGCGGCCCGAGGTCACGGCGCGCAGATTGGCCCAGCCGGGGCGCGTGCGGGCCTCGGCCGCGCCCAGACCGACCATGACCTGCGGGTTGCTCTTCACGATCAGTTCGGGATCGAGCTTGGGGAAGTCTCCCAGGCGCGCGGGCACGATGGTTGCGCCGCCCGCCTTGTTGATCAGCGTGCCGATGAACGAGTTCGGGCCGACCGAGTAGGGAGTCGGGTCAATCTCGTAATACGTGCTGACTTTGGGCAGTCGCAGCACGCTCTGTTGCAGGGTGTTCAGCTCGGTGCGCATGGACGTGACAAGCCGGGTCGCGCCCACCTCGCGGTTGGTCAGCTTGCCCAGCACAGCGATCTTCTCGAAGACCTCGTTGTAGGTCTGGGCGCTGCCTCCGTACACGGTCAGGCCTGCCGCCGCCAGCTTCTCGGTCAGGCGCGAGCCCGCCGATTCATCGGCCAGCACGAGGTCAGGCTTGAGGGCCAGGATCGCTTCGAGGTTGGGCGTGAAGGCGCTGCCGACCTTGGGGAGCTTGTCGGTCGCGGCCTTGGGGTAGGTGCTGTAGCGGTCTACCGCCACGAGTTTGTCGCCCGCGCCGATGGCGATGAGGGTCTCGGTGTGCGAGGGCAGCATGGTGATGATGCGCTTCGGCTCGGCACGCAGGGTGACGGTGCGCCCGAGGTCGTCGGTGACGGTCAGGGGATAGCGGGTGGCGGCGGCCTGGGAAGCCAGGGCGGCGGCCATGAGGGCCAGCAGGGATGTACGCATGGGTGAGGCTCCGGGTGCGGGAAAGAAGACGGCCGGAGCGCGGGGGCACACCCTATGGGGTCCGCGTCCAGCCGGGGGCCGGAGCGCGCAGGCGCTCGGTAGCTGGCCCTCTGGCGGCGAGAGGTCGCCCCGCGCCCACGAAGGGGCCGGGACGTCCCTGAGAGGCATTCGGGCTTCTGAAACCGTGTCAGTTACCGCTGCGCGACAGCGCCGGAATGGGCCCTGGACGGGCCTTCACCGGACTTCCCCTACCTCAGGTGCGTGCAGGCTAGCAGACGAACCGGGCCAGAAGACGCTGCGGGTCACGCTCTGCCGGGCCAATGTGCGCTAGGCTGTCAGGACTTCCGGGCGGGTTCCGCCGCAACTGCGTGTCAAGAGTGCAGTTTTCCGCGTGAACCCCGGCCAGTGTCTCCTCTCCGTTTCCTGCGCAGGTGGCCCCGGTACCTGCCGCGCTTCACTCAATACGCCGCTGGCCTGTGTTTCCTGCTAGGAGACAAAAAGGCGCAGCGGCCAGGATGTGCCATGACCCGACCCAAGACCCAGTCCTCTGCCCCCACCCGTTCCTCCTCCGACCGCGACCAGTCGCGCCGCCGGGGGGGCCGCGGTCAGGGCGGCAGCCCGAACCCGACTACCGATCACCGCGACAGCGCCGCGCCGCGCGCTGTACCCCAGCCCGCGCCTGTGCGTCTCGCCTCGCCCGACCTCTGGCCGGAACTGCTCGGCGGGCGCGAGCCGACCCCGGTGCAGGCCGGTGCCATTCCCGCGCTCATCAACGGACGTGACGTGATCACGACCGCGCGCACCGGCAGCGGCAAGACGCTCGCCTTCCTCATTCCGGCGGCGGCGCGCGGCATCGGCCTGAGCGAGGTGCGCGGCATCCGTCCCGAGGTGCTGGTCGTCACGCCTACCCGCGAACTGGCCGTGCAGATCCGCGACGTGGCCCGTGAACTCGGCATGAGCGCCGGGCGCATCACCGGCGGCATCACGCCGCGCCAGACCCGCAGCGAGGCGACCGGCAAGGGCCTCATCGCCGGCACGCCGGGCCGCCTCAAGGACCTCATCAATCAGGGCGAACTCAGCCTCGCGGGGCTGCGCTACGTGGTGCTCGACGAGGCCGACGAACTGCTGTCGCTGGGCTTCCTGCGCGACGTGGGCGACATCCTGCGCGCTGCCAAACAGGAAGCGCGCGGCCCCGAACGCCTCCAGGTGGCGATGGCCTCGGCGACCTTCCCGGCCGAGATCCGTCACGTGGCCGAGCGCTTCATGGAAAAGCCTGAGCGCATCGACATCGCTCCGGCCCGCAGCGCCGAGGCCGCCGACGGCAACAGTGACGTGCTGGGCGGGGCGACGGGCGCGACCCACCTTCTCATCAACGCGGTGCGCGAGGACCTGCTGGACATCGCCGCCGAACAGGCCCGTGAAGTGCTGCGCGCGCCGGGCGGCTGCGTGGTGATCTTCTGCCGCACCAAGGCCCTGGTCAAACGCCGCGCCGAGCGACTGGGCGAACTGCTGCCCGGAGAGACGGTTAGTGCGCTCCAGGGCAACATGGACCAGAAGAAGCGCGAGCGCACGATGGACCTGCTGCGCGAGGGCCAGTCGCGTGTGCTCGTGGCGACCGACATCGCCGGGCGCGGCATTGACCTGCCCGAAGTGCGGATCGTGATTCACCTCGACGTGGCCTCGACTGCCGAGGACCACGTACACCGTTCGGGCCGGACCGCCCGCGCCGGGCGCCCCGGCACCAACCTCGTCCTGCTCATTCCCGAGCAGCGTGCCCTGTGGCAGAGCGTGCGCCGGGGCCTGCCCGCCGCGCTCCACCCCCCGCTGAGCCGCGAAGAAGCTCAGATCGACCGCGACATCCAGGAAAAGCAGGGCCAGCGTGGGCAGGGCGGCGGCGGCCGGGGCCAAGGCCAAGGCGGCGGCCAGCGGAACTCGTCGCAGCCCCGCCAGAGCCACTCGGGCCAGGGTCAGTCCGGCCAGGGGCAGTCCCGTCACGACGCTCCGCGCCGCGAAGGCGGCCGCAGTGAATCGGGCGGCAGCCGTGGCCGCACCCAGAGTGCCGCGCCGTCAGGCGTGGGTGGGGGCCGGGTAGGCCCGCAGCCCGCCCGGGGCCGGGGCGGTCGCCGCTAAGACCCAGGGTTGACGTACCTAGAGGCTTCCCCCTTCCTTCGTGGAGGGGGAGTTTTTTGGTTCCACCTTTATCTGGCCGTGGGAACGCGGGGCCACAGGCCGGCTAAGCGGCTGGGTTCACTGGGTGCCGCTTTCTTTGGCTGGAACTTTAGAAAAGTCCGGGCGTTCGACTGGCTCCTGGGCGGGGTTTCCGGCCTCCCCGGCTGCACTGTATGAAGACTGTCTAAGAACGCTGTCATGTTCGGGTGTCGTACTGGGCACTGGTCAGGTTGGCACTACGGCCCCTGACACGGACCCGAGGTTCTGATGGCGCGCGGGGCAGAGCGCCCGGACCGTTCTCTGCCCCGGAGGTGTTCATGACCCACTTCGCCAGTAAGCGGCTTTTTCCCTGTACGGTGGTCCTGAGTCTTACGGCGATCGCGGTCGCCGCCGCCTACAGCTCCGTAGACGTGACGCTGAAAAAAGAGGTCGGCCCCCTAGAGATCAGTAAAAGTGACCGGGTCAGTCCGACCCTGGGGGCCTCGCAGCCGACGGTCCGGGGCGGCGTCGCGTATGTGGGGGCCAGCCACGGGGTCGGCGCCTGGAGTGTCGGCCTCAGTCCCAAGCTGCCCCTGAGCCTGAGCGTGACCCAGGAGACGGGCAGCAGCATCCTGAACCTCGAAGGCCTGCCCCTTACTCGCCTGAACGTGGCAACCGGTTCCGGTCCCGTGGCCCTGCGGCTACCTTCGCGCACCCTGACGGCCAGCGTGTCGCAGGAGACGGGCAGCCTGGAGATTTTCATGCCGAAGGACACGGGCCTGAAGCTCGTCATCAAAACCTTTGGCACGGGCTCACTGAGCGTCGAGGGCAGTGACGTGGCAAGCGGTACCGACCTGAGTGGCACCTTCCAGACGGCCAACTATGACAGTGCGCGTTACAAGGTGACGCTCAACCTGAGCCACGGCGCCGGGCCAGTGATGGTCTACGTCCCCGGCCAGAAAGGTTCTTGAGCCGCGGCCGCCGACCTGCCTGGACAGGAGCCGGATTTAGTGGACCTTGGGCATGTCCCGTCCCGCCGCCGCTTCACGGGCCACGTTGCCGAGATCGTCCCCCGGCGGCCGAGACTGCGGCGAGGACGGCGCCCTCGACGAGAGGCGCGTCCGCGACCCGAACTCTGGCGCGCTGGTCCTCGGGCAGCAGCTCGAGGGCCAGCGACGTATTCATGGTGGCGCTGCCCAGGTCGAGCAGAACCAGAACGTCGTGCCCCATGTCCAGCAGCTCTTGTAACGCCTGCTCGATACGCGGCGCGCTCGTGCTCAGACTGCTGTCCTCTGCGCCGCCGATGGGCCTGATCGGGACCGTGCCTCCGGTCATCTGCCCGGCGAGTTCGGCGATGCCGCGCGCCAGAAGGTTGCTGTGAGAGACGACGACCAGCGCGACCGGGCGCGTTTCTCCTGCGGTCACGCCGTCTCCAGAGGGCCGGAAAGCGTGTGGGCAAGTGCCTCCCTCAGTAGGGCACCGGGGTCCACGTGGCCGCGGGCCACGAGTTCGGCGGTGGCGGCGCGGCCCTGTGCGGCCGCACGCGGGCACTCTCCTCCAGCCTGCCGCCCGCATACAGGGCGTCAAGGGCCGGTATCCATGCGTCGGATATGGTCTTGCCATACCCCAGGAGTCTTTGATAGGCCATCTCCAGCTCTGTGCGCGGCGGCGCGGTCTAACCCACCACAGCCGCCGACGCGCGTATAAAGGCCGTACCGTACAGCGGTTCGCTCGTCCCAGTGGTGGACTCGGTGGCGGCTCAGCGATGGGTGCTTGAGGAGGTTATGGAACGGTTGAACTTGCGGATCGTGGTGGGCAACGAGGGGCGGGTGGATGTTCACGGAGGGTTATAACGGCCTGCTTTCAAACGAGTAGAGCCCTCGCTGCCATATCGTGATGACCCGGGGACGTTAACACTTCAGGCGTCGCTTGTCAGCGCTTGTCCTGTGCATCAGCCTCAAGTTTTCAGTGTAAAACGGCGTCTTACAAAATTCTCCTTCCTGCGAGGGCAGAAAATCTAAAGGTAGAGAGGTCGTATGATGCTCAGCCGCCACCTCCGCTGTGGCTGATGTCCGCGTCTTTAGCAGGTAGTTCTGCCTACTGTGGCTCTATTTCCCTCGCGTCTTCTCTAGGAGCTCCTCCATGCGCACCTTGTTCTCGCTAGCCTTGTTCCTCACGTCCTCCCTGGCCTCGGCCGCCTCGCTCGACTACCTCGGTCCCAAGGGCACCTATAGCGATCAGGCCGCGCAGCTGTACGCCGGTCAGGCAGGCCTCACCATTGGGCAGGCGCTGCCCACCATTACGGCCATCAGCACGGCCGTCGCCGCCGGCCAGAGTCAGTACGGCCTGGTTCCCAACGAGAACAGTGTCGGCGCCTTCGTGGCCGAGACGAGTGGCCTGCTCGCCAAGGGTGACCCCGGCTGGCGCATCATCGGTGAGCTCGCGTTGCCCATCAGCAATACCCTACTGGTCAAGCCCGGCACCCCCGCCAACGCGATCAAGACAATTATCAGCCACCCCCAGCCGTTCAAGCAGTCGGCGGGCTACCTCGCCAAAACCTTCCCCAACGTGGCCCGTCAGGAAGTCGCCAGTACGGCCGCCGCCGCCGAGGCTGTAAGCAAGGGCGACGGTACCACGGCTGCCATCAGCGCGCCGGCTGCAGCAGGCGTCTATGGGCTGACTGTCCTGGCTGCCGACATCCAGGACGACAAGACCAACGCGACCTCCTTCTGGGCTGTGCAGCGTGCCGGTCAGGTGTTCCCCGCCAAGCTGCCCAACCGCGTGGTTGTCATGCTCGATGCCCCGGTCGGTAGCCCGGCACTGGGTGAAGTAGTCAGTGGCCTGCGTGCGCTGGGCTTCACGACGCGCAACGTGCAGAGCTGGCCCCTGGGCGGTGGCCTGGGCGGCTACCGCTTCGTGATCGGCTTCGACAGTACGCACGGATATCCCCTCGACCGGGTCGAGCGCACCGTAAGTAGTACCCAGAAAGCCCTCCTGCTGGGCGCCTGGCGCAAGAACTGAACCTCGGAAACGGACTAAAAAAGGCCGTTTCCTCTTAGCTCCCAGCTGCTCTCCGGGCAGCTGGCTACTCCCTCATGTATTCACCGTCCAAAGCGGTGGAGTCTATTGACCTGTCGAGGAATCCCATGAAAAACCTGCTGATCCTGAGCACCCTGTGCCTGCTGGGTACCGCCCATGCCCAATACCGCATCCTCGCCCCGAGTACGGCTGGAGGCGGGTACGACACCCTTGCGCACAACATCGCCACGACGCTGGACCGCACAAAGCTCGTCCCTGGTTCCACGGTCTACAACGTGCCCGGTGAGGGCGGCGTGGTCGGTCTGCGTGGGTTCACCGCCAACCAGAAGGGCAAAACCAACCAGTTGGTGGTTTTTGGCTTAACGACCATCGCGTCCATGCAGCTGAGCAAGGACAGCCCGGTCAGTCTCAAAGACCTGACGCCCGTAGCGCGGCTGGTGAACGACTACGAGGTATTGGTCGTGTCCAACAGCAGCCCGTATCGCTCGTTGGCCGACCTGATTGCCGCTTACAAGGGCAATCCGGGCCTGCGCTTCGGCGGAGCCTCGGTGGGGAGCGCCGGACATCTCTTCACGGGGGACGTGCTACGGGCTGGAGGCGGCAACATCCGCACGCTGAAGTGGATTCCCAGCAGCGGGAACCTGCAGGGCATCAAAGCGCTGATGAACGGCGAGCTGGATGTGGTATCGAGTAGCTACGGCGTGGCCGAGCCGGAAATCAAGGCCGGCCGGGTACGGGCGCTGGCTCTGAGTGCGCCGGAAGCCGTGGCGGGCATCAATGTGCCGACGGCGGTCTCGCAGGGTGTGGACGCCGAACTGGTGAACTGGCGGGGCATCTTCGCGCCGGCAGGCCTGAACAACGAGGCGAAGAGCAAGCTGAACAGCACCATCAGCCGCATGGCACTGAGTGGGGAGTGGCGTTCGCTGCTGTTCGCGGAGAAGCAGAACTCGTTCTTCCAGCCTGGAACGCCCTTTACGGTATTCCTGACGCGGGAGGAAGCGCGGGTACAGGGGCTGCTGCGTGAGCTTGGTCTGATGAACTGAAGGCTATGCTTGAGCAGCTCGTGCCTACGGTCTAGAAATTGAAGAGAGTCCCTTCCGTGTTGGGAGGGGCCCTCTTATCGGTTGGGATTGTCGAGAAGGCAATGGGCTGGAAGGTACTGGGGGTGTTGGTCAGAACAAGCATCTCCTCGCCGCATCTAAGGTCAAGGTCGTCGGCGACCAATTCCAGCAGCGCGCACCAGTTCGCCGGCACCGGCCATTTTCACGCGGGCGCTTCAGGGCGAGCCGTAAAGCCCTATCCCCAGCTCCAACTCGTCTTTTCCTGACGTGAAGTTGGGCTGCCCGTCGGCGTACGGTCGCACCGTTCAGAGTCAGGCCCCTGCTGCGGACCCCGGCCCTGACGCCCTCGGCCACAGCCCTCCTCAACGGCCCCAGCGACCTTCTCCAGAAAAAGGCTGCCCCTACGCCGCGCCGTCCGGCGGTCTAGGTGCTGTCCTGCACGGCCACATCGTCCCCGATGACCACCGACCCAACCCTGAGAGCCTCGCCGGGACAATCTACTGCCAGCACAGCATTCCCTGGCCCACGAAGCCGGCGTGCAGGAACTCGTGGCCGCTGCCTCACCCGGAGATGAGCGCGATACCGGCGGGCGAGATACAGCAGGTTGGCATTCAGGCGCCCGAGATCGGCGTGCGCGGTGACAAACCTCTCGCACAACTAACGGACCACGTCGTTGATGATCTTCTTGCGATCTTCACAGGCGCGGACATCCAGAGGGGGACGGATGGTGACCCGCGGCAATGTGCCGAGTTCTCTGCGCCGGCATGGAGCCGCCCGGCGCCCGACACGCCAGAAAGGTTCGTCCCCACGGACACCGGTCAGTGGCGGCGCAGGGACGAAACACGGACGCGGGGCCGCTTCAGTTGATGCTTAGGGCCGCCACGAGGGACTTGAGCTTGTAGCGCGCCATGGCGAGGTTGGCCTTGTCCTTGGCCAGCACGAGGTACAGGAACAGGGTGCGGTCGGGAACGATGTAGATGATGTGGTACTGGCTCTGCAGCGTGATCAGGATGTCTTCGATCTCGCCCTTGATGCCCAGCATGTCCATGGTGCGCATCTTGGCGCGGACCACTTCGGTATTGCCGGCGGCGGCCAGTTCCAGGTCCACACCCGAGCCGGCCATGCCCAGCGCCATGCCGCTTTCGTAATCCACCAGGGCCGCCGCCATGGCGCCGTCGATAGAGGAGGTTGCTGCGTTCAGGGTTTCTTTGACGTTTGCCATATCGACCTCGTGGTCACTGAAGTGACGCGGTGCAGAAGAAGAGTCGGAGGAAAGGGGAGCGGACGGGGGCGGCGCGACCAGTGAGGCTGGCGCTGCGGGGAGAGGGGAGGAGGGGGCTGCGGGCGGTGTGGCCGGCGGGGCAGCCGCCTGCTGGGGTTTGGGCAGGCCCTCGGTCGAACTTTTCGGCCTCCTGAAAAACACGCTTCCCTCCATGTCGTCGAGCAGAAAATCGTCGGGCGCCAGGGGTGAGTCGCCCCGTTCGCGCTCATCCTTGAGCCGCATCGCCTCCATGAGCAGGGCGCTCAGCGGTTTCATCGGCACGCCCTGGTGGTTGTGGTGCGAGCGCTCGATGGTGATGGTCACCTCGTCCCAGGCCAGCAGTTCCAGCACCGCCTCCTCGCCGGTCTTGCGGCTCTGGTGCGAGTAGGCGTTGACCAGCTTGCCCTGAAGCAGGTGCAGCCGCCCCAGGAGCGCCCCCGACGTCACCCGCAGCCCCAGGGTCTTGTGCTCCCACTCCATCATCTGCAGGAAGCCCGGCAGCGGGACGCCGCGGACGGTGCCGTAATGGCTGTTGGCCATCTCCTGCTCGACGATGTGCCGGGTGCTGGTGGCGTCGGTGAGGTCCACCACCGGAATCTCCCCGAAGCGCGCGAACAGCACGTCCACGTCCGGCAGAGGTCCCTCGGCACCCAGTACGAAAAAGGTCAGGGGCCAGTGGTGCTTGGCGTGCTCGAGCAGGGGAATCAGGTCGGGTGGCAGCGTGCCGTCCGTGCGGGTGCACAGAACGACGGCCAGATTGGGCGCGTCCTGATCGTCTATCCGGATCGCCTCGGCGGGGCAGGCGTAGGTGAAGATCTCCCAGTCGGCCGCCGCCGCGAACTGTGCCGAGAGGTGTCCGGACAACCGGCCCTGCTCGTCGGCGACCAGAAAAAGAGACGACGATTTCTGACTTGGCATCCCTCCCGACCTCCCAGTACACCGCGCTTGCTCCATCCGGAAGCGGCGAACAGGGCCTGGCCGGATGGGCCCCTCAGATATAAACCACCCCCTCTGACACTTCTTTGCCGAATACTCATTCATTGCTCATTAAAGAACATAGTTTGCGTCGCTCAAGCCCTTTCCAGTGTTGGAAAGCGGCCTACGTAGCGCCGCAGCTGAGGGGGCCGATGACCTGTATCCGCTCTATGGCGACGTGGTGTGTGCCGCAAAGCCCATTGGCGGAAACTTCAGGGGAAGCGATGACCTGAGATGTGCCCCTCGGCCGCAGGGAGCCGGAGGCCCTGTGAAGCGAGTCGGGACTGGGCTGTCCTGGCCCCATCCGCCTAGATGACCCTAATCAGGAAGACGTACCCGGCTCCGTGACAGCTGGGCCAAAAGGGAAAGTCACCCGCGAGCGCAGGAACAAAGCGGCCAGTCGGGGGCCTTGGCTGCCTGAAATCCTGGAGGGGCACCCTGCTTCTTGTGACGCTGTCTCTGATGTTCTGGACGGTATTTAGGCGGCCTGGATTTTGCTCCCAGCAGTGAGGTCCGTACCGCGCCCACTTCCTGGACGAGGCCGTAAATGCCCCCAAAGGGTGGTTTTGCCGAGTCAGGATTCTGTTCCACCTTTTACAGTTTTTTAATGAGGAGATTGTTCGACTCCGGGAAAGGGGCGAACACGGAGGAATCATGAAAGGAAATACCAAATTTCTCACCCTGATGGTCGCCCTGGCGGCAGGAGTCGCTTCTGCAGCGGCGCCCGTTGCCAACCCCAGTGGATATACCACCAGCGGCACTGCCATCACCAACCAGGCGACTTCCAGCTTTACCGACCCCAGCGACCCGGCCAAGACGATCGACGGCGCCTCGAACATCGTCACGACGACCGTGTTGCCCCTGCCCAGCTTCGACATCGTGTACAACTCCAGCAACCCTGACGGTGGCGGCACGGCCAGTAACGCCGCCAACGGTATCAGCACTGTTCTTCCCACGCCGGATTACAAGATCAACGTCAAGCCCGGCGACGTCGTGACCAATACGTACTACATCGTCAACAACGGCAACACGCCGTTGAACGTCAAGGTGGATGCCAACACCACTGGCAACACGGCTGCGAACTCCACCACCTCGACCATCGGGACGCTGGCGACCGGCGCCGTAACGTACACCTACGCCAACGGCGCCACGGCCGTGACCCCCAACGGCGACGGAACGGTCACACTGCCGGCCAATGGTGTCATCACCGTAGTCCAGTCGTTCACGGTACCCGCCGCTGCCACCCCCGGCACCCTCTACGGCGCCTCGCCAGTCGGCACTGTGGTCGGAACGGGGACCACCGCCAACGGGGTCGCCACGGGCTCGACGCTCAACGAAGGTCAGACCGTTACCGGGGGGACGCCCAGCCCGGCTCCAGCTGCCACGACCGACATGCAGTTCACGGTGGCGAACGTCTACAATCCTCTCATCACCAACATTCCCACGTCGCCCGGCGGCACTACGGTCACGCCTCCCGGTGCCGCCGCAACTCCCGGCTATACGGCGAGCACGCCGCCTACCACCGGCGCAGGCACGCCGCCCGCCAGCGGCACTGCGCCCGGCACCACGCTCGTCACCGTCGTGGGTGACCAGCAGATCGCCTACCCGCCCGCCGACGCCAACGCCACCCCCGACGTGGTGCGGTTCAACAACACCCTCACCAACAGCGGCGCCCTGTCGGACGTCCTCACCTTGACCCCGGTCAATGGAACGGGTCCCAACAGACTGGACAGCTTTACCAAAACGTCTGTGGGCACGTACACCGGCAAGGACGCCCAGGGCCGGGATGTGGTCGTGCAGTTCTTGAACGGCAGCAACAGCCCCATCGACACCGTGACGGTCGCGGCAGCTGGCTCGGCCAACTATGTCACCCAGGTCACGTACTCCGACAGCAACTCGCTGGCCAACCAGCACCCGCTGGACCTGGTCGTCAGGGCCACCTCGGCCAACAACTCGAACGTCAGCGACGACACCACTGACACCATCCAGCCGACCCAGGCCCAGTTCGGGGATACGTCGAGCCTGACGAGCGGTCCTCTGGCGGTCAACCCCACCACTGCGCAGTCGCAGACGGGGGCACCCGGCTCGAGCGTCGCCTACACGATGAGTGTGGCGAACACGGGCACCTACACCGACAGTTACACTCTCAGCGGCTACGTCACTGTCACCATCCGGAACGGCACGACACGCACCGTACCGGTCGTCTACAGCGGCAACAACGTGACCCAGACCGGCACGACAACGGTGGGCGGCGTGACCTTCAACACCTACACCGTCAGCAACGTCGCGGCCAACACGTCGGCTCCTCTGACGGCCACCGTGACGATTCCTGCCGATGCTGCTGCGACTGGAACGTCTGCAGCCACCGGTACCCTGCCCCTGCCCGCCCCTACCCTCCAGCAGACGGCCAGCAGCGTGTACAGCGCCAATCAGGGCGGCAGCCTCGTCCTGACTGACCTCAACAACCTGCTCGTCATCCGCGTGGCTGGCGATATCGTGACTGGCAAGTTCACCAACACCGGCGGCACTACGCCAGCTGTGAACACGCAGAAGGTAGCGAACGATCCCACCAAGGCGTCTGCTACGCCACCGGTCTTTGTGGGTATCGCGAGTGCCGGTACGCCCGCCGCGACCGACGTGGGCAACCCGGTCGGTTACGACGCCCTGAACACGCAGAGCTACCTACCCCGCGTGAACTACAACTACCAGATCATCGCCAAGAACAACTACAACACCACCGTGAGCAACTTCGTCCTCAGAGACGTTCTGAGCGCCAATCTACAGTTCGTGTCGGCGACCTGCACGGTCTACACGGGCACCACTTCCAGCAGCAATCCTGTCGTGACGGCCCCAGCGGCCGGTAGCGCGGGCACCGTGAGCTGTGCCGCGACGCCCCTGCTGCCCGACCAGACCGAAGTCCTCGATATCACCGTCAGGACGAAGTAGCTTCTCTTCCGTCTTCTCCTGACTTCTCTGTCATAGGGTACGTCGGTCCTCCCGGGCCGGCGTTCTTTTCTGTCCTCTCTATGCCGGCCCCCTGCAGAGCGCCTCCGCCTTGAGCGATTCCAGAGACGGCCGGCCCAGGGTCTCGGCGCTTCTCCGGCCCGCTAGACTGCTGGGCGAGACTCGGCCTGTCGGCCGGCGTTCGCGGCGGTGTTTGCCAGAGAGCAGCACCTTAGATGCTTGACCTGCCAGGACGACGCGCGGCGCGGCGGCCAGGCCTTCTTCCGAACTGGGACGGGTGCGATGACACGGCTATTGATTACGGGTGGGCTGGGATTTATCGGCAGTCATGTGGCCGAGCAGGCGCTGGCGCAGGGGCTGGAGGTCGCGGTCCTCGACAACCTGTCGAGTGGGAGGCGCGAAAATGTGCCCGGCGCCGTGCGGGTCTACGAGGCCGACCTCCGTGACGCGGCGGTGGTGACGGCGGCGGTCGCCGATTTCGCCCCCGAGTGGGTCAGTCACCATGCGGCGCAGGCCAGTGTGCCGGGCAGTTTCCGTGACCCGGTCCACGACGCCTCGGTCAATGTGCTCGGCACGCTGAACCTGCTGGAAGCCGCGCGCCAGGGCGGGGTCCGCCGTCTGGTCTTCGCCTCGACCGGCGGCGCCATCTACGGCGAGGTGCCGGAAGGAGAAGTGGGGCAGGTGGGCGGCCCGCTGCGGCCCTTTACCCCCTACGCGGTCAGCAAACTGACGGGCGAGCACTACCTGGAGGTCTACCGCCAGCATCACGGTCTGGAAGCGGCCACGCTGCGGTACAGCAACGTATACGGCGAGCGCCAGAGCGTTCACGGCGAGGCAGGAGTGGTGGCCGCCTTCTGCGAGGCGGTGCTGCGCGGCGCGCCGCTGCGGGTCAACGGCCGCTCGGAAACCGGAGACCGGGGTTGCGTGCGCGACTATGTGTATGTGGGCGACGTGGCGCGGGCCAACCTGCTCGCGCTGTACGGCGGACTGCAGCCGGGAACGTCCATTCTTGATGTGGGCACCGGCCAGGGGACCGATTCGCGCACCCTGGCCGAGACGCTGCTGCGGGTTTCGGGAACTGGGGTGGCCATCGAGAGCGGACCGCCGCGGGCCGGCGACGTGGGCCGCTCGGTCCTGAGTGCGCACGCCCTGCACGCGCTGCTGGGGGACCTCACGCCGCTGGAAACCGGCCTGGCGCGTACCTTGGCCTGGTACCGTCAGGTGCAGGCCGCCGGGACCTGAGTCGCCGCTTCTCATCCAGTCCGGGGCCGGGCGGGGGGTTCTCCCCTTAGAATGAAGGGACATGGAGTGGTCCCGGCCCCAGCGTCTCGAACTCGTTCACCTGCTGGGCGAGGGGTGGGGCGGCAGTGTATATGCGGCCGCCGATCTCGACGCTCCCCGGCTGGTGGCGGTCCGGCTCGTCGGGGTGCCGCCGGAACCTCTGGCTGCCACCCTGGCCCTGGGTGCCGCGCAGCTTCACCCTCATATCCTGCCCCTCTCGCTGCCCGAAGAGCGGCAGGACCACGTCCTCTCGGTAATGCCTCTGGCCGAGGCGGGCTCGCTGCGCCGCCTCCTGACCCCAGGCGCAGGGATGCCACCGGAGCAGATCACCGATCTGATACGTCAGGCGGCCGATGCGCTGGTTTTTGCGCACACGCAGGGCACCGTCCACGGCAACCTCAAGCCTGAGAACGTGTTGTTGGAGGCGCGCGGCGAGCAGCTGTGGGTGTGGCTCTCGGATTTCGGCCTGAACAGTCTGCGGCCGCCCGATCCCCTCAGCCCCTACCAGAGTGCCGAGCAGCGTGTCGGGGGCAAGGCGACCGCGCACGACGATCTGTACGCCCTGGGCGCGCTGCTCTTCGAGGGCCTGAGTGGGGGGCCGCTTCCCCTGAATCCTGGCCTCGATGACCTGCTGGTCCTGGGGGACCCGTGGCGGAAGCTCGCGGCGCGCTGCCTGGGCCTGTCGGTCCCCTTTCCCGATATGGCCGGGTTTCTGGGTCAACTCCGGGCCCTGCATCTCGCCGCTGGGGTTCAGGGCGTGGCGGCCAGTACCCAGCTTCTGAGCCTGAGCGCCGAGCTGCCTAGTACCGACGACGTTCCAGCGGAAGACGCCGAGGCCGGCGTGACGGTCCTGCGGCCCGGCGACACGCGCACCATCACCCTGACCCTGCGCGGCGCACCCGAACTGGACGGCGAGGACATTGAGCTGGAGACCGAGGGTCTGCCTGCCGGCTGGGCTGCGCCGCTGCCGCCGGTGACCCTAAGCGCCGGGACCGAGGCGCTGGTAGCGTTGCGGCTCACGGCCCCGCGCGCGCCCGATACGGCGCCGCGCCGCCTGGATGTGACAGTGCTGGCGCTGGGGACTCGGCCAGACCCGGCCGGAACGGACGGCGCAGCGGCAGACCTGCCGGCCGGGCGCCGTGTGCTGGCACGGCTGCCTCTCGCGCTGCGGGTCCTTCCTTTCGTGGACAGCGTTCTGGAGCTGCGTCCCGCACAGTCGGTCGTACGCCGCAGCGCCACGGTGGCCCTGAGCCTGCGCAACCGGGGCAACCGGGCGCAGCAGTACAACCTCGACGTGACGGTTCCGCCGGGCGCGGTGGTCGGCCACGGCGCGGTCCGGCGCCAGTTCGAGCTTGCGCCGGGGGGCGAATACCATGACACGCTGCAACTGCGCCTGCCGCCCGCGCTGCTCGCTGGGCGCACCCTGCACGTCCTGGGAGTGGTGCATCAGCTCAGCCGCCCCGGCGACGCGGGGCGGGGGCCCACTGCCCTGGGCGCCTCGGCACCGGGGCCGTCGGCACCCTGGCCTCCGGTGCACTCGGCGGTGCAGGCCTCGGCGAGACTGGACCAGCGGCCCTTCCTGCCCTGGTGGGCGGCGGCACTGCTGGCCTCGGCGGCCCTGGCTGGGGGCGTCTGGGTCGCCCGTCCCCCCAGCATCGGCGAGTTCGCGCTCGTCGGTGGGGCGCCGGCACGGGGCGAGGCCTTCACGCTGACCTGGAGGACCTCGGGTGCGGGCAACGTCCGCATCGAGGAGCTCCCCGGCCGCACGCTGGGGGAAAGTGGACAGACCCAGGTGCCGGGTCTTCAGGCGGCCCAGACCTACACCCTGATCGCCAGTGGGCCGCTCACGCGGCAGACCCGGCAGCTCACGGTCAGTCCGCTGACCCCTGCTCCGCGGGTCACGGCCCTGAGCGTCACGCCGGCTCAGGCAGCGCTCGGGCAGACCGTCACGGTGAGCTGGGCGACCGAGAACGCGGCGGCCGTTACCCTCGCCCCCTTCGGGTCGGTGCCGGCGTCGGGCAGCCGGGAGCTCACGCTGCGGCGCGACACCCGCTTCGAACTCGTCGCCCGTGGCGGCGGCGACCTGGCCGGGCAGCAGGACCGCAGTGTGCAGGTCGCCGCCCTGCGCCCCCCACAGATCGCGCGCTTTGTCATGACGCCCGCCACCGTCACGCCGGGGCAGCCTGTCACGGTGAGCTGGCAGGTCAGTGGAGCCAGCCGGGTGCGCCTCTCGCCGCTGGGTGACCTGCCGGCCTCGGGCAACCGGACCTTCGTGCCACGTGCGAGTGGCAACTACACCCTCAAGGCCAGCAACGGCCAGACCGAGGTGATGGCGGCTGCGGCTGTGACGGTCACTGCCCGCCCGGCCCGCATCCTGGCGTTTACGGTCAGCCCGGCCGCGCCGGTCATCGGGCAACCCCTGACCGTGCGCTGGCAGACGGCGGGCGTGCGCAGCGCCGAACTGCGCTGGAGCGACCAGCGCCAGACCCTGCCCCCCAGCGGAGACCTGAGCCTGATCGCCACCGCGCAGATGGGCCGCCTGTCCCTGGTGGTCCAGGGGGAGTCGGGCGTGCCGGTCCTGCTGACCCGCACCCTGACCCTGCGCGCTCCTCGGACGGCGGCTGGGCCGTCTTCTCTGGGTCAAACTTCGGCGGCGCAGGGGTCGGGCAGCCCGGCCAGCCAGGCTACAGCGACCCGGCCTTCCGCAGCCCAGGCACCGGCTGCGCAGACGCCAGCATCCCAGGCACCAGTAGGGCAGACGCCGGTCACTCGGTCCCCAGCCACCGCTTCGCCAGCGGTTCCAGTTCCCCCGCTCCAGATCACCTCCTTCACGGCCAGTGCCGCGCGGTCGACTGTAGGCCAGACCCTGACCCTGCGCTGGCAGGGGAGGGGGAACGGGCGGGTGGTCCTGCTCGGTCCGGACGGCCGGTCGCTGGGTACCTTCGCGTCCACCGCCCAGACCCGCGTGTCCCTGACCCGGACGGGGACGCAGACCTTTACCCTTGGCCGGACGTCCGGGGCCGAGCGGCTCGCGCGCCTCAGCGTGAGGGTGGTCGCGCCCGCTTCTCCTTCTGCTGTTACCCCGCAGGGGAGCCGGGGGGACACGTCGGCGGGTCCGTCCACGCCGGCTGCCCCCACTACGCCGGTCACCGAGATCGAGAAGTTTGTGGCGTTTCCGGCCAGCCTGCGCTCCGGTCAGTTCGCTACCCTCGTCTGGCAGGTGCGCGGCGTGAACAAGGTGTTCATCACGGGGCTGCGCGGCCCCAATGCCGACGGGTCCTTTCCGCCCGCCGGCCAGACGAGCACGCCGCGTGCCCGGACCGCCGACCAGAGTTTCGTGCTCAGTGCGGGCGGCGAGCGCGTGACTCTGCGCGTACCCTTGCAGGCGGTGGTCACGCCCTCCCCGGCCGCGCAGCCCTACGCCGGAGTTGCGGGCACCTGGCGGCACACGTTCGGCGGCCTGGCGCTACGGATCGAGGGCACGCGCGTCACGGGCACCCTGACCTCGGTCCGGCCCGACCTGCCCGGCGGCAGCGTGCGCGGGACTCTCAGCGGCGACGCCGGCACCCCCGTCCTCAACGCCTTCGTACGGGCGGACGGCGTCGACACGGCCCTAGTCGTGCAGTTCGATGTCGCTGCGCAGACCTTCTCGGGCGTCTATGCCGGCCGGAGTGCCCAGGTCCGCTGGTCGGGTTCACGTCCAGAGCGAGATTAGCCTCTGTCCTGCTGGTCTGTCCGTACTGATGGGACTGGGCACCCTTCCAGCGCTGCTTGTATGAGCAGGGCTGTCTCTTTCTACATCTGATCGTCCCGCTGGCGGTAGGTCCCGTTTTGGCGAGCAGGACGGCGAGACTCTGGTCGGCGGCCCCTGCCCGGCGTTACCCTGATAGGAATTCCGTAGGCCTGGACGAGAAGAATATAAAGCTGACTTCAATCTGACGGGTTGCGCTCATCCAGTCGGCTGGCTATTATCGGACCACCTTTATGGAACACTTCCTGCCCGTACTGACCGGGTGGGGCGCACTGAACGCCGCGCTGCTGCTCGTCGCAGGTCTCGCCGCGTTTCTGCGCCGCCACCAGCCCGTGAACGTCAAAGAATAGCCGCCTCCCCTGGCCCCACCGTTCCCGGTGAGGGCCAGGTCACTG
Source organism: Deinococcus sp. Leaf326 (assembly GCF_001424185.1). Lineage (NCBI taxonomy): Bacteria > Thermotogati > Deinococcota > Deinococci > Deinococcales > Deinococcaceae > Deinococcus > Deinococcus sp. Leaf326. The sequence goes on along the minus strand of NZ_LMOM01000032.1, from coordinate 71,348 downwards.
TGGGTCGTGTGGCAGGCAGGCTGTGGAGTAGGTGCCAGGAAGACTTGTGGTGGCAGCAGGCAGAGCCGGAGAACGGTACCCGAAAAGCCGCGGAAAAGAGCGATCTCGAAAGGCGAGTGCGGTTTTTTGTGAAAAATTCGTCAATAAACCCGCCGACTGAAAGACTTCTGTCGCGGCACCCTCTCTACTCTGAGCCGTAGATAAGCCCTGCTTGAGAAGCAGCTCGCACACTCTGGAGCCACGCTTCCGGGCAGGGTCCTTCGTTTCTCGCCCGCCCCCAAGGAGTTCCCCCATGGCCAAGATTCTGGTAGTTGACGATTCACCCGCAGACCTGCGCTTTCTCACCGAGGCGCTGGCGCCGACCGGGCACAGCGTCGTGAGCAGCACCGACGCCAAGGACGTCGAGCGTCTCGTCGAGACTGAGCGCCCCGACCTCGCCCTGCTCGACGTCGTGATGCCCGAGCGCAACGGCTACGAGACCCTGCGTGCCCTGCGCCGGATGCCCGCCGCCGCCGGCATGAAGGTCATCTTCGTGAGCAGCAAGGGTGCCGAGAGCGACGTGAAGTGGGGACTGCGCCAGGGCGCGGTGGATTACCTCATCAAGCCCTATACCCCCGAGCAGCTCACGACGCTGCTCGGCCGTCACCTTTAAAGACATGGCCGACTTCGCCGCTGTCCAGGCCCGGGCGCTGCTGCTGTTTCGCTGTGGCGGCCGGTTACTGGCGCTGCCCGCGCATCTGTCGCGTCAGGTCGTGCCGATGGGTACCCTGAGTGCCCTGCCCGGCAGCGCCGGCACCCTGCTGGGGCTGACTCCGGCTTCGGGCCGCGCGGTGCCGGTGGTGGACCTCGCGGGGGTGCTGGGAATGGACCTGGCCGGCGCGGCGGGGGCCGACACGGCCGCCAGCGCCGGCGCGACCCTGGCGCTGATCACCGAGCAGGGCGGCGAGTTCCTGGCCCTGCCGGCCAGCGAGGTGCTGGGCGTGCTGAGCAGTGAGCAGCCCGATCCGTCCGGCGACACCCCATTGGGCCAGCCGGTCCGGCTGGGGAGCTACGGCGAGGGCCAGATGCTGCACCTCGCGGCCCTGCAACAGCTCGTCGCCCAGCGGCTCGTGCCGGCCTGAGCCCGCTGCCCCTCACCTGACCTGCCCGCCCACGCCTCACCCCCTCTGCGGGGCCCCGCTTCCTCTCCGTTCGACAGCCCTTTTTCTGGAGGCACCATGCAAGTTCAGTATCAGACCGCCCGGCTCGCCGGCTCTCCGGAGTCCGGTACCCCGGTTCAGCCCGCGCCGGTTCAGGCCCTGCGCTGGACCGGTGGCCTGGGCCTGGGGCCCAAACTCGGCCTAGCCGCCCTCCTGCTGGGTCTGCCCGCCCTGGGCCTGGGGGCCGCGCTGCTGGGTGAGCGCACCCAGGACCTGACGGCCGCCCGGAGTGTACAGAGCGCCGCCGCGCAGCAACGCGGCCTCGACACCCTGAACAGCGCGCTGTACCGCTACGTGTCGGCCTCCGGCACCGAGGCGCGTACAGCCGCCGCCGCGAACGTGACGGCGGCCCTCGGTACGCTCCAGGGTGCGCCGGCCAGCCAGCTCGAAGCCCTTCAGGACGCCTGGAAGGCCCTGCAGGACCAGCCGGGTGCCGCCCGGTTCGTGCAGACGCAGCAGGCCGCTGGGCGCCTGAGCAACGTGGTGTGGGGCTCTGCCGCAGGCGCGGCCGGTCAGGACGCCGCCGCCCTCACCCGGTTGTCGGGCGAGACGCTACCCGCACTGATCGCCGCCGTGCGTGAACTGTCGCTGTCGCTGGACAACCCAGGTAGCCGCAACAGCGCGCAGGTTCGCGGCGCGCTGGCCGTGGCCGCCGACCACCTCGGCCGCCTGGGGCCGCAGCTTGGAGCCCTGCTCGCAGCGGCTCCGGAGCTGGCCGAGCCCGTCGCGGAGGAGCCCGACACGTTGGTGAGCGATACCCGGCAGGCGCTGACCTCGGCGGCCGGGAACGGTCAGCCCGCGGCCCTGGGCGGAACCCTGACCCGTCTGGACGACATGCAGGGCGTCCTCGCCGGAGCGCTGGACCGGACGCTCGCCGCCCAGGTGAGCGCGGGGCGCAGCGGTCTGGCGTGGCCGCTGGTGCTGGGGCTGCTGAGTCTGCTGGCGGGTGCGGCGCTTCTGGTTCTACTCACGCGGGGCATCACCGGGCCGCTGGGCCAGCTGTCGCGTGCCAGCCACGCGCTGGGCGAGGGCGACTACAGCGTGCGGGTGCCGGTGACGGGCCGCGACGAACTGGCTCAGCTCGCCGGCAGCTTCAATGTGGCGGCCGAGCAGCTCGCGGCGCAGGCCGGGCGGACCGAAGAAGAACGCAGCGCGGCGGCGCAGCTGCGCGGCGATCTGAGCGAGCTGCGCGGTACGGCGCAAGCGATGGCCCTCGGTGACCTGACCCGCGCGGCACCCGAACGCGGCGAGCTGGCCGAGGTGGGCAGCGCCGTGAACCGCCTGAACATGGTCTTAGCCCAGACGCTGCGCGCCGCGCGGCAGCACGCCGCCGACCTCGAAGGAGGCAGCCGCGCGGCCGTGGAAACGGGCGTGGCTGCCGGAAACGCCTCGGGCCGGACGGCCACGCAGGCGAGCACCCTGGCCACGGGCCTCCAGACCCTCGCGGCGCAGCTCATGGACCTCGCCGCGCAGGCCCAGTCGGGCGCCGAGCCGCTGGGCCAGGCAGGCGTGACCGCGCAGGCGGGGCAGCAGGCCCTGCAAGCGGCTCTCGGAGAGTTCGGAACCTTGCAGGGCAGCACCCAGGAAACGGGCGCGCGCCTCCAGAACCTCACCGCGCACGCTGAGGAGATTCAGGCGGCGCTGGACACGGTGGGCCGTGTGGCCGGCCAGACCAACCTGCTCTCGCTGCACGCCGCCATCGAGGCGGCCGGCGCGGGTGAGAGCGGCCGGCGGTTCGCGGTCGTGGCCGACGAGGTGCGTGGCCTGGCCGACGAATCGGCCGCGGTCACGGCGCATATCGCGGCGCTGGTCGGCGCGGTGCAGGCCGAACTCGGTGCATTGCACCAGGAACTGCACACCCAGCGCGCGGCCCTGACGCAGGGCCAGCAGCAGGCCGAGTGGGCCAGCGACGGCCTGCGCGAGCTCGCCCGCCTCGCGGCGCTGGCCTCGGCCCGCATCACGCAGGTGCAGGGCAGCGCCCAGAGCGGCCTGGGACATCTCGGCACCCTGAGCGGCGAGGCCCAGACGCTCGCGCACGCGGCGCAGACCCAGTCGGGCGCGCTGGAACGCAGCCAGGAAGCCGCCCAGACGATGCAGACCGGGGCCAAGGCCCTCGGTGAACACCTGGGCCGTTACCGCCTGCCCGGCTGAGCCGCCCTCCCTTCCACGATTCGAGCAAGGAGTTTGCCATGTCACAAAACGCCCGTCTGGACCCCACCACCGCCGCCCCGCTGCTGCCCGGCAAGACCGGAACCAAGACCCGCCCCTCGGCGCGGGTGGGCACCCCCCGCCCGCCTGCCGGTGAGCGCAGCACCCTGCTGGGCCGGCTGTCGGTAGGTCAGAAACTGGCCCTCGCCGGACTGCTGCTCGGCGTGCCCTTCGTCGTGAGCAACGTCGCGCAGCTGCGCGGCGAGCAGGGCCAGGTGCGCCAGCTCCAGACCCAGCTCGGCGGTCAGCAGCTGCTCGTGCCGCTGCTCGAAGTGCTCCAGAACACCCAGCAGGTGCAGCTCTCCTCGGTGCGGGTACTTCAGGGCGAGACCGGCGCACAGGTCGCCAACACCGAGCAGCTTCAGGCGCTCGAAAAGGCCTTCAAGGCGCTGGCGACGGCGGCCACCGCGCAGGGCCTCGAGAGTCTGGCTGCCGAGGTCAAGCAGACCCAGCAGAACCTCGACACCCTGCGCTGGAGCGTGGAGTCGGCGTCGGTCACCGCGGCCGAGGCCCAGAAGGCCTACAGCGATGTGCTCCAGACCTCAGTCACGCCGCTCTTTACCCGTGTGGCGGTCGCCAAGGAGCTGAACGTCACCGCCGACCCGCGGCTGTCCTCACTGTTCAGCCTGACCACCACCACCCTGCCGGAGAACATGGCGCTGGCCGGCTCGGTCGTGGCCGGCACCTCGCCGGTGCTCGAGCGCCTGGGGGCCCGCGGCACCGTCATCGACGCCCGTAACCGCGCCGACGCGCGCGTGGCCTGGGAAAGCGCCTATCAGGCGGCCAGCAAGATCACCTCCAACCTCGAGGCGGCCACGGCGCTCTCGCCGAACCTGAAAGCTGCCCTGGGTCCCGCCGCGCAAAAGCTCCAGACCAGCGCCGACGACGTGTTCAACGGCCTGAACGACGGCCTGATCGTCCCCGAGCGTCTCTCGATCACCTCGGCCGAACTCGCGCAGCTCAGCCCCGCCTACCTCGGGGCGCTGTACGGCACCTTCAAGCAGTCGGTGAACACGCTCGGCAGCATCCTGAATTCCGAGGTCGCCAGCCATACCCGCAGCCTGCAACTCAGCACGTTGCTGCTGGTGCTGGGCACGCTGCTCGTGGCCGGCCTGCTGTTCCTCATCGCCCGCTCCATCACCGGTCCGCTGGGCACCCTGACGAGCGCCTCGCGCCGTCTGGCCGCCGGCGACCTACAGGTCAACGTGCCCGTCACCACCCGTGACGAGATGGGCCTGCTCACCACGTCCTTCAACACCGCCGCCGCGCAGCTGCGTGAAAACGCCCTGCGTGTCGAGCAGGAACGTCTCGAAGCCCAGAAGCTCCAGAACAACATCGGCGAGTTCCTCGACGTGACGATGGACATCGCGGGCGGCGACCTGACCCGGCGCGGCCAGGTGACTGAGGACGTGCTGGGCAACGTCGTGGACTCCATCAACCTGATGACCGACGAGCTCGCGCAGGTGCTTCAGGAAGTGCAGCAGGCTTCGCAGTCGGTCACGGGCGGCTCGCAGGCCATGCTGGGCACCACGGCGCAGATCGAGCGCGGCACCCTGGCGACGGTGGAAGAAGCCCGGCGCGTGTCCGAACAGGCCGCCGAAGTGACGCAGGCCATCCGACTGATGGCGCAGAACGCCCAGTCCTCGGCCCAGACGGCGCAGCAGGCGCTCCTCGCCTCGCAGCAGGGTCAGGAAGCGGTGGAAGGCACCCTGAGCGGGATGCAGAACATCCGCCGCGAGGTGCAGGGCGTCGCCAAGCGTATCAAGGGCTTGGGGGACCGCTCGCTGGAAATTCAGGACATCGTGGACACCATCACGCAGATCACCCGTCAGACCCACCTGCTGGCGCTCAACGCCTCCATTGAGGCGGCGGGCGCGGGCGAGGCCGGCGGACGCTTCAGCATCGTCGCCGACGAGGTCCGGAAGCTGGCCGACACCTCGGCGCAGGCCACCGGCCGCATCGCCACGCTCATCAAGAACGTGCAGGCCGAGATTCAAGACGTGATCACCAGCGTGGAGGACGGGACCCGCGAGGTGGAGCAGGGCTACCGCGTGGCCGGCAGCGCCGGGGAACGTCTGCGCGAACTGGGCGTCCTGGCGACGCAGGCGGCGCAGTTCGCCGAACTCATCGCCGACTCGACCCAGAACCAGGTGCGCAGCATCGAGCAGATGGGCGGCGCCGTGAGCCAGATCGCCAGCATCGCCCAGGAATCGCAGGGCTCGGTGACGCGTGGCCGCACGGCCGCCGAACAGCTCGAGCAGCTCTCGCAGGAACTGGGCGCCAGCCTCTCGCGCTTCCGGCTGCCCGCATGACCTCCTTCGCCGCGCGCTCGCCCGCCCTGAGTGCCGAACTGATGGAGGCGTTCTATGCCGAGGCCGGCGAAGTGCTGGCCGGTCTGCGCGGGGGCGTCGCGGCGTTGGAGACGGCCTCGCCGGAGGCCTTCGCCCCCGCGCTGGCCCCCCTGAGTCTGCTGGCCCACCGCCTGCGCGGCAGCGCCGGGTTGTACGGTTTCGCGCAGTTCTCGGTGCTGTGCGGCCTGCTGGAGCGCGTCCTGGACGCCCGCCCCGAGCTGCCCACCCCGCAGCGCAGCGAATTCGTCGCTCTGCTGGACACGGTGTGCCGCGTGCTGGAAGGCAGTCTGGACACCCTGCGTACTGGGGGCGACGACCGCGACCTGGGCCAGACCTTCACCCGCCAGGGCGGCACCGAGCAACTGGGCGCCCTGCTGCGCGCGGTGCCGGCAGCCTTCACGCTGCGTGCGCCGGCCCACGCGGTGCCCGACGCCGACACCGCTGCCGAGGAAGTGGCCGAGGGCGACACGGCAGACGAACTGCGGCGCTTCGTGCGCGAGCAGGCAGAGGTCTGGGACTACTTTGCGCCGGAAGTGCGCGAGCATCTCGCGGCCCTGCGCACCGAACTCGCGCGCGGCGAGGACGGCGACCTCGGGGTCATGTTCCGTGCGGCGCACACCATCAAGGGCAGCGCCTACATGGTCGGCCTGAACGTGCTGGGCGACTTTGCCCACGGCGCAGAGGACCTGCTGGGCGCCGTGCGCGCCGGGGACCTCGGCCTGAACATGGGCGTGCGTGGACTGCTGGAACAGGCTGCCGATCTCGCCGACGATCTGCTCCTCACGGCCGAGGGCGGCGACCCCAGCGGCGGCGCGGCGCTGCTGCCCCGGCGTCTGGACCACCAGAGCGAAGGGCTGCGCCGCATGGCGAGCGGCGAGGCGCCGTTGCCCCCGCTCTCGGCGGCGCCTGCCGCTCCGGCCCCTGCTGCGGCAGTGGCGGCTCCGGCTTTGCCGGACAACGCGCAGCGCACCACCATCCGTGTGCCGGCGGGACAGCTCGAAGGCCTGCTCGACCAGGTGGGCACCGCCGTGACCTCACGCGCGCGCCTCTCGAACCTGCTGGGACGCCTGAGCGATCTCGAACGCAGCATGAGCGACAGCCAGCAGCGCTTTCAGCGCGCGGTACGCGACTTCGAGGAACGGCATCTCAACCCTGATCTCGTGCAGCGCGAAGAGGCGCCCATGGGGAGCGAGCGTCCACTGACCGGGCAGTTCGCGGAACTGGAATTCGATACCTATGACGACCTGAACATCCTCTCGCGCAGCGTGACCGAGCTGAGCGCCGACTTCTCGGAAGTGCGGCGTAACCTCAGTGATACGGTGGCCGAGTTGCAGGACGAAAACGAGCGGCTGGGCAAGCTGCTGCGTGGCCTGCGCCTCTCGGTCAACCGCACCAGCCGCGTGCCCTTCACGCAGGCCACGGCCCGCCTCAAGCGCTGGTCGCGGGAGCAGCAGGACGTGGAGGGCAGCCCGCCGTTCGACCTCGTGGTCGAGGGTGAGGACATCCAGGTCGAGAGCAGCGTGCTTCAGCGTCTCACCGGACCCCTCATGCACCTGCTGACCAACGCCGTGTCGCACGGTCTGGGCGCCGCCGAGGGCCGGTTGCAGGCCGGCAAGGCCGCGCGCGGTCAGATCTGGCTGCGCGCCGCCGAGTCCGGGCAGTTCCTGGAGGTCACGGTGGCCGACGACGGTCAGGGCCTGGACCTCGACCGCGTGCGCGACCGCGCCCTGACCGGCGGGCTGCGCTCGGCTCAGGAACTCGGTCGGATGGGTGACGACGAACTCGCGCGGTTGATTTTGCTGCCGGGGCTGTCGACCGCGGCTGAGGTCGGCCGGGTGGCCGGTCGCGGCGTGGGCATGGACGCGGTGGCGACCGCCGTGCGTCAGATGGGCGGCGAGCTGCTCATCCAGACCGAACGCGGCGTGGGCACGGCCTTCACGCTGCGGCTCCCGACCGCGCAGCGCATCATGGACCTGCTGCAGGTGCGGGTCGGCGGCCCCGAGTCGCCGGAGGTCGCCTTCGCGCTGGCCTCGGTGCGCGCGCTGCGGGACGTACCGGCCGACGAAGTGGTGCGTGAGGGCGACGAGCGCTACGCCCAGTTCGAGGGCGAGCTCGTTCCGGTCGTGGACCTGCGCCCCCTGTGGGGTCAGCCGGCGGGCGAGGTGAGGTCGTACCGTCTCGTGTTCCTGAACTCGGTGATCGGTATGGTCGCCGCGCAGGTGGGCGAATTCGGCGAACTCGTCGAGGCCGGGGTCACGGCGCCGGGGTTGGCGCTGGGCTCACTCGACTATCTCTCGGGCCTGGCCCTGGCGCCCAGCGGCGAGGTGCGCCCCGTGCTCGAACCGGCCGGACTGCGCCGCCTCTCGCGCCGCCCCCAGGCGTGGCTGCGCCAGGAGACGGTCGCCGAGAAGGCGCCGCTGCGCCGCCTGCTGCTCGTGGATGATTCGCTGAGCGTGCGCAAGCTCGTGGGCCGCATGCTCGAACGCGGCGGCTACGAGGTGCATGTGGCGGCCGACGGTCAGGAAGCGCTGGACCTGCTGCACCTCGACCCTCACTTCGACGCGGTTGTCACCGACCTGGAGATGCCGCGCCTGAACGGCTACGAGCTGATGGAGGGGCTGCGCTCGCGCTTCAGCACTGCCGCCCTGCCGATGCTCGTCATGACGACCCGTGCGGGCGAGAAGCACCAGCGACTGGCCTTCCAGCTCGGCGCGGCCGACTACTTCACCAAACCCGTCAACGAGCCGCTGCTGCTGCGGCGCCTCGAGTCACTCTTCGCCCCCCAGGGCCTCGCCGCGCAGGCGATGGCGTCGCGTGACGCGACCCTACAGGACTGGGCATGACCCGGCTCCTGACCATCCTGCAGGACCCCGCGCGCGCGGCCCTGTACGCCGCCCTAGCGCGGCAGGCTGGCATGGACGTGCTTGAAGCCGACGGCGGCCTGCCCGCCCTGACCCAGCTCGAACGCACGACCGTCTCGGCAGTGGTGTGCGACTCCGAACTTCCTGACATGAGCGGCGCCGAGTTCGCCGAGATCCTCGCCGAAACCTTTCCGGACGGCGCGCCCCCCCTGCACCTCCTGAGCCCAGGCGGCGAGATGGAGACCACGCCGCAGATGTTCCGGCAGGTCATGCGCTCGCTCGACCGCTCGCCGCACCTGCTGGGCGCGCCGCTGTGCGAGGAGGCGCCCTCGCAGCTCCAGGGGCAACTCGTGGATTTCCCGCTGGGCGATCTGCTCGCCTGGGTGGGCGAGATGGGCCTGCACGGCCACTGGACGGTGGACCTGGGCACCGAACTGTTCTCTCCGGGGGCCTATCTGCTTATGCAGGGCGGCGACGTGACATACGCCGAATACGCCGGGCTGAGCGGCAAGGCCGCCATGACCGCGCTCATGCGCGCCGTCGAAAAGACCGAGCACGCCGGGTTCCGGTTCTGCGCGGTGTCTGCGCCGCTGCCAGTGCCACGCATGGCCGACCTGCAACTCTCGACCTCGCGCCTGTTGCTCGAAGTCGCGGTGGACCTTGATCACGCGCACTCCGCGCCGGTAGCCCACCGGCCCCTCTCCTGACCCCTTCCCCGAAGTTCCGCGTCCCCCTGATTCCCGTGTTCTGGAGACTCCCCTCACATGCCTGAAATTCTGATCGTCGACGACAGCGTCAGCGTCCGCAAGGCGCTAGAAATCACCTTCCGCAATCACGCCCTGGACAGCCGCAGCGCCTCGAGTGGCGAGCAGGCCCTGGACATGCTCGACGAGGCGGCGGCGGCCTGTGACCTGCTGATGGTCGACGTGATCATGCCCGGCATGAGCGGCCTGGAACTGTGCAGCCGTCTCAAGGCCGATCCACGCTCGGCGCACCTGCCCGTGATCCTGATGAGTGGCAACGTGGACGACGAGGTCCGTGCGCAGGCCCGCGAAGCCGGGGCCAGCGGCGTGCTGCGTAAGCCCTTCCGCTCCGAGGAGCTCATTCCGCTCGTGCACGAGGTGCTCGCCGCTCACCGCCAGGCTGCCGGAGAAAAGGCTGCCGACCCTATGCCCACCGCGCCGGCGATCGACAATGGCGATCTGGGCGCCCTGAACGCCCTCCTGCAGACCTACGAGGACCACCCCCAGGTGCGCGACGTGGTGATTCTGGACCGCCAGGGCCAGCCCCTGAAACAGACCGGCAACGTGCTGCCTGAGAACATTCAGCTGTTCGCCCGCTTCTTCACCAATACGGCCGGGGTGCTGGGCCGCCAGATGCTCGGCGAGGACATCGACCAGGTCAGCATCCGCTACGGCGCGCACCAGATGGTCATTCACAACCTGCCGGGGCATTTCGTGGTTGTGCTGATGGGTGCTCCGGAAGGAACGGCGCGCGTCGTCAACTGATTCCGGCGCTGGCTGAGGCAGGGGGGATGTGCCCCCGCCTCCTGCGCAGCCACTGGACAGCCGGGATTCCGCGTGTCGGACCTGCATCTGCAAAGAGCCCGGATGCGCGTCCGGGGCCCGGAATGTCCGTGTTCGTGGAGCGGACCACGAGTCTGACCGGTGGTCCCGGCCCTGTCCGGGATAAAAGAACACCGGCCGCTTGACCCCCATCGGGTGGCCTTGGGTGCGGCTCCTGTCCGAATTGCGTCAGTTGGCTGAAGTTAACGTGGAGTCATGATTCGGACACCGGTGCCCACCAACGAGGCCGCACGACTTCTGGACCTCGCGGGCTACGGCATCCTGGATACCCCGGCCGAGGCGAACTATGACCGCATCGTGCGCCTCGCCGCGCGGCTGCTGGGGGTGTCCTCGGCCATCCTGAATTTCGTGGACGAGGACCGCCACTGGAACAAGGCGGCGGCCGGCACGGCACGCACCGAGCTGCCCCGCTCCGATTCGCCCTGCGCCTGGGTGGTCTCGCAGGACACCCCTCTGGTCGTGCCCGACCTGCGGGAGGACGAGCGCTTCGCCGACCTCGGGCTGGTCCGGGGCGGCGCCCGGATGTATGCCGGTACGTCGCTGGTCACGCCGCGCGGCCACCATGTGGGAACACTATGTGTCTTTGACACGGCCCCGCGCTGCCTGGGCGACGACGACCTTCAGGTGCTTCAGGACCTCGCGGCGCTCGCGGTCAGTGAGCTGGAGCTGCGGCGCCATACCGAGGAGCTGGGCCGGCAGCTCGGCGCGCAGGACCTGTACTCTGCCGGGCTGCAGCGTGAGCTGGACAATGCCAGGACGCTCGAAGCGGTCACGGCCCTGAGCAACATGAGCGGTACCCCCCAGGAGATCACCGGGCATGTGGCGCAGCTGCTAGGTGAGGCGGTCGGAGCCGACTGGACGGCGCTGGTGACCATTCAGGGCGAGTGTACCTATGTGCGGGTGGTACATTCCCAGTCGGACTTTTCCCCGGCGCTGAACGAGATCCTCCAGCAGACCGACCGGCAGAGCAGTGGTGTGACGGCCACCCTGTTGGGCGCGCAGCAAAATGTCTATGTCGACCATTACGCCGCGCATCCCGCCGCGGTGCCGGACGCGGCGCAGCTGGGCCTGCGGGCCGTGGCCTGGGTTCCCCTGGGACTGTGGGAACAGGAGCAGGACCGGGCAGTGTTGGTGGTGCTGCGGGCCGGGGGCGAGGAGCGGCGGCCGTGGCGGGCGAGCGACCGCGCGCTACTGGAGGCCGCGGGCCGCAGCATCCGCAGCGCCATGCAGCGTCACGACGCCCTGGCCGCCGCCACCCGGATCTCCAGACAGGACGCCCTCACCGGGATCGGTAACCGGCGCGCCCTGGAAGAGGCTCTGGCCGCCGCACCCGCGAGCGACTGGACCGTCACCCTGATGGACCTCGACGGGTTCAAGGGACTCAACGACGCGGCCGGGCACGCCGAGGGCGATAAGGCGCTGAAGGTCTTCGCCGGGGCGCTGGCGGCCGAGTTCGCGCTCGACGGCCGGGTGTACCGTTTGGGGGGAGACGAGTTCGTGTTGCTGCTGCCCGGACTGTACCCCGAGGACGAGGTGCTCGAACGTATCGACCTCGCGGTGCTGGCGGTCCGGCAGGTCGCCCCCACGCCGCTCGGCGTCAGTACCGGGACGGTGACGACCCAGATGGGCGTCCTGGAAGAGCTATTGGAGATGGCCGACACCCGCATGTACGCGGCCAAACGGCGCCGTAAGGACCGGATGGTGGAGGTTGGGGTCTGACCTCCCTGAAACCCGGTCTGTCTCATTGCTGACAGCGGGGGTATTTCGGCGCGTGCCACCTTCGGTCATGACGACTTTCAAGACAGGGGACCGGGTGAAGTGGAACAGCCACGGCGGCGAGGCACACGGCGAGGTGGTGCGCGTGGCCCACGAGGACGGAGAGGTCGCGGGCTTTCACTACCGCGCCAGCAAGGACGATCCGCGCTACGTGGTGCGCCTCGAAGACGGGCGCCACGCCGCCCATACCGCTGAGGCGCTCTCGAAGGCCTGACAGGAGTGAGGGCCGGGCACGAACACGGCCCGGCCCTCACCCGGTGGAGGTCAGACCAACGAAGGCTGACGGCCCAGCGCCCGCAGGCGCAGCATGCTCGCCAGGAATACCAGAGCGCTGACGAAGGTCAGCCCCAGCAGCGTCAGGAAGGCCGTCCCGGCGCCCAGGCTGGGAGCCAAGGCCGCGAAGGTGAGGGGGAGGACGAAGCCGCCCAGGCCACCCAGCAGCCCCACTAGGCCGCCGACCACGCCCATCTGGCCGGGGTACCACTGCGCGACCAATGTGTAGGTGCTGGCCTTGCCTACCCCCATCCCCACGCCGACCACGGTGGTGAGCAGCACGAAAGGTGCGATTGGGAGTTCACGGGTCAGTGGCAGCAGCCCCAGCAGCATGACCGCGAAGGCCGCGACCGTCACGACGCGCGGCCCGAACCGGTCGCTGAGGTGGCCGCCCAGGGGACGCAGCAGGCTGGCCGGAAAGATGAACAGTGCCGTGAGCAGCCCCGCCTCGGCCAGGGGCAGGCCGTAGTGGTCCACGTAGAATTTGGGCAGATACAGGCTCAGGGCGACGTAGGCCCCGAAGAACACCACGTAGTACAGCCCGAAGCGCCAGACCTGCGCCGCAGCCAGCGGGCGCAGCCAGTCGCCCAGCGTGCGCGTGGCCTGCCGCGGCGTGTCGGCCGGGGTGAAACGGGCCGTGAGCAGCCCTACTCCCACCAGCAGGAGCGAGAACACGAAGGGCACGAACTGCCAGCCGCTGGGAATGAGCAGTCCGGCTGGCACCAGCCCCACGAGCAGGGGCGCGGCCAGTTTGGTGATGCTGGCGCCCGCGTTGCCTGCCCCGAAGGTGCCCAGTGCGAGGCCCTGGCGCGCGGCTGGCACCCACTGCGCGATCCAGGCGTTGCCGACTGCGAAGCTCACGCCTGCGAGACCCACACCCAGTGCCAGGGCCAAAATGACCCCGTAGCTGTGTGCGAAGGCCAGGGCCAGGGCGAAGCCGGCCGTGACGAAGGTGACCCACAGGAACACTGTCTTGCCGCCCAGACGGTCGGCGAGCAGTCCGGCGGGCAGGCGTAGCAGAGAGCCTGTCAGGACCGGAATGGCCGTCAGGAGGGCGAACTGCGCGTCGCTGAGACCAAGCTGCCGGCGGATGGGCAGGGCCACGATGGCGAACATCACCCATACGGCGAACATCAACGTGAAGCCGGCGGTGGACCAGGCGACGACCCGGCGGGCGTCGGCGGACAGGGGAGCGGCAGCAGAATGCGTCATGTCAGACCTTCCTTGGGAGAGTGCGGGGTGGAGGAGACAGGGCGGCGATCTGCGGGCGGGGGCCTGGACTGGAGACGTTGTGGGGAAGGTAAGGGCGAGCTACAGGGGCGCGGCCGCCCTGATGTGGGCCGGAACCCCGACGAGCGGCGCGGGCAGCCCTGCCGGATGCCCGGCGGGGTGCAGCGTCAGGGCCGTGCCCTTGAACTGCGGCATACGCGAGTGCGGGTCCAGGGTGTCGGGGTCGGTCAGGAGGTTGGCGGTCTGCGGCCAGTGGAAGGGCAGAAATACGGTGTCGGGGCGGATGCCGGGCGTGAGGGCCACCGGCAGGACCGTCTCGCCGTGCGCCGTGCGTAGCCGTACCGGGTCGCCCGCCTTCAGGCCGTACTCGGCAGCGGTGTCGGGGTGTAGTTGAGCGGTGGCCTCGGCTCTCAGCGCGGGGTTGCGCCGGCTCTGGGTGCCGCTCTGGTACTGGTTGCCCAGCCGCCCGGTGATCAGGGTCAGGCTTCGCGGCGCGCCCAGCGTGACCCGCACGTCGGGTACGTGCAGTGTCGCCAGCCCGCCCGGCGTGGGATAACCGGGGGCGTAGGCGTAAGGCGTATCGGGGCCGTCCGCCGACTTCACCGGCCACTGGGCACTGGCGCGGTCCAGGCGCTCGGCGCTCAGGCCGCTGTAATCGGCCTTGCCGCCCCTGGTCGCCGCGAAGAACTCGTCCTGAAGCTCGCGGAAGCTGCCGTATGTAAAGCCCTGGGGCCGGCCCACGGCGGCGGCGAGGTCGCACAGAATCCGCCAGTCCTCGTGGGCGGCTCCCGGCGCGGTCATGGCCTTGCGGCGGCGCTGCACCCGGCCTTCGAGGTTGGTGGTCGTGCCCTCCTCCTCGCACCACATGCTGCCGGGCAGGACCAGCGTGGCGAGCTGCGCGGTCTCGCTGGGCAGGAAGTCGATGACGATGAGGTGCTTGAGCCCCCGCAGGCGCTCGGTCACCTGCCCGGCCCCCGCCGCACTCACCACCGGGTTGCTGCCCAGCACGATGAGGGCCTCGACCCCTCCCTGATCGGTGGGCTGGCCGCAGGCGTTCAGCAATTCCTGGGCGCTATATCCCGGCTGCGGCAGGTCTTCCGGCGCCATGCTCCACAGCGCGGCCATCTCGGTGCGGTGACGGGGGTCGCGCAGGCTGCGCGCGCCGGGGAGCTGGTCGTTCTTCTGGCCGTGCTCGCGCCCGCCCTGGCCGTTGCCCTGGCCGGTCAGGGTGGCGTAGCCGCCGCCCGGCTTGCCGAAGTGCCCGGTCAGGAACGCGAGATTGATGAAGGCCTGCACCGTGTCGGTGCCCTGCGCGCGCTGCTCGGGGCCGCGTCCGGTCAGGATCAGGGGTTTGGCGGCGTCGGCGTAGGCGTGGGCCAGCGTGATGAACTCGGTCTCGGGAACGCCGCATTCGTGGGCCACGCGGGCGGCCGGGTAATCGTCGGCATGGCCCAGGACCTCGGCCATGCCGTGCGCTGGGGCAGTCGGGCGAATCTTGCCCCACCGCTTCATCTGGTGCAGCAGCCCCAGCGCCAGCACGCCGTCGCTGCCGGGGCGCAGGTTCAGACCGCGCCCGGCGACCTTGGTGGTGGTCGTGGCGCGTGGGTCGACGGCATAGATCACGCCGCCCCGGTCCTTGGCTGCTTTGAGGTACTGCATGATCGGCGGCAGCGTTTCGGCAACGTTGGCCCCTACGAGCAAGATGAGGTCGCTCGTACCGATGTCCGCCAGAGGAAACCCCAGGCCCCGGTCGTAGCCCACCGTGCGGTTCATCGCCGTGCTGGCCGAGGCCATGCAGTAGCGGCCGTTGTAGTCGATGTTGCCTGTACGTAGCGCCACGCGGGCGAACTTGCCCAGCAGATAGGTCTTCTCGTTGGTCAGGCTGCCGCTGCCGAACACCCCTACCAGCCCCGGGTCGCGCTCCAGTAGGGGCGTCAGCGCTTCACGCACGTAGGCCATCGCCTCGGCCCAGCCCACCGGGACGAGTTCGCCGCCCCTACGCAGCAGCGGCGTGCTCAGGCGGTCGGGATGGCGCAGGTCACTCAGGGCCGACAGCCCCTTCTTGCACACCGTGCCGTGCGCCACCGGGCAGTCCTTGGTCGGCGTGACCTTCACCGGCAGCCCGCCTTCCAGGTGCAGGTCGAAATTGCACTGCACGGCGCAGTACGGGCAGGTGGTCCGGACCGTGGTGGGGGAGGGTGTCCTCATAGCCGTCACCTTGGCGGGAGAGGGAATAGTCTGTCAACCCCGAATTTGCCGAACGTACCTCTTTTTAGTGACGCAGAACAAAAATTGTCTCCTAAAACTAGATTAGGTGACAGATATTTGTCGGTTGTCCAGATATTTTTTGACAAACAGATAGTCTTCCGGCCCAATGGCTGGAGAGGCCTGCCCGTCGGCTCTTCCCGCCGGCCCCCGCTCCCCCCGCTCTTCGGAGGCGTTTTTCCATGACTGACTTTGCGACCCCCCAATCTGCGTCCCCGGTCCCCCACGTCCTGATCATCGGCAACGGCATGGTCGGCCACCGTTTCGTGGACGCCCTGCGTGCCCAGGCCGGGGAAGGTGCCCTGCGCGTGACGGTGATCAGCGAAGAGTCGCGCCTCGCCTACGACCGCGTGCGCCTCAGCAGCTTTTTCGACGATCCGCAGCCCGACCTGTCCCTGACCACTCCGGACGGCTACGCCGCTCAGGGGGTGGAGGTGGTCTACGGCCGCGCCCATGCGGTGAACACCGCCGCGCGTACGGTGACGGTGGGCGACCGCGTGCTGGCCTACGACGCCCTGATGTTCGCCACCGGCAGCTTTCCGTTTGTGCCGCCGGTGCTGGGGAAGGATGCGGCGGGGTGCTTCGTGTACCGCACGCTGGACGACCTCGAAGCGATCCGCACGGCCGCCATGGGCGCTGGGCGCGGCGTGGTGATTGGCGGCGGTCTGCTGGGGCTGGAGGCCGCCGGGGCGCTGCGCAAGCTGGGGCTGGAGACGCACGTCGTCGAGTTTGCGCCGCAGCTCATGCCCGCGCAGCTCGACCCCGAAGGTGGGCGCGCGCTGCAGAACATCATCGAGGAGATGGGGATCGGCGTGCACACTGCCAGGGCCACCCGCGAGATCACGCTGGATGCAGCGGGCCGCGTGACCGGCCTGGACTTTGCCGACGGCAGCCGCCTGGACGCCGATCTGGTCGTGTTCTCGGCCGGCATCCGCCCGCGCGACGACCTCGCCCGTGCCAGCGGCGTGCCGGTGGGCGAGCGCGGCGGTATTCAGATCGACAACCACTGCCGCACCGGCACGCCAGGCGTGTACGCGGTGGGCGAGTGCGCGCTGCATGACGGCCGCATCTACGGTCTGGTGGCCCCCGGTTACGCGATGGCGAAGGTGGCGGCCGCGAACGTCCTGATGGACCTGGGCGTGCTGCCCGCCGCCGAGGTGCATTTCACCGGGGCCGACCTCTCGACCAAGCTCAAGCTGCTGGGCGTCGAGGTGGGCAGTTTTGGCGACGCCAGGGGCACGACGCCGAGCTGCCGCACGGTGAGCCTGAGCGACAACGTGCGCGGCACCTACTCCAAGCTGGTGCTCTCGCCCGACGGCACGAAGGTGCTGGGCGGCCTGCTGGTAGGCGACACCTCGCGCTACGGCGACCTGCTCGACCTGACCCTGAGCGGCGCGCCCCTCACCGTGCCGCCCGAAACCCTGATCGTGCCGCCGCTGCCGGGTGGGACTGCGCCCGTGCTGGCCTCCAACGCCCTGATCTGCTCGTGCGAGAACGTGCACAGTGACGCCATCTGCGGCGCGATTGCGGGGGGCGCGCGCGACGTGGCCACCCTGAAAAAATGCACGGGCGCGGGCACCGGCTGCGGCGGCTGCGTGCCCAGCCTGCACGGCCTGCTCCAGAGCGAACTTGCGCGCTTGGGCGAGACCTTTTCCAACCATCTGTGCGAGCACTTCGCGTACTCGCGCCAGGAACTCTTCGACCTCGTGCGGGTCAGAGGCCACCACACCTGGGACGAGGTGCTGGGCGCGCACGGCCACGGCCTGGGCTGCGAGATCTGCAAGCCGGCGGTGGCGAGCATCCTGGCGAGCCTCTACAACGAGCACGTCCTGAAGCCGGGACACGCGCCCCTTCAGGACACCAACGACGCGTTCCTGGCAAACATCCAGAAGAACGGCACCTACTCGGTCATGCCGCGCGTGCCGGGCGGCGAGATCACCGCCGAGGGCCTCATCGCCATCGGGGCGGTCGCCAAGCGCTACGGCCTGTACTGCAAGATCACCGGGGGGCAGCGCATTGACCTGCTGGGCGCGCAGCGCGACGACCTCCCGGCCATCTGGGAAGAACTCATCGCGGCTGGCTTCGAGAGCGGCCACGCCTACGGCAAGAGCCTGCGCACGGTCAAGAGCTGCGTTGGCAGCACGTGGTGCCGCTACGGCGTGCAGGACAGCACCAGCCTCGCGGTGCGCCTGGAACTGCGTTACCGGGGCCTGCGCAGCCCGCATAAACTGAAGAGCGGCGTGTCGGGCTGCACCCGCGAGTGCGCCGAGGCCCGCAGCAAGGACTTCGGGATCATCGCCACCGAGAAGGGCTGGAATTTGTACGTGGGCGGCAACGGCGGTGTGACCCCCAAGCACGCGGTGCTGCTCGCCTCCGACCTGCACGGGGACGAGGTCGTGCGGCTGCTCGACCGCTACCTGATGTTCTACGTGCGCACCGCCGACCGCCTCCAGCGCACCTCGGTCTGGCTGGAAAACCTGGACGGCGGCCTGGACTACCTGCGCGCCGTGATCCTGGACGACCGCCTGGGCATCTGCGCCGAGCTGGAAGCCGAGATGGAGCGCCATGTGGCGAGCTACGAGGACGAGTGGGCCCGCGCGGTCCAGACTCCCGAGATCCGCGCCCGCTTCCGCACCTTCGTGAACAGCGACGCCCGCGACGACGGCGTGCAGTGGGTGGACGAGCGCGGCCAGATCCGCCCCGCCGACCTGCCTGCGGGCCTGTCTCACCTGACCCCACTGCCGATGGCCGGGGGCGACGACTGATGCTGGCCCTCTCCCCATCTGTGACCGACAAGGAGGTTCTCGCCATGACCACTTCGACTGCATCACCTCCCAGCCCCGTTCCGGCTCCGCGCTCCTGGACGCGCATATGCGCTCTGAGCGACATCCTGCCTGGTGCTGGCGTCTGCGCACTGGTGGGTGGACAGCAGGTGGCGGTCTTCTCGGTGGCCGGCGAGGTCTTCGCGCTCGGTAACCGCGATCCCTTCACCGGAGCCAACGTGATGTCGCGCGGCCTGACGGGCAGCTATGCGCGCGCCGGCGCCGGTCCGAAAGAGGTGGGCCTGAAGGTCGTCTCGCCCCTGTTGAAGAACGCCTTCGACCTGCGCAGCGGCCAGAGCCTCGACGATCCGGCCGTCTGGCTGCCGGTGTACGCCGCGCGCGTGGACGGAGGTGACCTGTGGATTGGTTCGCCGGACTGAATGTACTGAGCCTGGAGTCGCGCCGCGCCGACGAGATGGCGGTGCTGATCGGGAAGTACCGGGGTGTGCCGATGGTGGCGCCCAGCATGGCCGAGCAGAAACTCGACCTGAGCGGTGTCCTCGACCGCTTCGAGGCCGATCTGGCGGCGGGACGGGTCGACGCCGTGGCCTTCATGACCGGGGGCGGCACGCGGCTGTTCCTGCGCGACCTCGCGGCGCGCGACCCCCGGCACCTCGACACCCTGCGTGGCCTGCACCTCGTCGCGCGCGGCAATAAACCCATGCAGGCGCTCAAGACCTTCGGACTGACAGGAGTCAGCGTGCCCCGGCCGCATACCTGGCACGAGGTGCAGTCTCACCTGCTGGAGACCCTGAAACCGGGGCAGCACGCGGTCATCCTGGAATACGGCGAAGCCGCGCCCGCGCCCATGCTGCGTGAGCTGGAAGGGCGTGGGCTGCGGGTGACCAGCGTGCCGGTCTACCGCTGCACCTTTCCCGAGGATACCGCTCCACTCGCCCGCGCCGTCGAGGCGACCGCCGCAGGGCAACTCGACGTGCTGCTGCTGTCCAGCGGCACGCAGGTCCTGCACTTCCTGAAATACGCCGAATCGCTGGGGCAGCTCGCTGCGGTCAGGGCGCAGCTACGCGGCATGGTGGTCGCCAGCATCGGGCCAGCGTGCAGCGAGTCGGCCGGCGAACTGGGGCTGCGGATCGACCTGGAAGCCAATCCGCACAAGATGGGCATTCTGGTCCGCACGGCGGCCGAACATGCGCCCACCCTGCGAGGCCGTTTTCTACAGAGGCAGGCGGGCTGACCGGGCCCGCTCAGGCCAGGCGGGCCGTGGGCAGGGCCGTTTCCGAGATGGCCAGGGCGGCCCACTGCGAGGGCGCGGTGTCCTGCCGGCAGCCCCCGCCGGGATGCCGGATCGCCTCGCACAGAAAGCTGACCAGCGGCAGCCGCAGGCGACTCGTCTTCATAACGTAGGAGCCGTGCACGCAGGGACCGACCACGCGGTCATCCGGGCACTGGTACACAATCATGACGAGCTCTCCTCGCCGGATATCCGGCCGGTCGGATTCGAGCACGCGGCCGCTGAAATACCGCCGCGTTGACCCGTGGTCGTCTTTCCAACTTCCGTACAGAAGCGTGGTCGGGCAATCCTGCCGGGGCCTAGTCATGCCTTCACTGCAACACTCCGCCCAGTCGTGAGGACGAGATTCTTCTGTCTTCACCTTCGGCTGCGTGAGGCATGGTCATCCGGTCAGATGAATGTTCATTTAAAAAGCGCCGTCACTCTGGCCTCTGTATGAGTGGCGGTATCTGTACGGGACTTCTCTGCGGGCGCTCACCCCACCGGAAGAACAGCCCTCAGGTGGCCGCCCCGCGTCCAGCCCGGAAGGGAGGGACCGAGACTCACAACGACTGGCTGCCCGCCCCGGCAGGAGCGGGTCCGCTGTTCAGAGCGTGCCCCCGATGCCGGTCAGGTTCTGACCGCTGGCCACGGACAGCGCCGCCAGGGCTTCCAGGACGTTGTTCTGGGCCTGCAGGCGGCTGTACTGCGCCTTTTTCAGGGTGAGCTGCGTGGCCTGCAGGTCAACTGCGCTGATGGTCCCGCTCCTGAGCCGCGCGGCATCCTGGGTGTAGGTCTTCTGGGCGGCGGCCTCGCGGTTCAGGGCGACCTGCTGGAGTTCGTAGGCGTTCTGGGCTGTCTGGTAGGCGCTGGCGAGGGTCTGGGCAGCCGTCTGTCCGGCACTGCTCACGCTGCGCTGCGCGTTGGCGAGGGCCGTCTGGGCGTCTTGCAGGGTGCGTGCGGGCGTGAAGTCGTTCGTGGCGAGCTTGACGCTCAGCTGTGCGGCCGCCAGTTCGTTGTTCGCGGATACGAGCGCGCTGAGGTTGTTCAGGCCACCCTGTAGGCCCGCCAGGGTCGTGCTCAGCTTGGGCACGTTCACGGCGCTGCCGGCCCGCACGCCGCTGCCCAGGCCGGTCAGGGTGGCGAGGCGGGCCGAGGCGAGCGTCACCTGCGCGCGGGCGTCGGCGAGGGTCTGAGTGCTGGCCGAGAGCGTGTTCTGGGCGTTCTGTACGTCCAGTGCCGTGGCGTTGCCCAGTCCCTGTTTGACCCCCGCCACCTGCACGGCCTTCTGGTCGGTCTGGACCTGCAACGTCTGGACCTCCACGTTCTCCTGGGCCTCGAGCAGCGCCGTGTAGGCCCCGACGGTGCTCTGCAAGGTATTCATGCGCGCGCCGCGCAGACTGGCCTGCGCCAACGTGGCGGCGTTCTGCGCACTCAGCTTGGCGGCCACCAGGCTGCTGGGATCGGCCTGCGCGGCGCGGTTGGCGGCCTGCGCCTTGTCGAGGTTGGCCTGCGCGGTCTTCACGTCGCTGTTGTTGCTCAGGGCGGCCTGCACGGCGCTGCCGGCGCTGGTCGCAGTTCCGGTCTGGGCCAGCGCCGGCGCGGCGAGCAGCAGGGCGCCGAGCAGGGCAGACAGGGAACGAGTCGGTACGGGTCGGGTATGGGGGGTGGTGCGCTTCACTGGAGGCCTCCGGCGGCGTTGTCGAGTTGAATGAGGTTGATCTGAGCGGTCAGGCGAGCATTCTGCAGCGCGCGCTGCGCCTGTCCCAGCGCGAGCCCGGCCTGGGTCACGTCGTCGGCCGTGCCCACCCCGGCCGCGAGGCGGGTCTGGGCGGTCTGGACGCCCAGACGGGCGACCTCGACCCCGGTGGCGAGACTCTGGAGGGTGATCAGGCCCGACTGCGCTGTGGCGTAGCGGGTGCGCACGTTCAGCTCGGCGTTCTGCTGGGTCACGTTCAGGGTCAGCTGCGCCTGGGTCACGTTCGCCTGCGCGGCCGAGACCTGGGCCTTGAGGGCCGGCGAGTACACCACGTAGCTGCCCGTCACGCTGGCGACCACGCGGTTGGTGCCCCCCGCGGAACTGCCAGAATTCAGCGGCACGGTGTATCCGGCCGAGGCTGTACCGGCCTTGAGGTTCAGGCTGGCGTTCAGGCCGCCGCTGCTCGCCGGGCCGTAGCGTACGGAGGCGGTCAGGTCCGGCAGCGTCTGGTCGCGCCGCTGGTCGGCCAGGGTCTGCTGCGCGTCGGCGAGGTCGTTGCGGGCGCTGACCACGTCCGGCAGGGTGGTCCGCGCCCGTGCCACGAGCGCCGCGAGGTCCGGCAGCGCGAAACTCTCGGGCGGAGCGGTGACGAAACTGACCGGCCCCAGGTCGGTGCCCAGCGCTGCGCCCAGCCCCAGCCGCGCGGCGTCGAGGCTCGCGCGGGCCTGCAACTGCGAGGCCTGCGCCGACTGGACGGCCGCCTGGGCACTCAGGACGTCCTCATCGGTAGCGTTGCCGCTCTGGCGCTGGGTCTGGGCAACCTCCAGCTGACGCTGGCGCAGGGTCAGGGTCTGGTCGGCCAGGGTCACGTCCTGCGCGGCGATCACGCCCGCGAGGTACTGCTGCACCACATTGAGCCGCGCCGCCGCCTGGGCCGCGACCAGCCGCGACTGTGCCAGTGTCAGGCTGCGCTGGGCCGCCTGCAGGCTGTTCTGGCTGCTCGACCAGGGCAACAGGCCCAGGCTCACGTTCACGCCCGCGCTGCCGCTGAGACTGCCCTCTGTAGTGGTCTCGCCGCTGCCGTCGGTCACGGCGCTGCCTCCCGTATAGCCCGCGCTGCCGCTCACGCTCACGCTCACGCTCAGGCCCAGGGCGGCGCGCGCGGCGTTCAGGTTGGTCTGGGCCACCTGCACGCTCAGCGCCGCCTGCGTCACGCTGGGGGCCTGGGCCAACCGGGCCAGGGCCGTTTCCAGAGTGAGATCGGTGGCCCCGGCGGCGCTGCCGGCAGCTGTCTCGGGGATGGCTGTCGGTGTCGCCGGAGCTGTGCTGGCTGGTGCGGCGGCCGGGCCTGTCTGGGCGGCTGCCAGCGGGCCCAGACCCAGGGCCAGGGTCAGCAGGGTGGTCCGGGCGCGTGAGGGCCGGCGCAGGGGAGGGGCGTTCATGGGGGGCAGCATCGCGCAGTTAAGAGAAGGCGGCGCGCACCTTTTTTGAAGATTTGTCGAAGATGGCTGCCCGGCCCTTCGCATGGCCTTCACGGCCGGCGCCTACCATGCGGTCATGAGCGCCCTGATCTTGATCGTCGAGGACGAGCCGCAACTCGCGGAGGTGCTCGAAGCCTACGCCCGGCAGGAGGGCTACCGCACCGAGCGGGCCTCCGACGGCAACGCGGCCCTCACGGTGTTCCGGGCGGCGCATCCCGACCTCATCCTCCTCGACGTGATGTTGCCGGGGCGCAGCGGCCTGGAGGTCCTGAAGACCGTGCGCGCCAGCAGCGCCACCCCGGTCATCCTGGTCACGGCGCGCGCCGAGGAGACCGACCAGATCGTGGGCCTGGAGCTGGGCGCCGACGACTACGTGGTCAAGCCTTTTCGCCCCCGCGAGGTCATGGCGCGCGTCAAGGCCGTGCTGCGGCGCGCCAGCCAGCTTCTCGGGGATCCCGAGGACCGTCCGCTGCGGGTGGGCAGCCTGGAGGTGGACCGCCGCGCCGTGGCCGCCCGCGTGGACGGGCAGGCGCTGAATCTCACGCCGGCCGAGTTCCGGTTGCTCGCGCAGCTCGCCGAGGTGCCGGGCCGGGCCTTCACCCGCGAGGAACTGCTGGCCCACGCCCTGCCCGACAGCGACGCTCTGGAACGGGTCGTGGACGCCCACCTCGCCAGCGTGCGGCGCAAGCTCGACGCGGCGGGCGCTTCCGGGATGCTACGCACCGTGCGCGGGGTGGGCTACCGGCTGGAGGCGGATTCTTGACCCAGAATCCGGGCTCCCCGCTCCCGGAGGGGCCGTCGCCGGGCGGCGTGCCCGACTCGCGCCGCGCGCCGCCGTTGGCGGCCGTCCTGCTGCTCGCCATGCTGGGGGTGGTGGGGCTGGCGCTGGGCAGCACGTTCTTCTTCTCCAACCTGGCGGTCGAGCGCGAGTTCCGGCGGCTGCCGCCCGAGGTCCAGACCTACCTGCGGGCCCAGCAGGCCGCCCAGCGCCAGGGACAGGTCCTGACACCCACGCCGCCGGTTCCCGAGATCCGCACCGGGTCGCCTGCCGACCCCTACCTGCCGCCCGGCTGGAGCAGTCCCGGCGTGGCGGGCGAGACGGTCACGGCCGCCGGGCGCGTGACGGTCGTCGAGGACGGTGTCCGGGTGCGCCGTATCCAGACGACCGGGAGCGGGACGGGGACGGCCGCTCAGGGAACCGACAATGGGAATGGCAGTGGCCGCCGCTGGGTCCCGCCGGAAGTCCCGAGATCACAGGATTTCCTGCGCAATATCCAGGACAGTCTCGTACAGGTCGGGCTGGTCGCGGCGCTGGCGTCGGCGGCGCTGGCCTTCTGGCTCTCTCGCCGGCTGGCGCGGCCCATCACGGCCGTCTCGCAGGCGGCCCGCCGGCTGGCGCAGGGCGACCTGGCGGTGCGTGCTCCCTGGCCGCCGGCAGCTTCGCGCGTGGCCTGGGCGAGTGGCGAGCGCGAGATCATCGACCTGGCGCGGTCGTTCAACGAGATGGCCCAGAGCCTCCAGGCGCTGGAGCGCGAGCGCCAGCAGGCGGTGGCCGATATCGCCCATGAGCTGCGCACGCCCATCGCGGTGATGCAGGCCCGGCTCGACGCCCTGGAGGACGGTGTGTATCCGCTGAACACCGACCAGATCGCCCTGCTGAGCACCCAGACGCAGCTTCTGACCCGGCTGGTCGGTGACCTGCGGACCCTGACCCTGGCCGACGCCGGGCGGCTGGCTCTGAAGTTGCGCGACACTGAACTCGGGGACCTCGCCGCTGAGGTCGTGGACGGCTTTCAGGACCAGGCGGCACGCCGGGGCGTGCAGCTCGACGTGCTGACCGCCTCCGCCCCGCTACGTGCCGACCCCGACCGGGTGCGTCAGGTCGTGACCAATCTCGTCGAGAACGCTCTGCGCCACGCCCGCGCGCAGGTCCGCGTACAGGTCGAGCCCGGCGAACAGGGCGTGACCCTACTCGTCGACGACGACGGCTCGGGCATTCCCGCCGGGAGCCGCGAGGCGGTGTTCACCCGCTTCACCCGCCTTGATGAGAGCCGGGCCCGCGATACGGGCGGTAGTGGCCTGGGCCTCGCCATCGTGCAGGCACTCGCCCTGGCGCACGGGGGCGCGGCCCACGCCGACAAGAGTCCTCTGGGCGGCGCACGCCTGAGCGTGACCTTTCCTTATGCTCAGCCGTTGCCTGCGCCTTAGTGAGACAGTCCTGTCGTCCTTTCCAGCCGTCTTCAGTCTCTACCCACCCGGGTCAAGGAGCGCCGGTCATCCACTGGTCTTGTCGGGCTCACGCCCCTGTTGCTTTCTGCATCTCCGGTGTGCTACTCTTTGAGCAGATTCAGGTCCTGGGTTGTTCGCTCTGTAAGCTGGGTTGTCATCAACCCGCAGAAGTGTGTATGATCTAGATCTAGAATTTCCCAAGTACGCAGTGAAAGGCGCACGAGGTAAGACCGTGTGCTGTTGTTGTTCTTGGTCAAGGGGTTGAGTATGGCTAACGGTAAAGTTAAGTGGTTTAACGCAGAGAAGGGTTTCGGTTTCATCGAGTCGGCGGGTAGCCCCGACGTGTTCGCGCACTTCAGCGCGATCCAGAGCAGCGGCTTCAAGAAGCTCAACGAAGGCGACGAAGTCGAATTCGAGATCGAAGAAGGCCAGCGCGGCAAGGGCCCCCAGGCCAAGAACATCGTGGTGACCAAGGCCGCTCCGGCCGGTTCCTACAACGATCGTCCGGCTCGCCGCGACGACCGCTGGTAAGTCTCACCTTAGTGAATGGGAGTCCTTCGGGGCTCCTTTTTCGGTTTACTCTTACCCGAAACCCTGCTCCAGTCAGAACGGAGTAGGATTTTTGCCTGACTGATGCTTTACATCTCGCTAGGGCGGGCTTGACGGTGGATGAGGGTAACGCTTTAGCCCTCTACGTCGGGAGCGCGGTTCAGCTCCAGACTGAGCAGTAGAGACAACGCCGGACCGGCCCCACTTAGGTAGTGGGGCCGGTCCGGCGAGAAGTTGGGTCCAGCAGAGGGGGAGGTCGCTGATGCGTGGCCTCCCCCTCAATTCTCAGGGCACTTGCACCGTGAAGCAGCTCTGGCCTGAAGCACCGACCGCCAGAGCGGGAACCCGCACGCGGACCTGACGGCCTACGACCTCGCCGTCGTCGTCACCGGCTGCGTCGGTCAGGGCTGTGCCGTCGCGGGTCAGGGTACCGGCCACGTAGACCAGCGGGGCGTTGAAGTCGTCGGCCAGTCGCAGGTCGCTCAGGGCGTCGCTGCCCTCGTTGCGGTAGGTCAGGCAGTATTCGACCCGCTCGCCGGGCAGAGCAGTGGCGTTGCTGCCGGCCGCCCCGGTCCCCAGGTTGCGCACGGTCTTGGTCAGGCTGGCGCGGCCCAGGGTGGTCACGGTGGTCGTGTCACGGACGCTGCGCGCGTCCTGCACGGCGCTGCCCGACCACGTCAGGCGGGCTTCCACGTCCCGCAGGTCCTGCTGCCCAGCACCCAGGCCGCCCAGTACGCTGACCTGGACCTCGATGGCGCAGGCGCTCAGTCGGCCGTCCGGGTCGCGCGGCCAGGAGTCGTCGACAGTGAAGGCCGTCACGGCCACGCGTTCGGCAGGCTGCACAGTGCCGTCACAGTTCAGGTCACGGAAGAAGGTGGAGGTGAAGCCGGGGGTCCCGCTGGCCGACAGGGCCACGTTGCCCTGGGTACCGGGCCGGAACAGGTGAACGTAGCTGGCCGTACCGGGGCTGGGAGCCACGCCGGCCGCGTCTGGGGTGAAGGTCGAGAGGCCTACCAGGCCGAACCGCCGCACGAGATCACGCCCGCCAGACACGTCCAGCGGCAGGGCGTTCACGCCTGTCCCGGCGAGATCGGTCGCCAGGACCACCGGCGTTCCGGTGCCCTGGTCGTAGCCCGTGGGGGCGGTGCTGCTGCCCGTGACTGTCAGGGTGGCGGCGGTGCCCAGTGTGGACGGCCAGTACAGGGTGTAGCTGCCGTCGGCGCTCGTCTGGACAGTGCGGGTGTTCTGGCCTGCGTTCAGGGTCACGGTCACGCCGGCGAGGCCCGGCTCGGCGCCTTCCTGCCGGACGTTGTTGGGAGCTGCGGCAACACCGGGCGCATCCCGGCCGTCGTCCCGGAATAGCACGCCGCGCACCCGCGTGCCCGCGAAGAGGCCGAAGTCCTGACCGGTCACGGGTTGGGTCGCCACCGCGATGTCCCGCGCGCCGGGCTCCGGATTCACGAACACCCAGCCGGCCGGCGGCGCCGGAGTGGGGCTGGTGGCCGAGGTCGCCACGAGCAGGCGGTACTGCCCGGAGGGTACGTCGGCCAGGGCGTAGGTTCCGCTGCCGTTCAACGCAACCGTGCGCGTGACCTGCCCGTTCTGGACGAGATTCACTGAGACGGCGGGCACGCCCGAGTCTTCGCCGGGGTCGCGTACTCCGTCGGGCTGCACGTCGCGGTAGACCACGCCGCTGACCGTGCACAGGCTGTTCACGCCCAGCACCGTGAAGACGGCCTGCCCTACGCGGATGCCCAGCAGGGCCAGTGTGGGGTCGAGGACGCCCCCCAGGACCGTGGTCAGGACGGGACCGACCACAGTTGCGGTCAGGGTCTTGAGCGGTGTGGTCACGGCGTTGACCACGGAGTTGGTGATAGCAGTCAGGTTCAGATTGTTGAGAAGAGGATTGGGAAGCAGAACGGCTATGCTCGCCCCACTGCCCAGAACGCTGATCTCCAGGTTCTGCACGAGTGAAGTGGCCAGTGCTCCAATTGAAACGGTACCCGAGGTGAAGGTCTGGGTCTGCGGAAAGGGCCCGCCGAAGGTCCCCGTCTGGGTGGCCGGGGTGCCACTCGCGACCGCGCGGAGCCGCACCTCGACAGGCACGGTGACGGTCGCGATGGTGAGGTTCGGTGCGAGCGTGGTCGCCAAGTTCAGGCTGACCGTCAGGTTCGCGGCAGTCGCGGGGGTCACGTC
Source organism: Deinococcus sp. Leaf326 (assembly GCF_001424185.1). Lineage (NCBI taxonomy): Bacteria > Thermotogati > Deinococcota > Deinococci > Deinococcales > Deinococcaceae > Deinococcus > Deinococcus sp. Leaf326. Next base: position 43,392 of record NZ_LMOM01000032.1, on the reverse strand, counting down.
CGCTGCGGTGAGGATACGGCTGCGGTTGAAGAACACCGAATCGGCAATCTGGCCCACGTAGAGGTCGGCCACGCCGGGCCGCGCGTTGAGCTGAAGCACCCTGCCCACAGGGTCGATGCTGGTGATGGTACCTTCGGCCTTGGCGACCTCGGCGTACACGCTGACGGACAGCAGCCCGTTTTGCTGCGCCACTCCGGTTCTAACCTGGAGACCTAGGGGCAGAAGACTGGAGACGCCAGCTGTCACGGTGCTCAGGGTGGTGGCGTCGAGGGTAAGACCCTGAGTCAGCGTGAGGTCCAGCTTGAGGCGGATGGCGGCCGTGTGCAGGGTACTGCCGGCCGGCCCACAGGTGTAGACCGGCGGCTCGACGACCTGCGCGTAGACCTTCAGCGAGGCGACACCGGGCAGGCCCAGGGCCGCCGGATTGACCGTGATGGGGGTCGGGGTAGTTGCCACGTTGCGGAAGTTGTAGAGCTGGAGGCTGCCGGTGAGCAGGTCGAGGACGTTGAGCCGGATGTCCGTGAGCGCGCCCGACGGCAGCTGAAGGTTGAGCAGGTCGCCCAGGCGGATGGTTCCCCCCAGGGCGCCGAGCTGAGTGCCGAGCGCGTTCAGGGCGCTCACCTGGGCCGTGTTGCCGTCGGCCTGCGCGACCTGGGCGAGGGCCGTAATGAGCTGACCCACGCCGATATTGGTGGCCAGCACCTCGTTCGTGCTCGACAGGTTGAGGTTCAGGCGCAGCCGCTCCAGCAGGGCGTTCAGGCCGACCGAACCCTGGGTCAGGGCATTCCAGTCGAGGACCGAGAGGTTCACGGCCGTGCCGGGAAGCAGGGTACTCAGCAGCAGGTTCAGCAGTGGCCCCTGCGTGCTGTCCACGCTGACCAGCCGGGGGCCGGCCGCCACGCAGGCGCCGCCCCGGCAGCTCTGCGCCCCGCCGACACTGGCCGGAAACAGGCCGAGCAGGCACAGCAGCGTGATCAGAATGCGCTTCATGGAGTGCCTCCTGCACGGTTGGAATCGGTGGGGGCCGCGCCGGTCGAGACGTGGCCGCCCGAGAAGTCGAAGCGGACCGAGAAGCCGCTCTGGGTGTTCCACAGACCGCCGGCAGCGCCGGGCACGCGGCCCCAGGTGTAGCCCGCGACCACCCACAGGGGCTGCTCGGGTCCGGTGAGGCGGTAGCGCAGGTCCAGGGTCGCGCCGCGTTCGGTCTGGCCCAGGGCGGGCAGCCAGATCACGCCGGCGCCGGCCCCGACGCCGAAGCGGTCGGTGACTTCCACCACGGCGCCCAGGCTCAGGCCCAGGACGCTGCCTTCTGGGTCGGACAGCGGCACGCGGTACGACACGCCCGGTTGCAGACTCAGGGGGCGGTTCAAGAGGGTCCGGGCCAGGGCCACGTTGGCCTGGGCCTCACCCTCCAGCACTGCCCCCGCGACCCCGGTGCCGAGGACGGTGGACGCCGTGCTCAGGCGGTGGGTGGTAAGCAGCGAGAAGTCCTCGCGGCGCAGGGCGTAGCTCAGGCCCACGCGGCCCTCGGGGGTGGGCAGCAGCTGTCCGTTGGCGTCCAGCGAGAGGGTCTGGCCCTCGCCGAGCTGACCGGTCACGCCGCCGCGCAGGGCCAGGCGGGACTGCCCGGCACTCAGGCCGTATTCGCCGCCCAGGGTCGCCACAATCCGCTCGTCGGCGTAGCGCAGTCCTGCGCCCAGGGTCGTTCCGAACGTACCCGTCTCCATGTCGCGGTCCACGCTGGCACTCAGGTTGGCGCCCAGGTGCTCGTTGAGGGTCAGCGGCACGTCCAGCCCGAACCGCGCGCGCGAGGATTCGCCGGCCGCGCCGGGCAGCGTGTACGCCACGCTGAAGTTCGAGAGCCCCACCCGCTGGCGCAGGGCGAACTCGCCGGTCGGTCCGGCGTCGGGGCCACTGCCCCAGATCTGGCGCACCCGCGCCTCGGCGCTGAGGGTGTCCGTCACCGCGTAGCGCACGCCGAAACGGGTTTCGGGAGCGCGGCCGGTGCTCCCCAGCGGCTGGGCATGCGACACCTCGGTGCTCAGGCGGCCCGCGTCGTAGCGGCCCAGGCCCAGGACCCCGAAGCTGCCGGTGTTCCAGTCGTAGTCCGCGCCGGCCCCCAGCGTCAGGGCGCCGAAATGGTGTTCGGCGGTGGCCTCGCTGCGGGCTCCGGTCGTCTCGAAACGCTGGCGCAGCGTCAGGTGGGTGTCGCCCAGGCGGTAGCTCACGGCGGCTGTGCCCAGGGGGCGCTCGCCGGCTACGGCGCTCACGCTGGCATCGGCGCTCAGGGGACCCTGCTCGCCACGCAGTTCGGCGCTCAGGCGGCCCTGCGGGTACAGGGGGTCCTGGGCGTAGGTCACGCGCGCCCGCAGTTCCGGCGTGGTGTACGCGGCCGAGGCCCCGAAGTAGAGCCGTTCGAGCCGCGCGGCGCCCACCTGCACGCTCCAGGGCCCGTTCACGTACTCGGCGCCGACTCCGGCAGCCACCAGGGTGCGCGCGCTGCCCAGCGGCGCGAAGTTCACCACGAGCTCGACCGCCGAGAAGTTGTCGTCGTAGGCGGAGAGGGGAGCGGCGAGAACCAGCAGACCGTTGTCCTCCAGCGTGTAGTCCTGTCCCGGCACGAGGAAACGCTCGCGGCCGCCGGAACGCACGGTCACGCGTTCGGTGCCGGGCTGCGGGGTCTGGGGCAGGCGGTAGGTCCGGCCGCCGTCGGCGCGGAGGACGACTACCCCCTGCGTCGGAGCGACGAGGCCGGCGAAGCCCTGCACGCGCACCTGCCCGCGCACCTCGGCGCGCAGGGCCGTGCCCGCGCCCAGGGCGCTGAGCCCCGGCACGCCCAGCGGCGCGGCGAAGTAGCCCAGGGTCAGGTCGCCCCGGTCGTAGCGCACGGCGAAGCCGTCGGCCGAGCGCAGGGCCGGCTGGGCCTCATTGGCGCTGCCCGTAACCGGAAAGCGCGGGGCGGTAGGCGAGTCGGGCAGGCCGCCGGTGTCCACTGCGGCGCGCACCTGTCCGCCCAGCAGCGGTCCCTCGGCGTAGGCGCGGGCCTGGGCACGCAGCTGCGTGCCGTCCCCGCCGAACTGCACCCCCACGCTGCCCTGGTACAGCGACAGCGAGGAGGGAGCCTGTCCCGCGTACAGCCGCGCCCCGGTCTGGAGGGCGCCCAGCGCCGCGTTGACTGTGATTTCGCGTCCCGTCGTCACTGGCGCGAGCCGGAGCCGGGCCACGCCGTCACTCAGGGCGACCTGGTACCCGCTCTCGGCCGGAGCGGCGTCCGGGGTCAGCGGTTCGGCGTCGGTGCCGACCGTCACGAAGCCGCGCCCGCCCGCCACACCGGCCTCGTCCAGCGCCAGAATCTCGATCTCCAGCGGGGTATGGCCGTCGGCCAGCAGGGTCACGGGGCGTACGCTCAGAGTGCGGGGCGCGCCGGCGACCGTCACCTCGGCCGTCTCGCTGCCGGTGTCGGTGCGCGCCTCGATCACGTTGCGGCCCGGCCGCAGCGCCACGCCCACGTAGGTCAGGCGCCGCGTGCCGGCCGCCTCGCCCGGTCCCTGCTGACCCAGGCGGTCGTCTGCGACCCGTTCGCCGTTGACCCACAGGCTCAGGGTGCCCTGCGCCGGTCCTTCGAGCACAACGCCCGTGCTCGTGCCCTCGCGCACGACGGTACCGGGGCGGGGCGAACGGATCAGGCCGGTCGGAGCGGCGACGGTCTGGTCCGCCGCAGGCGCCGAGGGAGCCGCCGCCGCGTCCGGCGCCTGGGCGCTCAGGGCGAAGTCGGCGCGGGCCAGTCCCCGGACCTCGGCGGTCTGACGCCAAGTCTGGCCAGCGGTCTGGTCCACCGACTTGAGAGACGCCGGGTCGAGGCCCACGAGCCAGGGTCCCGGCGCGAGGTCGCGGAAGGTGTACCCCCCGGCCGCGTCGGTCAGGACCTGAAGGCCGCCGGGCAGAACCACGCGCGCACCCACGACCGGCTGGTCGCCTTCGCCGAAGCGGTTGTCGCCGTCGCGGTCCACGTAGACCCGCCCGATCAGGGTGCCGAGGGCGCCCACCGGGTCGGCGACGCGCACCTGCGCCGTCGCGGGCGCGCTCTGGAGGAGCCGGATTCCGGCGACGGCTTCGGCCTGCGCGGGTACGGCGAGGCGGCCGCTCCCACTGCCCAGCACCCGCAGGGTATAGGGCAGGGTCAGGCGCTCGCCAGGAGCGACGCGTCGGGTCCAGGTTAGTACCTGGCCGTTCGCGCCCACTTCAACCTGCGGCTGACCATCGCCGGCCGAGGCCACGTAGGCGCCGTGTGCGGGGACCACCGCGCGCACCGTCACCATGAGGGCTTCCGTGGCCGAGTGGGCCACCGACAGCACGAAGGGGACCCGTTCGCCGGTGCGGGCCATCTCGACACCGGCGCTGTGGGCGAGGTTCAGCGCCGCGGCCGGAGCGGCGACGCGCACGCTGGCTACAGTGCGGCGCTCTCCGCAGGACGCACTGACGCCCACGTCGAGCGCCCCTGGCAGGATCAGGGGGTTGGTCGACGAGATGCCCAGCAGCAGCGTGCGCGACTCGCCGGCAGCCAGGGTCAGGCGGTCGAAGGCTGCGCCGTCGGGCGCTCCGTCGCCGTTGTCGTCGGCGAAGAACGACACACGCAGCGAGGGCGCTAGGTCGGCGGGCAACTGCGCTTCGAGCAGGATCTCGCCGCCCGCGCCGTTTTGCCGGACGGTGAACGGAATGAACAGGGCGCCCGTGGCCGGGAGGGCCAGGGCGCCGGAAGCGGGGCCGAGGCTCAGCGCCGGGGAACACAGCAGTTCCCGGCGCAGCTCGACCGTGTTCGAGGAGAAGACGAGGGGGTTCTGGGGGCCAGCGGTATGCAGGGCAGCGGTGTTCTGCACCGTGCCCTGGGCCGCCGCCCTTCCTGACAGACCGCCCAGCAGGAGGCCGAGGGTCACGAGGGTGGGGACCAGGGTGTGCGTCTGCATGGCCGCCCCGCCCCTCAGCGGATCCGCACGTCGAAGCGGACCGTGAAGCTCTGTCCCGCCCCGAAGAGATCGCCCGCGCCGACGCTACTGTCGCCGTCGCTGTTCACGCCGATCCGGATGCTGCCGCCCGGCAGGCTGCTCGGCGCCGTGGTCGTCCAGGTCTGGCCGCCGTCCACGCTGTACAGCAGGCCCACGCCGGCGCCCGTCGCGCTGACGGCCACGAACTCGGTGTTGGCCGGCAGCGAGTCGGCCACGTAGACCGAGTTCTGCGCGGCGTCGCCCGTGTTGGTGGCGACGATGGTGTACCGGACGATGTCACCCGGTGAGACGGCGGCGCCGTTGGCCAGCGGCGTGACGGTGGTGCAGCTCGCGTCGTTGCACAGACCCGCTTCCTTGGTGACGGTCGCGCTCGTCCGCAGGGCGGTGGTGGTGTCCACGACCGTCACGGTGCTCGTGGTTCCTGCCGCGCCCGCCGCCGTGACGACCGCGCGGATCGGAGCAGCTTCGGTGTCGTTCGCACCCGCCGCGTAGGCCGCCGGAATGCTGACCCGCACGTAGATCGGCGTGGCTGCGCCCTGCGCCAGCGCCAGGCCGGTGAGCTGCGGCGCGTAGGTGACGCCGTCGGTCGAGAACTCGTAGGTCCAGCCCTTGGGTGACGTGAAGGCCGGCACAGCCACGGTCACGGCGCCGTTGCTCGTGTTCGTCAGGGTATGGGTGTAGACCACGTTTGCCCCGGGGACGGCGTTGCCGGCGCGGTCGGGCACGAAGGTCGCCGCCGCCACGCCGCTGACCCCGATGGTGTCGGTCACGGTGCTGGTGCGCGAGGGGGTGGTCGTGCTCGTGGCCGTGAACTGCACCGGCTCGCTGCCCGCCGTACGGCCGGGGGGCGGCGTCACCTGCGCGATCAGGCACACGGTCGCGCCGGGGGCCACGGCGGGCGTCTGGGTGATGGGGCCGCCGTCAGGCGTGCCGTCACAGTTGGTGTCCAGGTAGAAGACGGGCGTGCCGTATCCGCCGGGCACGGTGGAGCTCAGGTTGTAGGCCTCCGGAACCGGCGCGCCGTTCTGCAGTTCCAGCACGAACAGGGCCGGGGTACCGGGCGCGGCCGTGACGGTTACGGGGGCGGTGCTCGGGGCGGTGGCCGGATTGCCGTCACCGTTGCCCAGCAGTACGGGGCCGGCGGCGTTCACCTGCGACACGCGGTCGAGGCTGTAGTCGGGCACGCCGCCGTTGGGGGTCGCCACCACCCGGATCTCGGCGTTCGTGAGGTTGGTCGAGGGCAGTGGGATGTCGCACTGCGCCGCGAGGTCCACGCGGCCGCCGGCGGGCAGGCTCACGGCGCCGTTCAGCGGCGAGAGATTGCCGGCTGCGTCCACGTTTACCACGCGGCAGGTCCAGCCAGCCGGCGACTGGTCCACTGCCACGTTGAAGGTGTTCAGGGCGTTGCCGGTGTTCAGCAGGGTCTGCTTGAAGGTCACCGAGGTCCCGGCCGTCACTGGGGTAGCCATCGTCTGGAGGTCGCCCGCACGCGTAATGGTCTGCCCGCCGAAGGTGTAGGCGCCCGAGCCGTCGCCGTTGGGGAACTCGAAGGGCCCGAAGGCCGCGCTGCTCACGCTCGCCACCGTATTGTTGGTGGCCAGCGAGGTCACGGTTTCGCCCGCGTCCGCGCCGTCGCCGTCGGCGTTGCCGTCGAAGTTCACGGTGGCGCGGTTGGTCAGGTCGGTGCCGGCGGCCGCGCCGGCCGGTACGGTCGCTGTGAAGCGCAGGGCGTAGGTGGCGTTCTGCGGGAAGAAGGCGCCGGCACCGCTGATGAGCAGGCCCACCGCGTTCACGTCGGAGAGGACGGCGGGCGCGGTGGCCGTCCAGGTCACGCCGCCGTCGGTGGAGTACAGCACCGTCGCTGCGCCGGCCGTGCTGCCGCTGGTGGGATCGATGCTCGCCAGACGCATCCCGCCGGGCAGCACGTCGCGTACGAAGATGCCGTCGCGGGGCGTGCCGTCCACCGTGACTGCGCCGGTCACGTTGCCGGCAGATGTGGCCGAGGCGTTGCCTCCGGTCGCTGCGTACGTGATGGCCGAGCCCGGCGCCACTGCGCCCGCCGGGCTGGCGTTCAGGCTCAGGCTCAGCTGCGCGTTGTTGGTCACGTCTACGCGCGCGTAGTTGTTCTCGTCAATGGCAGCCGCGTTACCGGCCGACACGGCTCGCAGGTCCAGGAGGCCGCTCGAACTGGCCGGCGCTCCCGCCGGGGTCCGCACCGATACGAGCACGCCGGTCGAGGCGTCGGCGGCCAGGGTCAGCGAGGTCAGCGCCGGGCCGTCGGCCACGCCGTTGTTGTCGGCGTCGGCGTAGATGGCCACGTTGCTGAAGTCGAAGTCGTCGCCGGCAGTCGGCTGCACCACGCTCAAGTTGAACGTGTCGCTGCCGTTGCCGTTGTTGGTCAGCGTGTACGGGATAAGCCGGTCCTGGCCCGCGAACGCGCCGAAGCGCCGGGCGGCTGGGACGTTGCCCGCGTCGGCGTCGGGCGTCACGCTCAGGGCGTAGACCTGACGCACCACGACCTCGACCGGCAACGAGGCGATCTGTACGGGAGCGCCCAGCGACGTGCGGTAGTCCAGCGTAGCGGTGTTGGTCACTCGGGTACCGACGGGGGTGCCCACGGCCAGGGCGCCGGTCGTCAGGGCAAGGGTGGCCGTCCAGAGCAGATGACGGGAACGGGACATGCAGAACCTCCTGGGTGACGGGTCGGAAGGCGAGGAGCCTACGGAACGTGGAACACGGGCAAGACGGTCGGTCATCGGTTTCACGGTGCAGGTAGGTTAGGAGGTGGGCTGTCACAGCTTCTCCCGATACTCTCATTTGGTGCACATGAAATGGGTAGCTCTGGAGTAGGTGAATGTTTTTTACGCGCTGGGACGAATCCTTTTGCGCGGGGTAGCGAAAAAATCCCCCCATTAGGGGAAGCGCTTCGTCAGTCCGATGAAGTTCGACGTTGAGAAACCTTCATGCTGACGCATATTGTGGAATTGTTCACTTCCTCTCCCAGTCAGGCTGGGCTGGGCTTGAATTGGCCTTCATTCTGCTGTCACCAGATTGGGGACGCTCGGCGGGTTCCCGGTTTTCTTACGGTACTGCTGCCTGTTCTGGGGGCAGACTGACTTCATGAGCACTGCATTTCTCTCGTCCGAGGCGCTGACCTACGCTCTTCAGGCCGTTCTGGCGAGTGGCGGGGCCAGAGAAAGCTTCCTGCTGTACCACGACGGCGGCGGCACGGTGCAGCTCGGCCCGGCCGGAGTGCGGCGCCTGAGCGGCGACTGGGGGGCCGGCCTGGACGAATGGTTGCCCCTGAGCGGCGTTCCCCTGCCCCTGTTGCACGCCGGGCAGACCGTGGGGCTGCTGTGGACCGCGCCTGGAGAGTCGCTGGCGGCTCCGGCCGCCGAAGCGCTGGCGGACCTGCTGGCCCGCGTCAGTGCGGCCCCTGACCCCTGGAGCGCCGACCAGCTTGCCGGGTACAGCGCACTGATTGACCGTGACGGGCGGCTACGGGCGGCCACCCCCGCGTGGCTCTCGCTGTTCGGGCTGGCCGGTGAGGCGATCGGCCAGCCGCTGGGCGACCTGCGTACCGAGTGGCGGCTGCTGGAGCAGGCGCTGCCCGGAGTCCTGGCGGGCCGGGCCTTCACGGTGCCGGCGGGATGGGCCGCCGTGCCCGCCGGAGCGCCCGCGCAGTTCGGCAGCGAGCTCCGGCCCTGGCCGGTTGCGGGCTCGGAACTGGCGGTGCTGTTCAGTGTCTGGGAGGCCAACGCCGCGCTGCGGGTCGCGGCCTCGCCCACCGCTGCGGCGCCTACGCCGGGTCTGGACTCCACTGTCTTCCGGGCGCTGTTCGACAGTGCGGCACACGCCCAGTGGCTCGTGACGGGCAAGGGCACCGTGGTAGAGGTCAACGCGGCGGCAGCGGCGCTGGAAGCCGGCGACAGTGCCGTCTCCATGTTGGGTGAGCTGGTCTGGTCGGTGGGCGTATGGCGCGGCCACGAGGCCGTCCGGCGGCAGGTCCGTGCCGCAGCGCTGCGGGCCGGACGCGGCGAGGCCGCCGAAACCGTGCTGGAGCTGGAGACGGGTCCCCCCTGGCAGCTCCGCGCGCGCCCACTGACCGCCGGACACGCCCTGCTGGAGCTTGCGCCCCTGAGCCATGAGCCGCAGGACCTGGAGCGGCGCCTGGCCCTGCTGGACATCCTCCTGGCGTACTCGTCGGAGGGCGTGGTCGTGACCGACGCCCGCGGCCGGCCCCTGATGCTCAGCGGCACCGTGCGCAAGATGATGATGCCTGGCGCACAGGACAGTGCGGCGCGGGACTGGGCGCGGCATTTCGAGCTCAGGAGTGTCGGCGGCGAAGTGCTGGCGCCAGCGCAATTCCCCGGGACGCGCGCCCTGCGGGGCGAGGAGGTGCGCGACGAGGAGGTTCTGGTCGTCTCGGAGCAGGGCTCCCGGCCGATGTCGATGAGCGCCTATGTGCTGCCCAGCGACCTGGGTGTGGCGGTACTGACCCGCGACCTCAGCGAGAAACGCCGCCTGCTGAGCTACCTCAGTCAGGTGACGCGGCGCGACCCCCTCACCGAACTGCCCAACCGCCAGGCCTTTATGGACCGCATCGAGACGGCCCTGGAGGAGCGCCGGCACGACCCCGAATGCCGGTACGCCGTCTTGCTGTGTGAACTGGGCAACCTGGACGATCTGAGCGCCCGAATCGGCCCGAACCTGAGTCACCGGCTGTGGCTCGACTGCGCCGCCCGATTCCGCGACGTGTTCCGGGGAAGCGACCTCGTCGCCCGCTTCGAGCAGGGGCAGTTCGCGGCTCTGCTGGCCCGTCCCGGTGGCCCCGCCGGACTTGAGCGCATTCTCGATCGCCTGCGCGGGAGCTTCTCGGCGCCCTTCACGGTCGGAGAAGAGACGTTCGTGCCCGAACTGCGCGTGGGTCTGGTGCCCGATCTGGGTGCGCAACCCTCGGCGCAGGCAGTGCTGTTCGCTGCGGCTCAGGCTATAAGGGCGCTGCCGGAGCGGGTGCCGGCGGGCGACTGATTGCTGGGGCTGGTCCAGGGGTGAGTCTTCACCCCTACAGGCTCAGTTGCCCGTGTTCAGCCACGCAGCCGTCAGGCCCAGGTCCTGCGGCGACAATTCGTGTCCGGCGTTCAGGGTCTGCTCGGTCAGGTCGGCCCCCAGGCCGCGCAGATAGGGTCCCAGCGCTGCCGCGTGGGGCAAAAAGGGATCGTGCGCGCCGTGCAGCGCCAGCACCCGCACGCCGCTCAGGTCCGGCTGCGGCGGGTGTTCGAGCGCCATCACGGGCCGCAGCAGCGCCGCGCCGGCCAGGGTGCCGGGCCGGCGGACCAGGGCAGCGAGCGCGATGTTCGCTCCGTTGCTGTAGCCCAGCGCCGTGACGGCGGCGGGGTCGAGGCCGTAGTGCGCGGCGGCCGCCCCCACGAAGTCGGCCAGGGCGTCGGCCTCGGCGTTCAGGTGCGGCTGGTCGTACTGCACGGCGCTGAACCGGCGGAAAAAGCGCGGGAAGCCTTCTTCCAGTGAGCGCCCCCGTACGCTGAGCAGGTTGACGCCAGGAGCCAGCCGCCGCCCCAGGTCGAGGAGCGAGCGCTCGTCGCCGCCCGTGCCGTGCAGCAGCAGCAGGGTGCGGTCCTGCGCGCCGCGTTCCAGATGGTGAATCCATTTCAGGTCAGGTGTGGGGGTGGTCATGTCTCGTCTCCAGAGGTCGTATGTGGGGCCTGGGCCGTCTGTCTGCGGGGCGGGCCCCACCGAGATCAGTCGATGGGCTTGAGGCCGGCGAGAATCTGTGCGCGGCGGGACTCGAACCTGGGGGGCAGGATCACCTTGTCGCCCAGGGTGGCCATGTCCTCGTCCACTCCGAAGCCGGGGCCATCGGTGGCGATCTCGAACAGCACGCCGTTGGGCTCGCGGAAGTACAGGCTGCGGAAGTAGTAGCGGTCCACCTCGCCGCTGCTGCGCAGGCCGAAGCTGTTCAGGCGCTCGTTCCAGGCGTGGTACTGGTCGTCGTCCGGCGTGCGGAAGGCGACGTGGTGCACGCCTCCTGCTCCGCTCTGCGCCGGGGCCAGGTCGGGACGCACGGCGACGTGTAGCTCGGCCTGCGGGCCACCCGCGCCCATCTCGTACACGTGGACCATGTGCGCGGGGCTCTCGGGATCGGCGTACTCGCGCACCGGGCGCAGGTTCATGACCTTTTGCAGCACGACGTCGGTGTTGCGCAGGCTGGGCACCGTCATGGTAATGGGTCCCAGACCGCGAATCTGGTGCTCGGCCGGCACCGGGCTCTGTGCCCAGGGGGTCGGCTCGTCGCCCGCGCCGCCGTCGGCCACGAGGCTCAGGCGCTGGCCCTCGGGGTCCTCGAAGTTCAGCGTGGCGCGGCCCGCGCGCTCGGTCAGCTCGCCGCGCGTGATCTTCAGGTCGTCCAGCCGCGACTGCCAGTAGCTCAGGCTGGCCTCGTCGCGTACCCGCAGGGCCGTGCGCGTCACCGCGTGGTTGCCCCGGCGCTCGCGCTCCACCGGCCAGTCGAAGAAGGTCAGGTCGGTGCCGGGCGTGCCCACCGCGTCGGCGTAGAACAGGTGGTAGGCGCTCACGTCGTCCTGGTTGACGCTGCGCTTGATGAGGCGCATCCCGAGGTCCTGGGTATAGAAGCGCTTGTTCTCGCGGATATCGGCCGACACGGCAGTCAGGTGATGGAAGCCGGGAAAGTGCAGTCCGGTGCTGGGCAGGTCGCTCATGGTCATTCTCCTTCCTGCAGGTGCAGGGGACGCAGGTGCGCTTCGATGGTGGCGCGGCGGGATTCGAGAAAGGGAGGCAGGCTCAGGCGCTCGCCCAGGGCGGACAGGTCCTCGTCGGTGGCGAAGCCGGGGCCGTCGGTGGCCAGCTCGATCACCAGCCCGTTGGGGTCGCGGATGTAGACCGAGTGGAACCAGTGGCGGTCCACCTCGCCGCTGTTGCCGTAGCCGGTGGCCGCCAGGTGCAGCAGCCAGTGGCGCAGCTCGCGGTCGTCCTGTACCCGCAGCGCGACGTGGTGCACGCTCCCCGCGCCGGGGCGGCTGTGGGAGAGGCCCGGCGCCTCGGTCACGTGCAGCTCGGCGTGGGGGCCGCCTCCACCCAGTGCGAAGACGGTGGTGGGGTGGCCGTCCAGGTTGTAGCGCCGCACTTCACGCAGGCCCAGGCCCGTCTCCAGAAAGGCGCGGGTGGGGGCCAGATCGCCCACGTGATAGCCGCTGTAGCCCAGGCCCTGAAGCTGGACACCAGCCGGCAGGTCGCCGTGTGGTGTCCCGCGCGGACCCTCGCCGCCGTCGTCGAACAGGGACAGCCGGGTGCCGTCGGGGTCCTCAAAATCCAGGTGTGCACGGCCGTCGCGGGTGTAGACCTCGCCGTGAGGCACGCCCAGCGCATCAAAGCGGTCTGTCCAGAACTCCAGCGCCGCGGCCCCCGTGACCCGGTAGGTCGTGCGTGTCACCGAGTCGTTGCCCCGGTGTTCGCGCGCCGCACGCGGGAAGTCGAAGAAGGTCAGGTCGGTGCCGGGGGTGCCTGCGCCGTCGGCATAGAACAGGTGGTACATGCCAGGCGAGTCCTGGTTGACGGTTTTCTTGACCAGCCGCAGCCCCATCACCCGGGTATAGAAGTCGTGGTTGCGCGCGGCGTCGGCCGTCAGGACGCTGACGTGGTGGAGACCGCCGAGGGGCAGGGGAAGAGAGGGAAGGGTCACGGTACGGGTTCCTCCTGAAGTCGGGTCCAGAGGGCGGCGAGGGTGGCGGTCTCCTCGGGGGTCAGGCGGCTCAGGAACAGTCGGCGGACCTCCCGCAGGTGGCGCACATGCGCCCGGCGCAGCTGGCGCTGGCCCTGCGGAGTCAGCACGGCCTCGAAACCGCGGCCGTCCTCCTCGCAGCGCCGGCGCTCGATCAGGCCCTGGGCCTGCAACTTGTCGGCCAGCCGTGTCAGCCCGCCGCCGGAAAAGCGGACCCGGCGCGCGAGCTCGGTCATGCGCAGGCCGGCCGCGCCCGCTTCCTGCAACGTCAGCAGCAGTTCGTAGGCGGCCATGTTCAGGCCTTCTTCGGCCAGTGCCGCGTCCAGCGCCTTCCACAGCGCGTCGTGCGTATGCAGGAAGCCGCGCCAAGCCAACAATTCTGTTAGGGAAAGGGTGAGCACCGGGAAACCTCCTCAGGTGGCTCAACTCTACATGTATTTAGTTTGCAAAGCAAGTAGTTTGACGGGTGGCGGATCTGGGTTAGGTGGAGGACGTCGTCAGGTTGCCGGGGCGGGGTCTGCCTGGGGCGCCCTACACCCGCTGCCCTGCACTGCTGCCCCGCATCACCCCGCCTGCGATGAGGTGGGCGGCGCGCAGCGGCTCCGGGATATGCCCAGTGACGGTCAGGGACGCAAGAACCGTCTCGGCCACCGCCAGAGAGAGGCCTGCCCGCTGCACGTACACGCCGCCGCAGGCTTCCATCGGCCCGGCCTGCTCAATCAAGCGCCACTTGCGTGCTCCGCCCGGCACATGTTCCAGCAGCGCGGCGCGGATGAGCTTCAGTCGGGGAAGGCGCCGCGCCACGACCAGGACCGGGCGCCCGGTCTGCCGGTGCAGCCGCGCGAGATCCACCACATTGAAGCCCGCCAGCGCGACTCCCTGGAGCAGTACCACGTTCAGGTGTTCACCAGCCAGCTCTGCGAGGCGTGTCAGTTCGTCGGTGCTGTTGCGGCCGTCGCGGCGTACCCGCCCACGGACCACGGCGTGCAGAGTGTGGCCGGCGTAGACCGTTCCAAAGACGGCCACGTCGCCCCGGTGCGTGCGCGCGAAGGGCGCGTCGTCGAAGCCGATGGCGTGGGGCGCGTGAGAGGGGCTCATCTGGCTGAGGATAGCTGCCTCCAGCGTCTGGCCCGGTTTTCCGCGTGCAGCGGTGCCGGCCCCCGGGCGTCAACCGTTCCCAGATGACCCGGCCACATAGGGGCGTTCTTCGGTGGTGTGCCCAGTCCCGACGACCCGGCCGCCGGTCGAGGCGGCGACCCGTTCCAGAAAGAGTTCCCAGGTGCGCCGCTGCACGTAGGACGCCCCCAGCAGGTAGCCCAGGCGGTCCATCCGGGTGCTCGAGCGCGTGCAGGTCTCGATTTCCAGGCGCGCCCGGCCCACGTCCTGCGGCACGGCGCGGAACTCGACCCAGCCGGCTTCGGGGTGGTGCCGCAGGGTCTGTTCCCGGAACCGCAGGGGCCCGCGCACTTGCAGCCGGGTGGCTCCCAGGCGCGCCGCCAGAACGATGGCGTAGCGGTCGCCCGGCACGGCGCGACCTGGGCGCCCCGAGACCTTCCAGACAAAGGCGAGTGGGCGGGGCATCAGTGCCGGGAAGAAGTCGGCGGCGTGGTCGACCGTCTCCTGAGCCGAGTGCTGGGCGTCCACGATGTCGGCCCAGAACCGCCGCTCGACCACGGGGCCCAGGCCGTCGGCCAGGGTCGTCGGGGTCAGGGGAAGGTGACGCCTGGCCGGGCGAACCAGCCACCAGACGGCTCCGGCGGCCAGCAGCAGGCCCCAGCGCCCAGCGAAGGAGGGGAGGGAGCCAGGGCCTTCCCGGCGGTCGTGTCGGCCATCGGTCATGGCGCCGATGTTCCCTCAGCGGGCTGTCGCCCTGCTTTCCGTCCGCCTCTGGGTCCGTTAAGGAGAGAGGGCCGTCTCCCGAGGACGGGGTGAAGACACGTTCACCGACTCCCCATTCTGGGCAGCGCGTGCGGAAATGGCGGAGGTGCGGTGCGCCATTGTGCCCATAGGCGTGCCTGACGACTCCGGGTCACACTGTGCCCATGCTTACCCTGACCCCCACCGCTTTCGATCCGAAGACCGAGACGCCTGAGCGCCGGCTGGCGGTCGCCGAAATGATGTGCGCGGCCTTTGCCGCCGCCTACCCGGCCGATCCTCCGCTCATCGCCGGGCGCGAAGCCCACGGCCTGATCCAGGAGACCCCCGGCGAATGCAGCGAACACGTCGTCGTGTGGGACGGTTCCCGCGCGCTGGCCTGGGGAATGCTGCACTACAGCCTGAACGAGAACCTGCACCTCGTCCACGCCCGACTGATCGTGCATCCGGACGCCCGGCGGCGTGGCCTGGGCCGCGAGGTCGCCCGGACGCTGCAGGCGCGGACCCGCGCCCTGGGCCGCGACCTCGTCACGTTCATGACGGCCGAGCGCGCGCCGGCCGGAGAGCCCTTCGCCCGGACGCTGGGCGCGCAGGCCACGCTGCCCATGCGCCGCAGCCAGCTCGTGCTGGAGGACGTGTCGGCTGAGTTGCTGCGCGCCTGGACCACGCGTCCCGGGCAGGAGCCCTATGCCCTGCACCTCTGGGAAGAGCTGCCGGAGGAGTACCTGGAGCGCCTGGCGGACATGGTCATGGTCATGAACACGGCCCCGCGCGGCGACATCGAGATGGACGACTGGACGGTGACGCCCGAGATGCTCCGCAGCTGGGAACAGCAGATCGTCGAGGCCGGCGAGAAACGCCTGACCGCCGTGATCGAGGACACCCGCAGCGGCGAACTCGTGGGCTTCAGCGACGTGTTCTGGAGTCCCGAGCGTGCGCCACTGGTCTTTCAGGGGGGCACGGCCGTCCGGCCCTCGGCGCGTGGCCACGGCCTGGGCAAGTGGCTCAAGGCGGCCGTGCTGCTGCGGCTGCCCGAATTTGCGCCGGGAGCGCAGTTCGTACGGACGAGCAACGCCGAGGAGAACGCCGCCATGCTGGGCATCAACGTGGCGCTGGGGTTCGCCCCCTGGGACAGCCAGACCGAGTGGAAATTGCACCTGACGTGAACCGCTCGAATTGACCCCGCCGTGCGTGGCCGGCAGCCCCCAGGGCTGCCGGCCATGCGGCGCTGTGCCCTCCAGATGAGAACCGGCATGAAGGCCTCTTAATGCCAGAGGAAGGACGGCCCACAGGCCATTTCAGCCGGAATTGAGCCGGTGAACATCGGCGGTACGGGAGGGAAGCGCAGACTTGGCGCGTGCTGAGGAAGCACGCACCATATTCCTGCAGGTCAAGGAGGCGCGACATGACGAACGGCGACAACGACGGACGCGGTTTCGCGGGTATGGACCCGGACAAGCAGCGCGAGATTGCCAGCGAGGGCGGCCGGGCCGCCCACGAGAGCGGCAACGCGCACGAGTTCAGCAGCGAGGAGGCCCGCGACGCCGGCCGTAAAGGCGGCGAGGCGGTGAGCCAGGACCGCGAGCACATGGCCGACATCGGCCGCAAGGGTGGCGAGGCGTCCGGTGGGGCAACCGCGACGACGGCTGAGACGGACTTCGGATGATTCCAGCGTAGTTCCGTGTCCTGTGCCCGGCCACCTGTTTAGCGCGCGGGACGGAACGCCGGAATCCCGCAGAGTTGGCGCGGCATGTCCAGGTCTGAGAAGGCCCGGTAGTCCTGGAACGACCCGAAGATACGGGTCAGACCTGTTCATAGCCGCCAGACGTCGTGGGCACAGGGGAGAAGTCCCGGTGCGTCCACGACGTCTCCGTCTGTCTGCGCCCGGAGGGCCAACCGAGGTCCATGCGGGATGGTCGGGCGGTCATCTGATCGGCTGCACGGTTGAGCAGGGAGAGAGGCGTTTTCCTCTAGGATGAGGCGCATGAACAAAACTTTTGCGTTTCTGCTGACGCTGGGGCTGCTGGGCGGCGCCTCGGCCGCGCCCCTGACCGTGACCGTGCTGCACAGTGACGACCTCCACGGCCACCTCGACCCGGTCAAGGTCGGTCAGAACATGTACGGCGGCTACGCTCGCCAGACCACGTTGATGAAGAAGTACAGCGCCGAGGACGTGAACCCGCTGATCCTCTCGGGCGGCGACACCTTCCAGGGCACGCTGTTCTACAACGTCTACAAGGGTCTGGCCGACGTACTGTTCATGAACCTGATGAACTACCAGGCGATGGCGGTCGGCAACCACGAGTTCGACGACGGCCCCGGCGCGCTGGCGAACTTCATCGACAAGGCCAGGTTCCCGGTGCTGGCGGCCAACCTCGACGTGAGCGCCGAGCCGCTGCTCAAGGACCGCCTCAAGCCCTACGCCGTCCTGAACGTGGGCGGCCAGAAGATCGGCGTGATCGGCGCGGTGACGCCCGACCTGCCCCAGATCAGCAGCCCTGGCCCGAACGTGAAGATGCTCGAACTCATGGACAGCCTGAAGGCGAGCGCCGAGGCCCTCAAGGCCCAGGGCATCGACAAGGTCTTCCTGGTGTCGCACCTGGGCTACACGCTGGAGCAGGAGGTCGCCAAGACCGTCCCCGGTATCGACGTGATCGTGGGTGGGCACTCGCACACCCTGCTGGGCACCTTCGACAATAAGGATTTTCCGGCCAGCGAGGGCCCGTACCCGACCATCGTCCAGAACCCCGACGGCAACCGTACCCTGCTCGTCGCCGCCTGGGAATGGGGCAAGGTACTCGGGCGCCTGAAGGTGAACTTCAACGACGCGGGCGCGGTCGAGAGCTGGGAGGGCAACCCCGTCCCGGTGACGGCCGACATCGCCGAGGACGACACCGCCCGCCGCATGGTGGCGACCCTCAGCGTCCCTATCGCCAATCTGCGCCAGCAGGTCGTGAGCACGGCTGCCGCGCCGCTGAACGGCAACCGCGAGGTGGTGCGCCAGCGCGAGAGCACCATGGCGAACGTCCTGGCCGACGCTGCCCTTGAGGCCGCCGCAAACGCGGGCGCGCAGCTCGCCTTCGTGAACGGTGGGGGCGTGCGAGCCGGCATCGACGCCGGTCCCATCACCTTCGAGGAAGCCATCACCGTGCAGCCCTTCGGCAACACGCTGACGGTCCTGACCCTGACCGGCGCGCAGATCCGGGCCGCGCTGGAACACGGCGTCGCCACCTGGAGCGAGAACAAGGGCCAGTTCCTGCACGTCTCGCGCGGCATGAGCTACACCTTCGACCTCACCCGACCCGCCGGCAGCCGCGTGACGGCCGTGACGCTTGATGGGCAGCCCATAAGCGACACCCAGACCTACAAGGTCGCCACCAACAACTTCACGGCCGGGGGCGGCGACGGCTTCACGATGTTCAAGGGCGCGCCCTCGCTCTCGACCGGCACGCTGGACGTCGACATCCTGGTCAACTACCTCAAGGCCCACCCGAATATCAACGCGCAGCCCGAGGGCCGCATCGTGGTCGTCGGCGCGCCCGCCCGCTGAGCCTGAGTTCGCCCTGACCGGCCGGAGCCGCCCCGCGCGCTCCGGCCTTTTTGTCAACCCGGCCCGAACCGTAAGCGAAGCGGGGCATGGGCGCGCCCGCTTCTGGGTACCCTGGCGCGGTGAATCCTCCGGCTTCCGCTTCGGTTCCTGGCCCGTCCGTCGTGCGGCGACTGTACGGCCTGCTCACGCCGTACCGCCGCACGGTGGCGCTGGGGGCGCTGTGTCTGGTCCTGAGCGTGGCCGCCGAACTGTACCCGCCGCTGGTGTGGGGCCGCGTGGTAGACCGCGGACTGTTGGAGGGCGGACAGGTGCGGCCCGACTGGACCTACATCGGCGGCCAGCTGGCCGTCCTGGTGGCGGTGTTCGGGGTGCAGCAGCTCCTGAGCGCGGTGCGCGGGCAACTGCTCGAGCGCGCCGGGCAGCAGCTCACCTACGACCTGCGGCTGCGGCTGTACCACAAGCTCGCGGGGCAGTCGGCGGCGTATTTCGAGTCGCAGCGCACGGGCGACCTGCTCTCGCGCGTCACGGCCGACGTGGACGGGATCCAGGACGTACTCCTGCGCGGCACCGACGCCGTGCTGGGCAACGCGCTGCGCCTCGTAGGGGTGGTGGGCATCTTCATCGCGCTGCAACCCCTGCTGGGCGTGGTCGTGACCCTGCCCATGCTGGCCGTGGCCCTCATGCTGCGGCGCTACAACGCCCGGGTCCGCCCCAGCTACCGCGCGGCACGTACCCGTCTGGGCGACCTCTCGGCCCTGATCACCGACCGCCTCGCGGGGGTGCGGGTCGTGCAGGGCTTCGCGCGCGAGGCGCAGGAGGAGGCGCGCGTCTCGGCCCTTGGGCGCGACCTGTACGCAGCGGGCGTGGAGGCCGTGAACATCCGCAACCGGACCTTTCCGCTCGTGCGCTTCGTGTCGAACTTCGGTAATGTCCTCATGCTGGGCGGCGGCGTGTGGCTCATCACGCAGGGGCAGTTCACGCTGGGGGGGCTGCTGGCGTACCGGGGCTACGGCCGGTATTTCTTCGGTCCCATCGACGACCTCGTGAATATCAACGACCTGTTGCAGCGCGCCGAGGCGAGCGGCCGGCGGATTTTCCAGGTGCTCGACGCACCCGAGGCGGTTACCGAGCGGCCCGGCGCCCGCGCTCTGCCCACGCCCGTGCGGGGCGAGATCGCCTTCGAGAACGTGACCTTCGGCTACGATCCGGCCCATCCGGTGCTGCGTGAACTGAATCTGCGGGTGGCGGCGGGCGAGCGGGTGGCGCTGCTGGGGGCGTCTGGGGCGGGCAAGAGTACCCTCATCGGCCTGCTCACGCGAACCTACGATCCGCAGGAGGGCGGCGTCACTCTCGACGGCCTGGACGTGCGTGACCTGACCCTGGCCTCGCTGCGCCGCGCGGCGGCCGTCATGCAGCAGGACACCTTCCTCTTCCACGACACGGTGCTGGAAAACGTGCGCTACGCGCGCCCCGAGGCGGATGCTCAGGAGGTGGGGGCCGCGCTGGAGGTCGCCGGAGCGGCCGAGTTCGTCGCGGCGTTGCCGCAGGGCCTGGAGACGATGGTGGGCGAGCGAGGCGTGCGGCTCTCGGGCGGACAGCGTCAGCGCCTTGCTATCGCGCGGGTGTTGCTGGCCCAGCCCGCCGCGCTGCTCCTCGACGAGCCGACGAGTGCGGTGGACGCCGAATCCGAGGCCCTCATCGTCGCCGCCCTGAGCCGCCTCATGCGCGGGCGCACTGCCCTGATCGTCACACACCGCCTCTCGCTGGCGCGGGTGGCCGACCGGGTGGCCGTGCTGGAAGGTGGCCGCATTGTCGAGGAGGGACCGCCCGACGTGCTGCGCGCCCGGGGGGGCCGTTACGCCGCGCTGGAGCAGGCCGCGACGCTGGAAGCGGCGGACGACTAGGCCAGTAACAGGAAGGCGCGGCTGGAGAGGTGCCAGCCCTAGTCCTCCTGCTCTTCCTGCTCCACTTCTCCCAGCGCCGCCCGCGCGTGTCCGCCGGCCGCGTCCAGCCGCGCCTGCGCCGCCCCCGCATCTAGCCCGAGGCGCAGCATCACCACCGCCGTCTTGACCTGACCGTCCGCCGCGGTCAGGGCGGCGCGGGCCCCGGCTTCCGGCGCGCCGGTCGCGTGCTGGACCAGCCGCACGGCGCGGCCCTCCAGCTTGGCGTTCGTGGCGCGCAGGTCCACCATCAGGTTGCCGTAGACCTTGCCCAGACGCACCATCAGGGCGCTCGACAGGGTGTTCAGGGCGATCTTCTGGGCGGTGCCGGCCTTGAGGCGCGTGCTGCCGCTGATGACTTCGGGGCCGGTGTCGAGAGACACGGCGCAGTCGGCCGCCAGCAGCAGCGGCGTGCCGGGGTTGTTCGCCAGCGCGATGCTCAGCGCTCCGGCCGCGCGGGCGGCGCGCACGGCCCCCAGCGCGTAGGGCGTGGTGCCGCTGGCCGCGACCGCGATGAGCACGTCGTCTGGGCCGATCCCTACTCCCCGCACGTCGCGCGCTCCAGCCTCCTCGTCGTCCTCTGCACCCTCAACCGCGCGGCGGATGGCTGCTTCGCCCCCGGCGATCAGCGGGACGGCGCGCTCGGGAGGCCAGGAGAAGGTCGGGGTGAGTTCGGTGGCGTCCAGCACGCCCAGCCGCCCGCTCGTGCCGGCTCCGGCATACACCAGTCGCCCACCGCGCGCGAGGCGGGGAAGCGCCGCCGTGACCGCGCGGGCCAGCGCCGGGGCCGCCGCCTGCACGGCGAGAACGGCGGCGAGCTGGTCGGCGGCCAGTACCTCGACGAGTTCTAGCGGCGACAGGCGGTCGAGGTCGGCGTGGTCGGGATGCACCTGCTCGGTGCGGCGAGGGTCGGTCATGGCTGTTCTCCCGTCAGTAGAAGTGGGGCCAGGAGGGGAGCCGGGGTCAGCTTGCCGGCGCTGACTGCGCGGCGCGCGCCGGTCGTCTGCGGCAGCGTGTTGGCCCAGCCCTGGGCACGGGCGTAGCCCAGAAAGGCGAAGGCCGCCGCTTCGCGCGTGGCGTCGGTCAGCCCCCGCGCTGCCCAGCCCAGGTCCGCGAAGGTGCGCAGCGGCACGGGGGCTAGTGCCCGCGCCAGTTCCTGCATCAGCACCGGGTTACGTGCGCCGCCCCCGGCCACGACGACCTCGTCTGGCGTGCCCGGCACGAAGCGCAGCGCCGCTGCCACCGTCAGCGCCGTGAAGCGGGTCGCCGTGGCGGCGAGGTCGGGCACGCTCAGGCCGCTGTGTGCCTCAGATCCGTGCTGCTCAGGAAGGCCCAGCCGCTCCAGACTCCAGACCTCGCGGCCGGTCGCACGTGGGGGCGCGGCACGGAGTTCCGGGTGGGCCAGCCAGCGCGCCAGGGTGGCCTCGTCGGGGGTGCCGGCCGCCGCCAGCCGCCCGCCCTCGTCGCAGGCCTGGCCCACACGCGCGGCGACTTCGTCCATCAGGCAGTTGCCAGGGCCGGTGTCGAAGGCGACCACGGCGCCCGCGCCCAGGCCCGGCAGGCTGGTCAGGTTGGCGATACCGCCCACGTTCAGCAGCACGCGGTGGCGCTTCGCTTCGGCATACAGCGCCCAGTCGGCGAAGGGCACCAGCGGCGCGCCCACGCCTCCCGCCGCCAGATCGGCCGGACGGAAGTCGGCCACGACGGGCCGTCCGGTGCGCTCGGCAATCACGGCCGCTTCGCCCAGTTGCAGGGTCGCGGCCCGTGCCCAGCCGCGCCCGGCATTGGGCCGGGGGTGATGCTGCACCGTCTGGCCGTGCGAGGCGATCAGGTCGGCGTCTTCCGCCAGCGGCGCGGCGGCGTCAGCCAGCGCCTCGCCCAGCCACCAGTGAAGTTGGGTCAGGTCGGCGGTATCGGCGTCAGCGCGCATGGCCCGCAGCACCGCCTCCCGCAACTCGGGCGCGAACGGCGTGAAGACGTGCGCGACCACCCGCCCGCGCGGCGCGCCAGGGGGCAGTTCCCGGAAGGGAAGGCCAGTGCCCAGTGCCGGCCAGCCCTCCAGCTCCAGCAGCGCGGCGTCAATGCCGTCGGCGCTCGTGCCGCTCATCAGGCCCAGGATACGCGGCGGGCGCGTCCTCCGGGGCGTCACTCGGCATCTCCGGTCAGTTCCATGACGAAGTCGTAGCGGTCGCCCCGGTACCACGCGCGGGCGTACTCGACGGGCTGGCCCCCCGGCGTCCACGACACCCGCTCGGTGACGAGAAGCGCCGCGCCGGCGGGCAGCCCCAGCAGCGCGCCCATCTCGGCGTCGGCGTTCACGGCGCGCAGGTGGCGGATGGCCCGCTGCGGGCGCAGGCTGCGCGCGGCGAGTAGGGCATAGAGGCTCGCGTCGGTCACGTCGGTATCCGTGAGCTCGCCCACCAGCGCGGCGGGCAGGGTGCTCTCCTCGACGGCCAGCGGTTCACCGTTCGCGGTACGCAGCCGCCGCACGCGGTACACGGCCCCCGAGGGCGACAGCCCCAGCGTCAGCGCTTCATGCGCGGTAGGGGGCGTGCGCGTGAAGGCCAGCACCCGCGCGCCGGGGGTCTGTCCCCGCGAACGGGCGTCCTCGGAAAAGGAGTTGAGCAGGCCCAGCGGGCGCGGCGCTCCCTGAGCGGACCGCGCCGTGACGAAGGTACCGCTGCCGTGGCGCCGCGTGAGCAGCCCCGCCTCGGTGAGCTGTGCCAGCGCCTGCCGAACGGTCACGCGCGACACGCCGAGCTGGGCGGCGAGTTCGCGCTCGGCGGGGAGGGCGTGGCCACCGGGCAGCTCGCCCGCCTCGATGCGCCCGCGCAGCCCGGCGGCCACCTGCACGTAAACCGGCGTGGCGCTGCCGGGGTCGAGGGCAAGGTGCCACGCGGCGGCCGGCGCCCCGGCCCTGCGCGGCGCGGGCACAGGAGCAGGCGGCGCCCGGCGGTCCGGCGCAGAGGAGGCTTGAGGCATCGCGGCGACCATACCACTTCAGGACCACTGGCGACCAGACTTGAAATTGGTCCTGAAGTGGTCTTACTCTGGGCAGCGTTAGCGACAACTCTGGGTGCGGCGTCCCGCCTAGCCCTTTCCCCTATCTCGGAGGCCCCTCATGTCCAGCTCTGTGCTCAAGCGTTCCGCGTTCGTCCTGCTCTCGCTCGCCCTGGCCGGCGGCGCCCTCGCCGCGCCCAAGAAGGTCACGGGGTACGGTTCCCTGGGGGTCGTGAACGGCAAGGCCGGCGGCACCTACACCCTGGTGCTGGGCGACAGCCCCCAGAGCCTGAACTACTACGGCGTCATCGACAACAACCTCGGCCTCGTCGCCCAACAGATGTTCGACGGCCTCGTCGAGTTCAACTACGCGACCTACAAGATCGAGCCCGCGCTCGCCGAGAGCTGGACCATCAGCCCCGACGGCAAGGTCTACACCTTCAAGCTGCGCCAGGGCGTCAAGTGGAGCGACGGTCAGGATTTCAACGCCGACGACGTGGTGTTCACCTACAAGAACATCATCATGAATCCCGAGGCCCGCGCGGGCGACGCCGGCAACTTCAAGCTCGACGGCAAGGCCATCGAGGTCCGCAAGGTGGACGCGACGACCGTGCAGTTCACGCTGCCGCGCGCCGCGCCCGCCTTTCTGCTGCAGCAGCGGTACTTCATCATGCCGCAGCACAAGCTCGCCAAGTTCTCGCAGGACGGCGGCGCCAAGGCGGCCGAAATCAACACGGCGTGGCCCAGCAACGTGGCGCCGAGCGAAGTCGTGGGGACCGGGCCCTTCAAGCTGACGGGCTACACCACCGGCCAGAAGGTCACGCTGGCGAAGAACACCAACTACTGGAAGGTGGACGCTGCCGGCACCAAGCTGCCCTACCTGAACACCCTGGAATTCCTGGTCATCCGGGACCCGCAGGCACAGGTGGCGCAGTTCCTGGCCGGGAATCTCGACCAGCTCAACATCTCGGGCGCGCAGTTTCCCGACCTCAAGCAGAAGGAGGTGGCGGGCGCGCCCTTCAAGGTCATCCGCAGCACGGCGCTGTTCGGCAGCCCGCCCTTCGTGGCCTACAACTTCGACGCCAAGGACGCGGTCCTTTCCAAGCTGTTCAGCGACGTGCGTTTCCGGCGCGCCATGCAGGGGGCCGTGAACCGTGAGCGCATCATCGACACCGTATACAACGGGCTGGCGGGCCTGCCGGGCCACGGGGTCGCCCCGGCCAACAAGGCTTTCTACACGAACACCACCCGTCAGCTCGGCACCTTCGACCTCGCCGCGACGAACAAGGCGCTCGACGCTTTGGGCCTGACCCGCAAGAACGCGGCGGGCGTGCGACTGCTGTCCAACGGCCGCCCGCTGGAATTCGACCTGACCTACGGCACCGATTCGAGCGTGTACCCGGCCATGGCGACCATCCTCCAGAGCGACTTCGCCAAGGTAGGCGTGAAGGTCAACCTCAAGGGGATTCTGAGCAGCAAGCTGCTCTCGACCGGCCAGAGCGGCGACTGGGAGATGATCCTGCACGCCTTCGGGGACCAGCCCGACCCCGAACTGCGCCGGCCCATCTGGCAGCCGGGCGGCGCGCTGTACTACTGGCACCGCACGCTGCAACCCGCCCAGGACGGCGGCGCGCCCAACATGGCCCGTATGGCCAGCTGGGAAAAGGACATCTACACCATCTTCAACCAGGCGGCCGTGACCCCCAGCGCCTCGGCGCGCAAGGCGCTGTACACGCGCTGGCAGCTGCTGTTCGCCCAGAACCTGCCGGTGACGCCCATTGCCAAGCCCGAGAACATCGGCGCGGTGAACAACAAGTTCGGCAACTACGTCTACAACCTCGGCGTAATTCCGGGCTACAACCCCGTGCCGCTCATCTTCCAGAAGTAACGCCCGGCGAAGGGA
This sequence comes from Deinococcus sp. Leaf326, assembly GCF_001424185.1. Taxonomy (NCBI): domain Bacteria; kingdom Thermotogati; phylum Deinococcota; class Deinococci; order Deinococcales; family Deinococcaceae; genus Deinococcus; species Deinococcus sp. Leaf326. Next base: position 18,365 of record NZ_LMOM01000032.1, on the reverse strand, counting down.
CACGCGGCCGGGGAGAGGCTGGGCTGCGCGCCCCTTCTCCCCGGCCGCCCTGTGGCCCGAGCCCTGTCCTGCCCCTGTCCCGGAGGTGCCCATGTCGCCCATCCTGTCCGTTCCGCTCCGCGTGAGTTCGCCTTCGCCGGGCCCTGATCACCCCCCCTTCCTCTCATGCTGACCTTCGCCATCCGCCGCGTGCTGGGCATGATTCCCACCCTGCTCCTGATCTCGCTGGTGTGCTTCGTGGTCATCCAGCTTCAGCCGGGAAGTTTTATCGACCAATACCTCGAAGACCCGCGCGTCACCCGCGAGACGGTGCAGAGCATCACCCGGCAACTGGGCCTCGACCAGCCGCTGTGGGTGCAGTACCTCACCTGGATCAAGGGGATCGTGACGCAGGGCGACTTCGGGTACTCCTTCGTCAACGGCCGCCCGGTCAGCTCGCTCATCTGGGAGCGGCTCGGCTGGACCGTCTTTCTGGCCCTGCTCACCCTGCTCGTGAGCTGGGCAGTCGCTATTCCGCTGGGCATCTACACCGCCCTGAACCGCCACGGCGTCGGCGCGACCGTCATGAATTTCCTGGGCTACGTGAGTCTCGCCACGCCCGACTTTCTGGTGGCGCTGCTGCTCATCGCGCTCGTGCTGGGCACGGGGGGCACGAACGTGGGCGGCCTGTTCAGTCCCGAGTTCATCGACGCGCCGTGGTCGTGGGCGCGGGTGGCCGACCTGCTCGCGCACCTGTGGATTCCGATGATCGCCATCGGGCTCGAGGGGGTCGCCAGCCTCATGCGCCAGATGCGCGCCTCGGTTCTCGACGTGATCAACCAGGACTACGTGCGCACGGCGCGCAGCAAGGGTCTCTCGGGCCGGGCGGTACTGTGGCGGCACGCGGTGCGCAACGCCATCAACCCGCTCATCAGCCTCGCGGGCCTGAGCCTGCCGGCCCTGATCTCGGGCACTATCATCGCCAGTATCGTCCTGAACCTGCCCACCATCGGCCCCTTCCTGTACGACAGCCTGCTCAACAAGGACCAGTACGTCGCCATGACGCTGCTGCTGTTCAGCGCCGTGCTGCTGCTCGTGGGCAACCTCCTGGCCGATCTCGCGCTGGCGTGGGCCGATCCCCGGATCAGGTTCGAATGACCGCCACGCCGTCTTCTTCCGCCGCGCCGCGCGTCCCTGCCCGGCAGTCCCCGCTCGCCCTCGCGCTACGGCGCTTCCGCCGGAGCCGGGTGGGGGTCCTGAGCTTCTGGGTGCTCGTCGTGATGTATACGGTCGCCATTTTCGCGGGCTTTCTTTCGCCCTACGGCATCACCACCCAGCACGAGGAGTACCCGTACCAGCGCCCCCAGGCGGTGCACCTTGTGCACGAGGGTCAGCTGCGTACCCCCTTCGTCTACGGGTTCAAGCGCACGCGCGACCCCGTGACCTTCCTCTCGACCTTCGCCGAGGACAAGACGGCGCCGGTGCCCATCCGGCTGTTCGTGCGCGGCGACGAGTACCGGGTGCTGGGTGTGCTCAGCAGCGACCTGCACCTGTTCGGCGCTCCGGGGGGCAACTACTTTCCGCTGGGGACCGACAAGTTCGGGCGCGACCTGCTCTCGCGGATGCTCGTCGGCTCGCAGGTCAGCCTGACGGTGGGCATCATCGGCATCCTGATCTCCTTTTCCATCGGCATAGTGCTCGGCGGCGTCAGCGGGTATTTCGGCGGCTGGGTGGATAACCTGATCCAGCGCGTGACCGAGGTGCTGCTCTCGTTCCCCCGGCTGCCCATCCTGCTCGCCCTCTCGACCATCATTCCGGCCAAGTGGCCCTCGACCTGGGTGTACCTGGGCATCGTGGCGGTGCTGGCCCTCATCGGCTGGGCGGGGCTGGCGCGGGTGGTGCGCGGGCAGGTGCTCGGCGCGCGCGGCGTGGACTACGTGCAGGCGGCGCGCAGCCTGGGCGCCAGCGACCTGCGCGTGATCCTGCGCCACATCATGCCCAACCTCAGCTCCATCCTCATCGTGACGGCCACGCTGGCCCTGCCTGGCTACATCCTGGGCGAGAGCGCCCTGAGCTTCCTGGGCCTGGGTATCAAGGAACCCATGACGAGCTGGGGTCTGCTGCTGCGCGACGCGCAGAACTTCGAGACCCTGAACCTCTATCCCTGGCTGCTGCTGCCGGGACTGATGATCGTGATCTCGGTGCTCGCCTTCAATTTCCTGGGCGACGCCCTGAGAGACGCGGCCGATACCCAGAGCCGCTGAGAGAGTCCCCCGCCGCCGTGCGGGGGTTCTCTTGTGGCGGCCCCGAGGAGGACCCATGGGACTAAGGCCCCGCTGGAACGGCCGGCGCCCTGGTCCCGGCCCTCGACCTCTCCGCTGTGTGTGGTCTGGGTGATGGGCTGGCCGAGCGCCCGGCCGAACCCAGAAGCCGGCGCCGTGACGCCCGCGCCGGACCCCGCGCTGCCCCGAGCGTGGGCGCGCACGCTAGACTTCAGGGTAATGATTGATGTGGACACCACCTGGCAGCAGGCATGTGCGGCCCTTGCCAGTGACGAGTACGACACGGCGTTCGGCGTGCTGGAAGGCGCGATGCGTGAAGCCCGCCCCCCGGCGCGCGCCCGCATCGCGCTGTACCTCGCCTCGGCGCAGGCCCTGTACGGCGATCCTGGCGTGGCCGATGTCCGCAAGGCCCTGAACGTCGCCCTAGCCCTGGACCCCGCCCTCGCGGCCGACCCGCTGCTGCGCGCCCTGGACGCCGAGCTTGCTGCCCGCGCGCAGGGCGAGGAGGCCGCGCCCGCCGCCGCCGACCTACGTACCGACCCCTCGCCCCTGGTGCGCTTTCACACCCTGTGTGCGCTGGCGCTCGCCGGGCACCCACAGGACGCCCTGGACCTCACCCTGACCCCGGCCGAGCTGCCCGAGCACCTGCGCTGGCGCCTGCGGTCGTGGCAGGCCGACGCCCACGAGGCGCTGGGCGAGTTCCAGGAGGGCGCGCACCTGTATGCCGAAGCCGCGCACCTGGCCCAGGGCCTGAACCGCGCGGTCATGCTTCAGGAGCAGGCGGCCCTGCTGCTGCAACTCGGGCAGCCCGAGGAGGCCGCGCGCGTGCTGGAGCAGGCGCGCGCGCTCTACACCGGCCGCGACCCCGAAGAAGAGTTGAACCTCGCCACCTGGCAGTACCTCCAGGCCCAGGCGCTGCTGGGGCAGGGACAGCCCGAGGCGGCCCTGAGCGCCATCGAGGAGGCCGCGCGTCTGGAGGCCCGGCAGGGCGAACACAGCTACGGCGTGGCCCTGGTGCGCGGGCAGGTGCTGACCCACCTGGGCCGGCAGGAAGGCGCCCTGAGCGCTTTCGAGCAGGCGCTCAAGCTCGCCTCGCCCGGCGACCAGCCCTATGCCAACCACGAACTCGGCGTGGCCCTGCTGGACCTCGACCGGCCCGTCGAGGCGCGAGAGAAACTCGAAGCGGTCCTGAGCGACCCTGAGTATCCCTACCTGCCCGAGGTGCTGGCCGACGTGGCCGAGTGCGACTACCGCCTGGGCCGCCTGCCCGAGGCGCAGCAGACGGCCGAGCAGGCGCTGGCGCAGGGCGCGGTCATTCCGGCGAGTCTGGTGCTGGGCAATGTGGCGCTGGACTACTACCACCTCGACGACGCGCTCGAGCACTACGAGCGCGTGGTGCGCGAGGCCGCCCCCGAGAGCCGCGACTGGGTGACGGGTCACCAGATGGCGGCCGACGTTATGGCCCAGCAGGGGTTCTCCGACCCCGCCGCCGCCTACGCGCACGCCCAGCAGGCGCTGGCCCACACCCCCGAGAGCGACGACTGGTACGTGACCCTGCAAGACCACCTGCGCCGCGCGGGCGAGCTGATGGGCAGCGCGCGGGGCCGCACACTGAACTAGGCCCAGGCAGGGGAGACGCCGCATGAACCCACCCAATTCCATGCATCCCGACGAACGCGCCCTGAAGTTGACCCGCGCGCTCCAGGACTATGACCTCGATACGCTGCTTCCGCTTCTCGAAGCCGATCTGCGCTGGCCGCGCAAACAGCTGCACAGCAACCTGCGGCTGATCTTCGCGGCGGCGCAGCAGAGCGGCGTGAACCTTCTGCGGCCGCCCGACGATTTCCAGGCTTGGCTTCAGGCGCCGCTGCGCGAGACCGTGCGCGGACCGGGCACGGCCAAGATCAACACCATCACGGCCCGGCTCTCGACCCTGTCCCAGCTCTACAATGTCCTGATGGATGAGGGCCTCGTGCTGCGCCATCCTCTGCGCGGCCTAGAGCGCCCTGCCACGCAGCGCACCCCCGACACCCTGCCAGCGCGGGAGGACATCGTGCGCCTGCTCGTGCACGCCGAGGACGACCCCGCGCTGCACGCCGCCCTCACCCTGATGTACCACCACGCCGTACAGGTCGCCGAGCTGATCGCCCTGCGCTGGCCCGCCTTTCTGCACGCGGACGGCACGCTGCTGCGCCGCCGGACCGTGACCAGGCTCGACGAGGCGAGCTACCGCGCCCTGGACCGCCTGATGGCCGCGGCCGGGGGGCCGCTCGCGGAGCCGCAGGGGCGCGTCTTTCCGTACGACAACAACGACGCCCTGCGGACCCGCATCTTTCAGGTGTCCCGCGCGGCGGGAATCTCGTTCATCAACCCGGCGCGGCTGCGCAAGGCGGCCCTGCGCGACTTCGTCCTCACGCCGGACCAGGCAGGCTTCATAGGGGCCCAGACCTTCGAGCTGGCCCGCGCGCTGGCCCAGGGTCTCTCTCCGGAAGGCGACGACTAAGCCGGCGCCCGGCAGGGCAGCTTTCTTGAAACTTGACTAAATTGGTTGGAATACAGCAGGATAGCGCCACTGCGTCCTGGCGGCCCTTTGTGGCTGCACGCCGCGCGAGGAGCCTATATATGCCCAGAATGAAGATTGCCCTGTCCTTTGCCGCCCTCGCGCTGGCGGCGACCGCCTCCGCGCAGACCCTGACCATCAAACACGATGAGGGGACCACGCAGGTCAAGGCCAACCCCCAGCGGATCGTCGTGATGGACGAGGAGTCGCTGGGCTGGATCTCGGCGCTGGGCCTGTCGAACCGCGTCGTGGGCCTGGCGAGCACATACATCACGCCTGCCGACGTGACCGGCACGGTCGTCAAACCGGCCGTGCTGCGCGAGGGCTTTTTTGGCCGCGCCCGGCTCGGTAATCCCGCCTATGTGGGGGACTGGCAAAAGCCCAGCCTGGAAACCATCACCGCCCTGAAGCCCGACCTCATCGTCCGGCTGACCTGGGAAGGCAATCAGAACTACGACAACCTGAGCAGGATCGCCCCAGTTCTGGGGTACAAGGAAAGCGGCGCCGGCTTCTGGCAAAAGGGCCTTCGCGATCTGGCCCGGGTCTTCGGCAGACAGGTGCAGGCCGAACAGGTGATCAAGGAGGTCGCCGACACCAACCGCGCCAATGCTCGCAAGCTGCTGGCGGCGGGCGTGTTCGGCAGGTACCCCAAGGTGATCGTGGTGGCGCCTTTCACGGGCGGCAACAACTGGGTCTATACGGCGACCCGCCTGATCCCCGACCTTCAGGCCCTGGGATTCAAGAACGCCTACCGCCCCGGCAAGACCGTTCTAGGCGTCGGCGAGCAGATCAGCGACGAGGCGCTCCTAGGCCTGGACAAGCAGACCCTGGTCGTGTTGTTTCCTCCAGGTGGCAAGTTCAACGGCGCCGAGGCCTTTCTGAAAACCCCCGTCGGCCAGCGGCTCGCGGCCCAGAGCGTGGTGTACGTGCCCGAAGACTACAGCCCCTACAGCGGTCCCCTGGTGTCGGTACGCAACAGCAACGAGATGACCAAGTTGATCCTGGAGAAGACCAAATGAACAAGCCTGCGCTGCTGCTCGCCGCCCTGAGTCTATCCGTCGCCTCCGCGCAGACCCTGCCCATCAAACACGACGAGGGGAACACGCAGGTCAGGGCCAACCCCCAGCGCGTGGTCGTTCTGGACGAGGAGATGCTGGGCTGGATGTACGCCCTGGGCCTGGGAAACCGTGTGGTGGGCATCGGTGGCCCCCGCGTGCAGCCGTCGGACTTCACGGCGGCAGGGACCATCAAGCCCGACCGTGCGAAGGTGGGCTTTCTGGGGCGTGGCGCGCTGAATCCGGCCGCCAAATTCGTGGGCACCTGGACCGCGCCCAACCTGGAGACCATCGCCGCCCTCAAGCCTGACCTGATCCTGCGCTCGACCTGGGCGGGCAACCAGAACTACGACAACCTGAGCAAGATCGCCCCGACCATCGGGTACGCCGAGGCTCAGCCGACCTACTGGCAGACCAGCTTCCGGGCGCTGGCCCGCGTCTTCGGCAAGCAGGTGCAGGCCGAGACGGTCATCAAGGGCGTGGCCGACACCAACCGCGTCAACGGCCAGAAGCTGCTCGCGGCGGGCGCCTTCCGCAAGTATCCCAAGGTCGTGGTGATCTCGCCCTTCCCCGGCGGCACCACCTACGTCAACTCGGCCAAGCGGGTTATCGACGACCTCAAGGCCCTGGGGTTCAGCGACGCGCTGACCGGCCGTGCCAAGACCACCCTGGGCGTGGCTTCGGTCATCAGCGACGAGGTGCTCCTCAATCTCGACAAGAGGACCCTGGTGGTCGTGCTGCCCCCCAGCCGCGACGACAGCGCCCTCGCGGGGTTCCTGGCCTCGGCGGTCGGCCAGCGCCTCAAGGACCAGCTCCTGCCCTACGAGATGGAGCAGTTCTCGCCCTGGACGGGGCCGCTCGTGTCCACCAAGGTCAGCGGCGACCTGACCCGCCTGGTGCTGGAGAAGGTGAAGTGACCCTGCGGCTGCGCCACGTCGCCCTTGCCCTCGCGCTCGCCAGTCTGGGGGGCGCGGGCCACGCCTTGACCGTTCCGCACCTGATGGGCCAGACCGAGCTGGCGAAAGTGCCCAGACGGATCGTGGTGCTGGAATTCGGCTTCATGGACGCGCTGGCCAGACTGGGGGTCAAGCCGGTGGGTATCGTGGCAGACGGCGACAAGGCCGATCAAGTCCTGCCTCATCTGTGCCGGTTCTACCCGCCGGGCAGCGTGACCGTCGTGGGCAACCGCCACGCCCCGAGCCTGGAGAAGATCCTGGCCCTCAAGCCCGACCTCATCATCGCCGACGAGGAAGACCACAAGCAGCTGTACGCGCAGCTCAGCCGGATCGCGCCGACGCTACTGTTCCGGTCATACCGGGGCAGCTACGCCGACCAGCTCGAGCAGTTCAGCCTGATCAGCCGGGTGGTGGGCCGTGAGGGCCTGGGGCGCACTGTCCTGACCGAACACCGGGTGCTGCTCGACCGCGCCAGGGCCAGCAGCCGACCGGCGGCCGGCCGGACCGCTGTGGGCGTGCTGGCACCGACCGGATTTTTTGTCCACAGCGACCGCAGCTACGTGGGCAGTCTGCTCGGGGCTCTGGGGCGCGACAATCCTGTCGGCAACCGGGACGGTCAGACGCAGTACGTCCTCAGTGCCGAGGGCCTGCTGGCCCTGAACCCCGACACCCTGATCGTGCTGTACAACCCCGAGGACGAGGCGTTGTTCCAGAAGTGGCGCAGCGGCCCGCTGGTCCGCGCCCTGAACGCCGCCAGGGCCAACCGGGTCTACGCCTTCAACCGGGACGCTTGGGCCAAGGGCCGGGGTGTCATCGGTCTGGAGGGCATTCTCAACGACGTTATTCGCAGCCGCGTTCTGAGCGGCGAGGGGCAGGGCAGATGAAGCGGAACACGAACAGGAGGCTGGCACTGGGCCTGAAGTCGGGACGCCTCTACCCACTGAATGCACAGACCCGGACCTTCGGCGGCCCGCTCTCGGCGCCGACCCTCGCGGGCGAGATCAGCCGCGTGGTGCTGGGACGTTAGGTTCACATGACTTCTGTTTCTTCTCCTCCGGCTCCCCGACTCGCCCTGTGCGCCGACCTGTCGCGCGCGGCCAACGAGGACCCCATCGCCACCGCGCCGCACTGGCAGGAACTCACCGTTCTGGAGCTCGACGTACCGGTGTGGGCCCGCCTACGCGACGTGGCGAACTGGACCCCACAGCAGAGCGGCCTGTTCGAGCGCCTGCGCGACAAGGTCGAGGCCAGCGGCGCCGGCTTCGGGCTCTTGATGTCGGCGCCGCTCACACGGGGCACTCCACTGGCCGTGCGCCACTACGTACGCGCGGGCGGAGGCTACGCGCGGCGCGACTACGTCTCTGAGCTGCCGCAGGACGCCTGGGCCGATGGCCTGATCGACACCCTGCTGGAGCCCGGGCGCCTGACCGCGTGGACCCCCCGTGAGGTGCCGGCGCAGGGCGTGGACCTGCACGTCTGTACCCACGGCACGGTGGACGCGGCCTGTGGGCGCTACGGCGTGCCGGTGTATCACGCGCTGCTGGCCGGCGGCGAGCGCGGCTGGCGCACGGGGCACTTCGGTGGGCACCGGCTGGCGGCCACGGCCGTCGAACTGCCTTCGGGCCTGCTGTGGGCGCACCTGACCCCCGAGCTTTCCCTCAAGATCGCCCGGCGTGAGGGCCACCCTGCCGACTACGTCCGGTATCTGCGCGGCTACAGCGGCCTGCCGGCGCTGGCGCAGGTCGTGGACCGCGAACTGCTCGTGCGCCGGGGATGGTCCTGGCTGGACGCAGACCGGCAGGCCGAGGTGCGCGGCGAGGCCGTCCACCTCACCTACCGCCTACCTGCGGGCGGGGGCGGCGAGGTCTGGGCGACCGTCAAGCCCGCGCCGAGCCTGCACCTGCCGGGCTCGAGCCACAAGCCCGACCTGTCGGAGGTGCGCCAGTACCGACTGGGCGAGTGGCACGAACGCGCGGTGAGGCCGTGAGTCGACCGCTGTGGCTGGTCCTGGGCGCTGCGGCCCTGGTCACGGCGCTCATCGCCTCGCTCGCCCTGGGCGCCAGTGAGATTCCGTGGCGCGAGGTCCTGCGGCTGCTGCGCTCTCCCGACGACACGACCAACAGTCTGGTCATCCAGACCATCCGTATGCCGCGCACGCTCGTCGCCGCGCTGGCCGGCGCAGGACTGGGCGTCTCCGGGCTGCTGCTCCAGGGCGTGACCCGCAATCCCCTGGCCGACCCCGGCATTCTGGGCGTCGAGGCGGGCGGGGCCTTCGCCATCCTGATGATGGTCGTGTTCTTTCCGGGCGCGCCCTCGGCGCTGTTCGTGCCGGCGGCCTTCCTGGGCGGCCTGCTGGCAGCGGCGGTGGCCTACGGTGTGGCGCGCAGCATCGGGGCCACGCCGCTGCGGCTGGCGCTGGCGGGTGTGGCGATCGCCAGCCTGATCGGCGCGGGCACCCGCACGGTCCAGATCCTGTTCGAGGAACGCGCCCAGGGCGCCCTGTTCGCCCTCTCGGGGTCGGTCGCCGGGCGCACCTGGGAGCAGGTGTCACAGGTCGCGCCCTGGATGCTTGCCGGGCTGCTGCTCGCCGTGCTCGTCTCGCCGCGCGTGAACGTGCTGTCGCTGGGCGAGGACGTGGCCCGCAGCCTGGGCGCCCGCACCGAGCGCGACAGCCTGATCGTGACCGGTCTGGGCGTGCTGCTCGCGGCGGCCTCGGTCAGCGTGGTCGGGCCCATCGGCTTTGTGGGCCTCATCGTGCCGCACGCCGCGCGTACCCTGGTCGGGCCGGACCACCGGTTCAGCGTGCCTCTCGCGGCGCTGCTGGGCGCGGCCTTCCTGGTCGTGGCCGACATCGCTGCCCGGCTCGTCGACCGCCCCGCCGAGACCCCGGTGGGGGTGCTCGTCGCGGTGGTCGGCGCACCCTTCTTCGTCGTGCTGGCCCGCCGCATTGGCCGCCGCTGAGCTTCTCGTTCCCTTTCCTTCCGGAGACTTCCACCATGCACAGACGTTCCCCGCTGCCCCTCCTGCTCGCCGCCCTGCTGGGCACCCATGCCGCGGCGGCCCCCGTGACCGTCAAGCACGAGCGCGGCACCCTGACCCTCCCGGCTCCGGCGGCGCGCGTGGCCGCCCTGGAATACTCCTTCGTGGACACGCTGCTGGCCCTGGGCGTGCGCCCGGTCGGCGCGGCGCTGGGCACCCAGGGCGGTGACCGGGGCGCGCCCCCCTACCTGCGGGCCCAGGTGCGCGGTATTCCGGCGACCGGCAGCCGCGCCCAGCCTAGCCTGGAGGCGCTCGCCGCCGCCCGCCCCGACCTGATCCTGGCCGACGCTTTCGTGCACAAGGACACCTCCGTGCAGTTCGCACGGCTGGCGCCTACCGCCGACTTCCAGAGCCGCCGGGGCAGTCTGGCCGACCTGAATGCCCAGACGCTCGCCATCGGGCAGCTCGTGGGGCGTGAGGCCGCCGCCCGCCGCCTGCTGGCCGATCAGGCGTCGCTGAACGCCAAGGCCCGGGCCTTCGCCAAAAAGGGTGCCCCCGCCTTCGTGGCCGCCGTGGTCACGCCGGGCAGCTTCACGGTGCACACCGACCAGAGTTTCGTGGGTAGTTTTCTGGAGGCGCTGGGACGTAAGAATCAGCTTGCTCCTCGGGGCGACCAGACCCAGTACGGACTGTCGCTGGAGGGTCTCGTTGCCCTGAATCCGGCGTCGCTCGTGCTGTTCACCGCGCCGGACGAGAAACCCATCACCGACACCTGGAAACAGAGCCCGCTGTGGCAGCGCCTGAGCGCCGTGCAGCGCGGCCGGGTCTACGTGTTCGACCGCGACGACTGGACGCGGGGGCGCGGTCCGCAGGCCCTGAAATTGATGGTCGCACAGACCATCCGCAGCCGCTTCCTGCAAGACGCCGCTCCGGCGACGGGCTTCGGCACTCCGTGACCACGCCGCGCCTCCCCGGACCGCGCTTTACCACCCCGCGCGCCGTGGGCATCATGCTGGTCCTCGCGGGGATCACGGTGCTGCTCGCCGTGCTGGCCCTGGGACTGGGGGCCGTGCGCACACCGCCTGCCGACGTGTGGCAGGTGCTGCTCGGACGCGGGGACGACCTCACCCGGCAACTCGTACTGGAGCTGCGCGCCCCGCGTATCGCGGTGGCCCTGCTGACCGGGGCCATGTTCGCGGCCTCGGGCGCCATGATGCAGGGCGTGATCCGCAACCCGCTCGCCTCGCCCGACCTCATCGGGGTGGGGGCGGGGGCGGGACTGGCCGCCACCATCTTTCTGCTCGCGTGGCCGGGCGCGCCGGCGGGCGGCCTGCCCTGGGCCGCGCTGGCCGGGGCCTGGGGGGGCTTCGGGCTCGTGCTCCTGCTGGCGCGCGAGTGGAGGGGCAGCAACAGCCTGCATCCGGTCCGTCTCGCGCTGGTCGGCGTGGCGGTCGCGGCGGCACTGGGCGCGGCGCAGCAGCTCATCATCGTGCGGGCACCCGACGGCCTGGGCGCCGCCCTGAGCTTCCTGACCGGCACGGTCTACGGCGCCGACAGCGTGCGCGCCCTGCGGGTGCTGCCCTGGGCGCTGGTGCTGCTGCCGGCCGGCGTGCTCCTCTCACGCACGCTGGATATCCTGAACCTCGGTGAAGACCTCGCCACCAGCCTGGGCACCCGCGTCGCGGCCATGCGTCTGTTGTGCCTGGCGGTCGCCGTCGCGTTGGCCGGGGCCGCCGTGACGGGGGCGGGCATCCTGGGCTTCGTCGGTTTGCTGGCGCCGCACCTCGCCCGGCTGCTGGTGGGGGCGCGGCATGGTCGGCTGCTGCCGGTCGCCATGCTCATCGGTGCGCTGCTCGTGCTGGCCGCCGACACGCTGGGCCGGGCGCTGCTGCCACCCATTGAGGTGCCCGCCGGCATCTTCACCACGCTGGTGGGCGCGCCCTACTTCCTGTACCTCCTGCGGCGCTCCGCATGACCTGGGGCACAGCATGACCCCCGAGGAGTCCCCCATGACCCACATTCCTGCACCCCTGGGCGCCCCTGCGCCCTCATTGCCTTCTCCACTCTCGACCGACAAGCTCCGGCTCGGCTACGGCCAGACCGTCATCGTGCCGGACATGAACCTGGAACTCGCGGGCGGCAAGGTCACGAGCATCATCGGCCCCAACGGCTGCGGCAAGAGCACTCTGCTGCGTGCCCTGGCCCGTCTGCTGCCCACCTCCAGCGGCCACGTGCAGCTCTACGGTCAGGCGCTGCACAGCCTGCCCGCCAAGGAGATCGCCCGGCGGCTGGCTATCTTGCCCCAGGGGCCGACCGCGCCCGAGGGCCTGTCGGTCGAGGAGCTCGTGTGGTTCGGGCGCCATCCCCACCAGGGCCGATTCCCGGTGCGCCGCGAGGAGGACCGGGAGGCGGTCGTCTGGTCGCTGGCCCAGACCGGCATGACCATCTTCGCGGGCCGGCCGCTCGAAGCCCTCTCGGGCGGACAGCGCCAGCGCGCGTGGATCGCCATGAGCCTCGCGCAGCAGACCGACATCCTGCTGCTCGACGAGCCGACCACCTACCTCGACCTCTCGCACCAGCTCGAGGTGCTGCAACTCGCGGGCCGCCTGAACACCGAGCAGGGCAAGACGGTCGTGATGGTGCTGCACGACCTCAACCAGGCCGTGCGCTACAGCGACGAGATCGTGGCGATGCACGGCGGCGAGGTCTACGCCCAGGGACGTCCCGAGGACGTGCTGACCCCCGAACTCCTGCGCGATGTATTCGGCCTGCGCGCCCACATCCTCTCGGACCCCGATACGGGTCGGCCGTACATCATTCCGTATGCGCTGACGCGCTGAGCAATGGAACGGAGGCGGGAGCGACTGGCTCCCGCCTCCTGCCTTGTCCGGCGTCCGCTCAGGCGGTTTTACGCAGGCGGCCTCGCAGAAGCGCCGGGGCCTGCGCCGCCGCGAGACGCACCAGCGCGTCCATCTTGTACGGGCTGGCCTCCAGGTGCACGGGAATCCCCAGCCCGGCGGCGGCCTCGCTGCACGCCGGACCGATGCTCACCACGGCCATGCGCGACAGGGCCGAGCGCGTCTCCGCGAGCAGCTTCATGCGCTCGGCGTACTTCAGGAAGTGCAGCGCCTGGATACCGCTGGACAGCAGCAGCACGTCCGGCCCGCCGAGCACGCAGTCGCGCACGGCCTGGGCCAGCGGCGCGCTGTCGGCGGGAAAGGCGCAGCGGTACAGCGGCAGGCTGCTCACGCGCATGCCGGCGTAGCTCAGTTCGCGGGCCGTCAGGGCGGGCATGGCCTCGCCGTATTCGAGCACGGTGGCGTGCTGGCCCGGTTCCAGGGTCCGCAGCAGCGCGGCCTGGATTCCGTCCCAGTCGGTTCCCAGCGGATCGGGGCCTGCCCGGAGGGCCTGGGCTTCCAGGCCCGCCTCCTCCAGTACCCCACGCGCTGCTCGCCCGCCCAGCAGGTGAGTGCTGGTCAGAGCTTCCGGGCCACTCTCGCCGCGCGCCGCGAGCTCACGCAGAAACAGCCGGGTGGCCGCGGCGCCGGGGCACACCACCGCGTGAGTGTCGCCGGCGGCGAGGTCCCGCCCGAACCCGGCCAGCGCGCCGCTCAGGTCGAGCTTCTGCTCGCGCATGCTGGGCGCCATCACCGCCTGCCCGCCGTGCGCCCGGATCAGCCGTTCCATCTCTTCGGTGCGCCGCGATTCCAGACTCAGGATCTGCAGACCTTCAAACCATTCCATACGTGACCTCGGGGAGCGGGGGAGAACATCGGCCGCGCGAGCTGCGGCGGCCCTCGCAGGTTGCGGTCCCCGGAGGGACCACACCCGCTGGTCCCTATTCAGCATGATTTTTTGCAACTTGTCAAACTTTTCTCTCTCAATTTGCAGATAAAACCCTAAAACCTGCAAAAATAGTCTGAGATGCTGGCCTCCCCTGGCATTCGCCATCCCTTCGCTGCGGGCCACGACAAAGCGCCGCCGGAACGGGTCCGGATCGGCGCTGGATAGAGTGAGGTGTGGTTAGAACTTGGGGAAGCGGGTGAGCCTGAAGGGCGTTTCGGGCGTGCCGCCCTGCAACTTGTCGAGCTGGCCCTGCGGGACGATCAGGTCGCCGCCGATGGCGCTCAATGTGGTCGGGAAGCGCAGGCCGGTGACAGGTTCCTCAGCCATGACCTGACCGCTGGCGTAGTCGGCGCCCAGCATCACCTTGCTGATGATCCCGTCCTTGTTGCGCGAGACATACAGCGTGCGGCCGTCAAGGAGCATGCCGTCGCCGTTGTTCAGGCCGCCCATCACCCTGCGAATGGCCTTGCTGCGCAGGTCGATGCGCCACAGGTCACCGGTGTTGAGCTGCACGGCGAGCAGGTAGCGACCGTCGGGCGTCGCCACGACGCCGTTGAGGTTGATGCCCGGCCCGTAGCGGATGGGCGTGCCCGCGAGGTTGAGCCACTCGCTGATCTTGAGGTCGGGGGTCACGCGGTAGATGGCCGGACGCGACGAGTCGGTCACGTACACGTTGCTATCGGCGGCGGGGGTGAGGTCGTTGATGTAGGCGTTCGGGCTCTTGGGGGTCTCGAGAACGGCCACCGGAGCGCCGTCAGGGCTCAGGACGCTCACGGTGCCCTGCGCGCCTCCCGCGATCCACAGGCGGCCCTGCGCGTCCACCTTCAGGCCCAGGGCGCTCGCCCGGCCCAGCGCGCCGCCCTCGCTGAACTTGCTGACTGCGCCGGAAGCGGCATTGACCGCGTAGATGGTGCCGTTCTGCGCGCTGCCGGTGTAGACCACGCCCTTTCTGGCGTCGTAGGCCACGCCTTCGGGGAAGTCCTGCACGCCCGGCAAGACGTAGTCCCGCGTCGCGTAGTTCGTGCGGGTCAGGACGGCGCAGCGTTCGCGCGCGCCGGTCAGGCCCGAGGGGTCGGACTTGTAGTCGTCGGGCTGCGCGTGGATGACCAGCGAGCGGTTCAACACGCCGTCCATGCCCGTCAGGCTGGCCTTGTCGGTCATGAAGGTGGCGCGTCCCACTCCGTCGGCGCCCACGCTCAGCATGGGCAGGTCGCCGCCGTGTCCGACCATGTTCGGCGCGGCCGGCGAGTCGTGGTTACCGGTCTTGCCGGGGTCGAAGTGCCCACCCGCCCCTCCGAACGCGACGACCGTATTCGTGGCCGCGTCCACGCCCGGCGTGCAGCGCCCGAACTCGTGAACGTGCATTCCGTGCTGTCCGGGCTTCAGGCCGCGCGCCTCGACGCTGACCTGCACGCCCATGCCCATCTGGCGCAGGGTCACCGTGCCCTGCGCCGCGCCCTGCGGGTCACGCAACGTGCCGCTGGCCGCGAGCGCCGTGCTGGCCGGGGCCAGCGCCATCATGGGCATCCCTGCCCCACCGGCCGCGGCCGTCCCCAGCAACAGCGCGCCGCCCAGAATCATCTTCAGGCTGCTCATGTCATTGCCCCCCGGTGTAGCGCACGCGGTAGATGACGCCGCTCTGGTCGTCGGTGAACAGCAGGCTGCCGTCGGTGTAGGTCGCCACGCCGGCCACCCGTCCGAACTGTTTCCATTCGCCGCCTTCCTCGTACACGAATCCGGTCACGAACGGCTCGATCTTCTCGGGCTTGTTGTCTGCGCCGAAGACCAGACGGGCGATCTCGTAGCCGCTGGGTTCGTTGCGGTTCCACGAGCCGCGGTAGGCGATGAAGGCGTCGTTGCGGTACTCGGCCGGGAAGGCGGTGCCCGTGTAGAAGTTCATGGCGATGGCGGCGGCGTGCGCCGTGTAGTTCAGGACGCTGCCCTGGGTGCCCGCGCAGTAGGCGGCCTTGGTTATCTTGCCGGGAATGTTGCCCACATTCACGTAGGGGTCGGGCTGCTTGTCGCCGTAGCAAAAGGGCCAGCCGTAGTTCTTGCCCCGCTCAATCACGTTGATCTCTTCGGGCGGGATGTTGTCGCCGTGCCAGTCGCTGCCCTGGTCGGCGCCGTACAGCACGCCCGTCGCCGGGTGCCAGCCGAAGCCGATGGTGTGGCGCAGGCCGCGCGCATAGACCTCACGGGTCTTGCCGTCGGGCGAGAGGCGCAGCATCGTCGCTTCCTCGGGGTTCTGGGTGGGCGAGTCGTTGTTCGTCGAGCCGAAGGTGGCGTACATGAACCCGTCCGGTCCCCAGGCGAGGTCGCGCGCCGGGTGCTGACCCGCGTCGGGGAAGCCGTCGGCGAAGACACGCGGCACGCTCAGGCCGCCGTCCTTGGACATCGTCATGACCCAGATGGTCTTCTCGCCGACCACGTACAACTTGCCGTCCCGCACGTCCATGCCGTGGGCGGCCTTCATGTTCTGCGCGACCTGGCGGCGTTCGGCCGGGCTGATCTGGCCGTCGCCGTTGGCGTCTTTCAGATACCACACGTCGCCCTGCGCGCGGCGCGAGAGGTAGATGCCGCCGTCAGGCATCACATGCATCATGCGCGCGTTGCCCAGGCCGGTCGCCATGGTGCTGATGGTAAAGCCGGCCGGCACCTTCAGCCGGGCGAGCTTGTCGGCCGTGAATTCCAGCGGCGTGGGCTCGTTGCGGGTGACGGTTGCGGTCGCGGGCGGCTCGGCGGGCGCAATGGGCCGCGCGACGGGAGGCGGCGTGACGGGAGACTGGGCAGGGGTCTGCTGAGCAAGGGCCGTTCCAGGCAAGACGCCAAGAAGGGCCGCCGTCAGGGCGGTCAGGGTGGGGTGTCGCATGGGTTATCGTGGCCTCCGGAGTGCAGCGTCCCAGAAAGTGCCTGTGCCCAAGTGCGGCCCCGCTACCTTCTGAGCCGAGCGTTAAGCGCACCGGAAGGTGTCACGCAAAAAATTAGTTGTCAAAACTCAGACAAGTTAGTTGTCACTGACGCTGACAGGTAATTCTTTGCAGATTGACAGGTAATTCTTTCAACCAAACGGCCTCGCGCTCTCATATCGGACTCTCATATTTTAAGGGTTTCCAAAAGGCGAAAGCGCCCCCACCAATCGGCGGGGGCGCTCGCTTTGGCGGTCGCTAGCTTAGCGTCTCGCCTCGGTGGTAAAGCTCTGCCCGCCGCCGCGCTTGTACGTCGCCACGGCGCTCAGGTTGCTGCCCTTCATCGGCAGGATGAAGTTCTTCCCAGCGGGCAGCGTGGGCACGGTGCAGAGGATGTCCCGTCGCTCGACGTGGCAATAGCTCGGCGCATTGACTCGCAGCCCCTCCCCCGACACCTTGACGACCAGGTCAAAGGCGTCGAGCTTGCCCGCGCTGAAACCCAGCACCGCGTCCTTGCCCGTCTGGAAGCCGAGCACGGCCTGCCCAGGATCGGGGACGCTGGCCTGTACGAACGCCGTGGGCGCACACCCGGCGAGCCCTAGTGCCCCGATCACCGTGAACACCAAGAGGCGCCTCACTGCACGCCGCCTTCGGCCACGTCGCTGGCTTCCACGACCGGAGCAACTGGGGTCGCGCTGGCACCCGGCAGCGGCACCGCTTCAGGGCCGAACGCCCGCTGGAAGGCCGACTCGATCAGGGCGGCCAGCCCCGGCCTGCTGAGGAACGGCAGCAGCCACGGCTGCACCTGGTCTGGCAGCGTGGCCTTCACCGCCACGACCAGCGCCGTCTGGGCGATGACCGCGCGGGGCACGCCATAGAAGATGCCCTTGAGTTCCTGGGCACTGCGCACCGCCACGTCGGCCACCTGCTCCAGCTCGCCCAGCGTGAAGGGCGGCTTGAGCAGCTCCTGCGCCTTGGTGTGCAGCTCGGGCAGGTATATGTCCGCCCAGGCTTCGAGCTGTGCGGTCTGCGGGGCGGTGCTCGTCAGTGCCAGAGCAGCGGTGAGGCCGGCAAGAAATCCCACTTTGTTCATGTGCCCTCCAGGGCGGCCACCTGCCGGGGCAGGTGACTGGGAAGCGGCCAGCGACGTGCGCGGGCCTGAGCGGATTGAGACGCGCACAGGGCGCGGACGGACCTAGGGGAAGACGAGGAAGGGCGGCTCAGGCCACTCAGGCAGCTCGTCCAGGTACTCGACGCACGTGCGCCCGGCGTGGCCGTGGATGCGCTCGACGTGCTCGATGCAGTCGTAGAGGGCCGTGCTGCACGAGTTCACGCACCAGCGCATAGCGACGTGGCCGTCTGTGAAGACGACGCCCTGGGCGACGTGGCCGGTGCCGCTCGACCCGGACACGTCCTCAGCGCGGACCAGCCTGAACCGCCTCACGTGCGGGCTTAGAGCGCCGCCGCGATGGCGTCGGCCACCGGGCGCAGCATGGTGAGGCGTGCCTCGCGCCCTGCTGTACCCGTGGGGGGCGCGTGCCGGATGCTGTCCAACTCCAAGAGCACCGAGGGCTTGGCGTCGGGGAAGGCGTCGATGTAGAGGCCGTTGAAGCGCGACGAGCTGCTCGGCTTGACCCAGCGGCCGGGGCATTCGCGCAGGGCGGGCAGAACCTTCTCCGCAAACTTCCGGCTGGCCTTGCCCGGCGCGTAGTACACGCCGCTCATGGGCTGGGCATTCTTGAAGACTATGTCGTAATGCAGCGAGATCAGGGCCACCGCCTTAAGGCCCTCGGCCATGCGGA